>NZ_CP009528.1:2400000-2704744 GCF_000970025.1 Methanosarcina barkeri MS
TTCTCTCCCTTATCGATGCAAGTTCTGACATGACTGACCTTGACTGGGATGACAGTGGAAAACATGAACTTGATAAACTCATTGAGGAAATTCTGGTCACATACAAGAACCTTGTTGAAAGCTACAAGCTCGGGGTTCACAACCTGATGATCCCTATCAGCGCGACTGAACGCTGGAACTTCGGAAAAGCCGCTCTTGTTGTTTCCTCAAGGTCATCCTACATCTCAAGCCAGCTTACAAGCGAACGCATAGCTGATGCAATCAAAGATGAAATAAACGGGACCCTTGCCTTAAAGAACATCAATGATGCAAAACTTGCAACCCACAACTATACAGGGTCTTGGGATATTGCCCTTACCTTCTTCTCTGCGTCCGGTTTTCTGGACAATATATCTCCTCTGACCGCTGGAGGCGGCTTCTGGGAAGTATATGAAAACAATAAGGATAACGTACTTCACCACGTTCTGAAACTCCAGGAAGGGAAATACATTACTCGAAAAGCACTTCTGGACCTCAGAGAGGCCGGAGAACTGGCAAACCTGGAAAAGAGAGGTGGAAATGTAGGAGAAAGGATCAACAGGCTATACGAGGAAAAAAGCATAAAAGAGGCATTACAGCATGAGGATTCAAGGAAACTGGAGATTGCTCTCTGAACTGCCTGCAGCCGGTTTTATCCTGCTTTTATCCTTTCTTCTCATAACTTACGGAGGACGGATTGAAGTTCCGAGCATTTCAGGGCCTGGAGTTTTCTGGCTGAGTTTCATCCCGGCTTTCCTGATTGCAAATGCTTTCGGGCTGGCTCTGCACGAGCAGTCAAGGAGAGGAAGCCTTTTTTTGTTTGCAGGCTTTTTGCCTGTACTCCACCTTCTTTCGCAGCATGATTTTTTAAACACAAACGGCCTTGTTTTGGGATTTTTTGCAGGGAGCCTACTCGATTTTCAGGTCCTTTCCAGAAACCAGTTCAGTTCCCTTGCCAGATATGCCAGGTCAGGGTCTCGATTTTTCTTTCTTGTTCTCAGCTGTTACCTTCTTATAAGGCTTCTCGAATTCGTATACCCGTTTTCAATCGAAGGAATACGGCAGGCCTTCGAAATTAGTTCCGAAGAACTTAATAATCTCGGGATAGCTTTTCTGGCGGTTTTTTTCCTGCTGATGTCAACAACTTTCATTCGGGGCATTCAGGCTTCTGAGATCTTTGTTTACGGACCCTCACATTCAGGCAAGACCCTTCTACTGCTTGCCTTATACAGCCATTTTGTGGACTTTTATGAAGGAACCCACAGGGAAATTATTTTGTCTTCCGATAGAGAAGAGGAAAAAGTCTGGCAGCTCTCTAAGAAAAGCGAAAAAAAACTAAGGATTGAATCCATGCTTGCTGAACTTGAGGGAGGAATAACTCCAAAAAGTACCAACCGTACAGACCTAGCAATTTATGAACTTAGAGGAAAAAAGAATGGCTTACTTCCAGTAGAGTTTACTTTTATTGACTATGGTGGAGAATATACCGAAGACCTGGAACCGAAAAAGTACTATCGAGCGCTCCGCAGCCTGACTGAAAAGTTATCTGGGAATGAAAAACTATCCGGAAACGAAAAACTATCTGGAAATAAAAAGTTATCTGGGAATGAAAAACTATCTGGAAATGAAAAGCTGCCTGGGTTCAGTGTGGAAGCTCTTCACAGGCAAATAGGGACTCTAAGTTTTCTTGAGCTTCTGAAAAACAAATATGCAAAGGAAGCTGGGGATCAGTTTCATAACCTTATTTTGGCCTGTATCTACAAAAAAATGAAGACTGCTGGAAAGGTTATTTTTCTGGTAGATGGCGATTATATCCTGGATTATCACGGAGAAGGAAGAAAAGAATTGACAACCCTTTTCGGGCACTATTTCCGGCTCATGGATCAGCTTGGGCCTGATAAGTTCTATGCTCTTGTGCTGACCAAAACAGATAAATTAAAAGACCTTTCCGAAATTCCGGATAATTCCGAAAAAGCCGGGGAAATTGAGGCTGAGATCTACAGCCTCCTTGACAGAATTTACACATTCCGGGAAATACAGAACCTTGCAAAAAGAGTCCCTATTTATTTTTATACCGTAAGCGTGGATGCAACCCTATCTCCTCAAGCTTCAAAGGATTTGCCTGAGGAGCAACAGGGAATCACCCAGATTTTTCCCTGGAGAGTGGGTGAAATTGCAAAATTCGGCTTCTGAATTTGAGGATTCAGCTTCTGAATTTGAGGATTCGGCTTCTGAATTTGAGGATTTCTGCTTACCGGTTTGATTTTTAAGCTAAAACCCGTCCTTTTTCAGATATTCAGCCTTGCTCTGTCCCTTTATCCTTCGCAAACTGATATATCGGTTGGCCCTGGAGAACTTGACCCTGATTTTATGTTTGAAGGCGGAAAAATTCGATCTTCTGCAGCGAATGATAAAAAGGTAAATCCGGTGGAAATGAGAGGCAGAATTCAAAAGGAAAATTCAAAAGGAAAATTTAAAAGAGTACAGTCTAAAAGAGTACAGTCTAAAAGAGTACAGGAATGTTTTTAATCTTGATAATACTCAAGGTAGCGATTTTCAAAAAACTCTGGAAGCGCCTCCAAAAAAGAATAAAACCTGGTAAAAGAAAAGAATTGCAGGATACACTTGTTGTTTTTCCTATTTTTAATAGCAGGGCTCCTGATACTATCAAAAACAGGCTTGGAGCTGACATTTCCTTCATTTAACATATCAAAAAACAATGACACGAATTTTCCTTCTTTCAGGGTCCAGCTAGAGATTAGGGGAGATATAAGCCCTCGAATACAGGATTTGAGGAATGAAAATACGTCAAATACGCAATTACAATTATCTAGTTCTCCTGGTGGCGGTTCGTCTAACCTGTCTTCAGTTAATCTGGATGAAAAGGATGAGAATTTTCCTATAACTGCAGAATCTGATTAAAGAAACCAACAACATCAGTGAAGTTTGCAATGCGGGTACGGGTAATGGTTCTGAAAGGAATGAAAGTGCAGGGAATGCGACTTTGGAAAATAAAAACTTGGAGAATGGAATTCCAGAGAACAAAAATAGTGGATATGGAATTCTGGAAAATAAAAGTGTAGAGAATGAGGTTCTCGAAAACGAAAGTAATGGGAATGCAGCGAAATGAGCCAGTTCAATTTTGATTTTGCGGAAAAGGCATCAGGTTCATCAGGCAGTATGCCAAAAATAAAAATAATATGGAAAATAGTCTCGGAAAAACATATTCATCGTCTGAACTCTGTCTTTCACCGAGCGAAGCTCGGCCCAAGTAGAAAAAAACAAAAAACAAAATAGAAGGCTTTTAAAATACAGAATACAGTAAATTTTGTATTTATTGAAACTGTGAACACTGAACATCTATTGCAGAAAATAGAGCGCTGGGTCAGTTCCAGGAAGAAAAACAAAAACAAAGAACTTTTAACAGGTGAGAATCAATAAATTTTCCTTTATTAGAAAACAAAAGCAATGAAACGATTTTTTTCTACTTTTTTTCTGAAAAGTCGCATTGCTTGTGTGACAAAAACAGAATTGGACTAATTGATCACGCTGCAGACAGTGATTATTTGACTGAAATAAATTAGATTTTATTTTTAATTTTTTAGCCTCAAAACGAATTGAATCAGAAAAATGATGTATAATTAAATTCTGCTATTTAGTTTTGAAAAATAAGTATAGTTAAACGAAAAGATTATCTTATTCGGATATATAGTTATGTATCATTCCGAAAACAGCTAGGTAATTAAAAGCTGGTCATTGATATATTGAGCAAGCCCAAATATGTAGAATTCCCAGTAGGTATAAACAAGAGATATCTGGATGACGCCTGTTATGAGTTGGACAGAGAGACAGGAACGTTGACAATAAGCTTTGAAGGAGATTTTTACAACTTTCCTAAAGAACGAGCTCCGAATCTGATCAATCTATTAGGTTTAGAAACGATCACTACTCTGAAAGTATTGACAAAGTCTGTCTACATGTTATTATTCTTTCTACTAATATTAAAAATGATTTTAGAAAAGGATTACTTGCTTTTATGGATGCCGTTGTTCTTTGCAGGCATGATATTTGTCTTTGTTGCCTTATATCTGGATGAAATTGAGAATTACTACAATATTTCCAGATGTAAAAAATGTGATAGGGAATTTGCCTATGAGGAAATTAAAAAACCTTTTATTAAAATTGTAAGTACTTACGACAAATATGAAGAAACAACAACAAGATACATGAAGTGCAAGTACTGCAATAGTGAAGATATCAAGATCAAAATTGACCAGAGAAATTCAAAGTCCAAACCAAAGAATATTAACAAAAATAGAAAAACCTGCAGAGGATGCGGAAAAAAGTTTGCTTTAGTAGAATACAGATCCCCTGATATCCATTTTGAGTACCCGAATATTTTTATAACAATTAGGCACTATAAATGCGCACATTGCGGTTATATGGCGATCAGCATAAAATACGACTACGTCGCCACAAGCTAAACACAAAAACTAGAAGGCTCCTGAAAATTATGAAAAGGATCATTAGAGTTTATTAGGGAAAGCCACTGCCTAGATATATAAATAATTTAGTAAAAAAGGACACCGTCCTTCCTAGACGGCACTCGGGTGACGGAACTTGGGTGACGAGACTCGGACTGCAGAGCTGCAACTCTACCGAGATAGATTTAAATTAAAAAAGTCAAGATATCAACATGCAAACTGCTTTTCATTATCTTTCCCTGTATACACATCTAGACCCTTGTTCGTTTACTGTATACCGTTCACCTTCAAAGGTATTGTTTTTACTGTCAAAGCTATAGAATACTTTAATTTCAGTATTTGGACTTGCAGTGTTACCCTGTAACGTGTTATTTTGAGAATTTGCAAGAACAACTGAATATGAGTATCCAAGTTTTTCAATAGTGTTATTCAAAACTTTATTATTATTCGAATTAATAAGATAGTTCTGTAAGATTGAGTTATTATTTAGCTCATTATTAGAAGAATCAGTGAGGTTTACACCATCCCATAACTTTGATATGGTGCTACTCATCAACTTGTTGTTATCTGAATCTTCGAGATAAATTCCCGTTGCATTATTATCTAATCCGACAAATATTCCAACACATGATATTTTGTTACTTTTTAATTGATTATTACTAGAATTCCTTAGATAGATTCCAACTGAATTGTTATTCACTTCATTATTTTCCAGAATACTCCTGTTTGAATCGTTAAGGTAAACTCCATAATTGTTATAACTTAGCTTATTTCCAGTTATATTGCCACCTGACCCGCTACAGTAGATACCGGCTTTACTCGTTGTTCCCTTTATGTTGAATCCGCTTATCGTCACGTTGTCCGCAGTTACATTGAATACATCTTCTTCTGGGTCTGCAGCCTGAACAATAGTATTATTCGTTTCTCCTGGATTTGATATTATAATCAAAGGTCTGTTTACAACCAGGTTCTCCTTGTATAATCCCGGATAAACGGTAACAGTGCCACATGGACTGGTATTGTTTATTGCTTGCTGTATAGAATCTCCTGGATGTACATTGGTTATTGAACTATTATCATTACCCAGAAAAGTGTCAGAATATTTTTCTTTATTTGCAGATAGAATATATAATGCTGAAATGACAAAGACTAAAAATAAGACAAGTATTATCTTTTGATTAATTTGTGAGAGAGGCATAGTTATCTCTTCTTATTAAAAATGGAGGGTGATTAAGGTCTCACCCATGCTGTTACTGCATTATCTTCAACAAAAACATTATTCTTTAAATGCTTTGTGTCGAAAGCTGCCAGTAGTCAGAAATTAAGTACTTTTACAGATTTATTAATAAATCTAAAAAAAGTAATAAACCTCAATTAGATTCTTTATTCAGAAATTATAAATAAGACAGGTCATTGCATATCGTTTATGCCTCCGTAGTTTGCAGAAAAACACTTCCCGCAAATAGACATGCATATTTTGAAAGCAAGAATCCAGATAAAACAATAAATCTACATTAATTTGATCTAAAGCGTATCATTCAATATTTATAGAGAAAACAAGAAGATTCTTAACACCATCAGGCTTAACACCAGTAATTAAAGACGGTCTTAAATAAGTCGACTTATCATTATTTTTGTTCATAAAACAGCTCGCAAAAAAACGCCATATGTCATAGGCTCCAGAAAAATTCCTGATCAATTTTGTGACTTGAGCATGTCTAAGTGCTGTTACCGAATAGGATAAACGTTCGTTTGTACCTGTGACACACGTCAGGATTGCTTAATCGAGTCACAAGATATGGGAAGATGGCTGTTTTAACTGTAATTGTACACAAGAATGGTTAGGAGACGTCAAAGTTGAGCTGGTGCACTCGCTGCAAGCAAAGGGAGCATATCCGCCACCGCTTATAAAAATAATGTGATAAAAATTCCAGAAAACCATATTCATTATCTGAAACCTTTTTTTCACCGAGCGAAGCTCGGGCCAGGCAGAAAAAGTAAAAAACAAAAATAAAAAGCTTTTTACATACAAGAGTCAGTAAATCTCTCTGTATTAAAATACAAACACAAAGACGCTATTATTTTAACTTCTTTTTTGAAAGGCCGCTCTCCTGCGTCGAGCGTGACAAGCTCCATCTTAGAATAAAATATGCAGAGTATCAAAAATACAAAGTCACAAATAATATAAAAACGTAAAAAATTAAATAGTTGACGTAATGAAATAAACAAACAAGTTATATTATAATATAGCAAAATCTGTCGGATGACTGCCAGATGGAAGATATAGACAAAAAGGAACTGAGTGAACGAGACATCTGTACGAAATTTATCACGCCTGCAATAAAACAGGCTAACTGGAAAGAACGCCAAATCAGGGAAGAGGTGAAACTTACAAACGGTAGGATTATTGTAAAAGGCTCGACCACAAGCAGGGGAAAGCCAAAGAGAGCCGACTACGTTCTTTCCTATAAGCCAAACATTCCTCTTGCGGTAGTTGAGGCTAAAAAGAATACACATACACTGGGAGATGGAATGCAGCAGGCACTTCTATATGCTGAGATGCTGGACGTTCCTTTTGCGTTCAGCTCTAATGGGGACGCCTTTTTGTTTCACGACCGGACAGGCACTTTCGGAAAGGTTGAGGCGGAAATTCCGCTGGAAAGTTTTCCGTCTCCTGAGTTTCTCTGGCAGAAGTATTGTGAATGGAAGGGGCTTGATGAAGGCAGGCAGAAAATTGTAACTCAGAATTATTTTATTGACCATCGGAAATCACTACGATATTACCAGCGCATAGCAATTAACCGCACAGTAGAAGCAATCGCGAAAGGTCAGAACCGCATCCTGCTTGTTATGGCAACAGGTACTGGAAAAACACTTGCAGCTTTTCAGATTATCTGGCGTCTCTGGAAAGCAGGGGTAAAGAAAAGAATTCTTTATCTGGCAGACCGGAATATCCTCATTAAACAGACACGGATTAACGATTTCAAGCATTTTGGAAACGCCATGACAAAAATTCAGAATCATGAGGTTGAGAAGTCATACGAGATTTATCTCTCTCTTTATCAGGCGGTTTCCGGAACAGAAGAAGATAAAAATATCTACAAGCAGTTCTCTCCGGAATTTTTTGACCTTGTAATTATTGACGAGTGCCACAGGGGAAGTGCAGCTGAAGATTCTGTATGGAGAGAAATCCTTGAATATTTCTCCTCGGCAACGCAAATAGGGCTGACCGCAACCCCGAAGGAAACTAAAGATGTTTCAAATATCCATTATTTCGGAGAACCGATCTATACCTATTCCCTGAAACAGGGGATTGAAGATGGATTCCTTGCGCCTTACAGGGTTATCCGCATTGACCTCGACAAAGACCTTGCAGGCTGGAGGCCGGAAAAGAATCAGGTCGACAGGTATGGCACTCCTATAGAAGACAGGATCTACAACCAGAAAGATTTTGATCGGAACCTTGTGCTTGAGAAAAGGACTGAACTGGTCGCAAAAAAAGTTACGGAATTTTTGAAAGCTAACGACCGTTTTGACAAAACTATCGTTTTTTGTGAGAATATAGATCATGCAGAGCGCATGAGAGAAGCTATTGTTAATGAAAACCCGGACCTTACAGGTGAAAATCGAAAATATGTTATGAGAATTACAGGAGATAACCCCGAAGGAAAAGCCGAACTTGACAATTTTATTGATCCTGAAAGCCGCTACCCTGTAATTGCCACCACTTCAAAATTAATGAGTACAGGAGTGGATGCTCAGACCTGCAAGCTGATAGTGCTTGATAAACGCATAGAGTCAATGACCGAATTCAAGCAGATAATAGGCAGGGGTACAAGGATAAATGAGGATTACGGAAAATTCTATTTTACAATAATGGACTTCAAGAAAGCAACAGAGCTGTTTGCTGATCCTGATTTTGATGGCGAGCCAGTGGAGATTTACGATTTTGAAGGCGAGAATGGGTCTGGGAAGTCCAGAGACATGGACGAAGAAAATAATAGGGAAAAGTATTTTGTGAATGATGTGGATGTTGACGTGGTCATAGAACGCACACAGTACTATGGTCCTGATGGAAAATTGATTACTGAGTCCTTGAAAGATTATACTCGAAAGACTCTGCTCAAGGATTTTGAGTCCCTTGACTCTTTTTTGAAGTACTGGAACGAAGCCGAAAAAAAGCAGGAGATTATCTCAGAACTTGAAGAAAGAGGAGTTTTGTTCGATGCGCTTGCAGAAGAGGTCGGAAAGGACCTTGACCCCTTTGACCTGATTTGCCATGTTGCTTTTGACCGTCCGCCGATGAGCAGGAAGGAAAGGGCTGATAGAGTCAAAAAGAGTGATTATTTTAGTAAATACGGGGAAAATGCACAGGAAGTCCTTGACGCGCTTCTGGATAAGTATGCGGATGATGGGATTGAAGATCTTGAAAGCCTGAACGTGCTCAAAGTCCAGCCATTTGACAGGATGGGAACCCCACTGGAAATTATAAAACGATTTGAGGGCAAGAATAACTATCTTGAGGCAGTCAAAGGGCTTGAAAACCAGATTTATACGTTGTGAGGCTGATTCGAAATATCCTCTTCAAATTGTATGGGTAAAAGTAAATTTCATGTATTTACTGAAAATTTAAAAATTTAATTAAATTTGAGAAACAACTTCTAGTGATGCATTCAACTTTATAACTGTATGATAAAATTGTTGCATGTTTTTCGAGTTGAAAAATTCTCAATTGAATTTGAAGAGAATACGATTCGAAGGACTTATGTGGGATTACAAAATAGTTGTTGGCGGTTAATTTTAGGTAACGGTTTAACTCCTCATATTGCAGCTATCAAAAACAAATAACTTGGAATCACCGAATAGTCAAAAAGAAATTAAGTGCGGGAAAAAACATGTCTCTGGATACTACAGTCAAAACGATTCAGGATATTATGCGGAAAGATGCAGGTGTTGACGGCGATGCTCAGCGCATAAGCCAGCTTGGCTGGATGCTGTTCCTGAAGATTTTCGATGCGAGGGAAGAAGAATACGAACTTGAGGACGAAAATTACGTCTCTCCGATTCCTGAAGAACTGCGCTGGAGGAACTGGGCGAAAGACCCTGAAGGCATAACCGGAGACACTTTGCTGGACTTTGTCAATGAAAAACTCTTCAAAACCCTGAAAAATCTCTCTTTTTCCGAAGATGACGATCCGAGAGGCTTTGTCATAAAAGACGTTTTTGAAGACTCGTACAACTACATGAAAAACGGAACCCTGATCCGCCAGGTCATAAACAAAATCAACGAGATCGATTTTACGAGTTCAAAAGACCTGCACACCTTCGGCTCGATATACGAGAAAATCCTCAAAGACCTGCAGAGCGCAGGCAACGCAGGCGAGTTCTATACTCCAAGAGCCGTTACCCAGTTTATGGTGGACATGGTTGACCCCAGGCTAGGCGAAAAAGTCCTTGACCCTGCCTGCGGAACAGGCGGTTTTCTAACGAGTACAATCGAGCACATCCGCAAGAAATACGTGAAATCCGTGGAAGACCACCGGATTTTGCAGGAATCCATTTCAGGCGTTGAGAAAAAGCAGCTTCCACATCTGCTCTGCATAACGAATATGCTTTTACACGGAATAGAAGTTCCTTCCCGCATCCATCACGACAATACCCTTGCTCGCCCTCTTCGCGATTACACCCCAAAAGAGCGCGTAGACGTGATAGTAACGAATCCTCCTTTTGGCGGCATGGAAGAAGATGGGATAGAGACAAATTTTCCCGCAAATTTCCAGACCCGCGAAACTGCTGACCTTTTCTTAGTCCTGATTGCCCATATTCTTAAAGACGGAGGCCGCTGCGGAATAGTCCTCCCTGACGGAACCCTCTTTGGGGAAGGCGTAAAGACTCGCATTAAAGAAAAACTCCTTCAGGAGTGCAACCTGCATACAATAGTCCGCCTTCCAAACGGCGTCTTCAACCCTTACACCGGCATAAAAACCAATCTCCTCTTTTTCACAAAAGGCGAACCCACAAAAGAAATCTGGTACTATGAACACCCTTACCCGGCCGGCTATAAGTCCTACTCCAAAACCAAACCCATGCGGATAGAAGAATTCGCCCCGGAAAAAGCCTGGTGGAATAACCGAAAAGAAAACGAACATGCCTGGAAAGTCAAAATCGAAGATGTAATCGCCAGCAACTATAACCTCGATATCAAAAACCCCAATGAATCTGAAGACGACCTCGGAGACCCTGAAGAACTTCTCAAAAAGTACCGGGCCCTCCTTTCCGAAATCAAAGAAACCCGAAACGCGCTGAAAAACGAACTCATGACCGCTCTGGCAGGGAAATCCGCATGAACCCGGACGTTTTTTTCGAAAACTTTGAACTCCTTGCCGATGCGCCGAATGGAGTCCAGAAACTGAGAGAACTTATTTTGCAGCTCGCGGTTATGGGAAAACTTGTGCCACATGACCCGAATGATGAACCTGCTTCTATCTTAGTTGAAAGAATAAAAACTGAAAAAAAGAAGCTAAATAAAAAAGAAAAAAATAATGGATCTAAACAATTACATCCTGTCACTAAAGATGATATTCATTTTGAAGTTCCCAACAATTGGGAAACTGTAAGACTTGGGCAAGTATATGATATAGAATACGGTAAAAGTTTATCTGAAAAATATCGTAACAGTGAAGGAGAATTTCCTGTATATGGTTCAAACGGAATTGTTGGATTTCACACTGAATACCTTGTAGATAAGCCTTCTTTAATAATAGGACGTAAAGGATCAGCTGGGGCAGTTAATTTATCGGATAAACCTTTCTGGCCAATAGACACAACTTATTTTGTAACGCCAAAAAAAGGATTAGATCTCTTTTTTAGTTATTATTTATTTAAGACGCTCGATCTTGGAAAGTTTAACAAAGCTACAGCTATACCTGGACTCAATAGACAGGATGCCTATGGACTTATCATAAAAATTCCACCCCTAGCCGAACAAAAACGCATTGTCTCCAAAGTTGAAGAACTGATGGCTCTCTGCGACAAACTCGAAGCCCGCCGCCAGAAAAAACAAGAAATCCAAAGTAAGCTCAACAGCGCTGCCCTTGACAGGATGCTCAGCGCAGAAAAACAGGATGAATTTGAACAACGCTGGCAGCATATCTGCGAAAATTTTGATCTTCTCTATGACAACCCTGAAAATGTAGAAAGATTAAAGCAGGCAATTCTTCAGCTTGCGGTTCAGGGAAAATTAGTGACTCAAAATCCAGAGGATGAGCCGGCGAGTGTTTTGATTGAGAAAATAAATAGTGACAAGAAGAATCTGATTAAAGCTGGGAAAATTAAAGGAACTAAATCTTTATCACCATTAGAGGCGACAGATGATGTGCCTACCTTACCAGAAAAGTGGGAATTCGTAAACTTAGATAGCATAATTTTGTTTATGGATGCGGGATGGAGCCCAGCATGTAGAAATCATCCTACTGAAGATGAGGATACTTGGGGAGTTTTAAAAACTACTTCTGTACAGCCATTAATGTTCCTATGGACTGAACACAAACAGCTACCAGAAAATTTAATTCCTCGTCCTCAGTATGAAGTAAAAGTAGGAGATATTTTAATAACTCGCGCAGGACCTAAAAATCGGGTGGGCATTTGTTGTTTAGTAAAAGATACTCGATCTCATTTAATGATCTCTGACAAAATAATTCGTTTCCATTTGTTAGACGAATTTGTATTTCCAGAATTCATCACTCTTTGCTTAAATACTGGATTCTCACAAAACTATATAGAAAGCCAAAAATCTGGAATGGCTGAAAGTCAGATGAATATATCCCAAAACAAACTTAGGATGACTCCAATTCCTCTTCCACCCCTCGCCGAACAAAAACGTATCGTTGAAAAAGTTGAGCAGTTCATGGGTTTGTGTGATGAACTTGAATCAAACCTCCGAAAAGAACAGGAAGATAGCGAGAAACTTATGGAAGCGGTTGTTAAGGGTTTGTTAGAAGGAGAGGACACCGAAAAAACGGAATTGGAGAAACCTATCCCGCTACAGGTGGCGACTATTAAACTGAAATAAATTGAATTTTGTTTTCAGTTTTTTAGCCTCATAGAAAGAGGTTGTTGAAGAGAGTTTCCGGCCCCAAAAATAAAAATAATGTGGTAAAAATCCCAGAAAACCATATTCATCGTCTAAAACCTGTTTTTCACCGAGCGAAGCTCGGGCTCGGCAAAAAAAGCAAAAAAACAAAAATAAAAAGCTTTTAAGATACAGAATACAGTAAATTTTATAGTTTTCAAAACTGTGAACACTGGACATATATTTGCACAAAATAGAACGCTCTAACCAGGCCGAAGAAGCAAAAAGCAAAAATAAAAAGTTTTTTATATACAGGAGTCAATAAATCTTTTTGTCTTAAAAAACAAACACGAAGACGCTATTATTTCGACTTCTTTTTTTGAAAGGCCGCTCTCCTGCGTCGAGCGTGACAAATTCGGTTTAAAACGACTAATGACGCTGCTTTGGTTCAGTTAATTTACTAATTTAAAGGAGCTGCTATTTAAAAATATAACTGATTTGATAAAAAGTCCCGAAAAATCATAATTATCGTTTAAAACCAGTCTTTTACCGAGCGCAGCTCGGGCCAGCCGAAGAAGCAAAAAATAAAATAAAAAGTTTTTTACATACAGGAGTCAGGAAATCTCTCTGTATTAAAAAACAAACACAAAGACGCTATTATTTTAACTTCTTTTTTTGAAAGGCCGCTCTCCTGCGTCGAGCGTGACAAATTCGGTTTAAGACAGCTAATGACGTTGCTCTGGCTCAGTTAATTCACTAATCTAAAGCTCATAGGTACTTCACAAACAGGCTCCGTCCTTAGCAAATCTGCACCTGCAGTTCCGAGTTTCGGGAATATTTTCTATTGTATCTGAAACAATCTCAAAGATTGCGTCCTGAGCTTTTCCCACAACTTCGGTAACTTCGTCAGCAGTTAGTTTCTGTGTGGTCATTCCGCAAGCCTGATTTGTGATAATGGCAAGAGAAGCATAACAGAGGCTGAGTTCTTTTGCAAGGCTCACTTCAGGTACACCGGTCATACCCACAACATCTGCAAATTGGTTCATCATGCGGATTTCGGCCCTGGTCTCAAAACGTGGGCCTTCCGTGCAGGCATAAATTCCTTCGGTATATGGTAGTCCCTGTTTTTCCAGAGCGCCTCTAAGGGCTATCCTGATCTCAGGGCAGTAGGGCTCAGATACATCGACGTGTACGGTTTTGTCATCATAAAAGGTGGAAGGCCGGTTCCGGGTAAAATCTATGAAATCATTAAGTACTACAAAGCTACCCACCGGATGCCCTCGCATTGACCCTACGGAATTTGTGGAGATTACACGTTTTGCCCCGATAGAATACACAGCCCAGATGTTGGCCCTGTAATTAATCCTGTGAGGAGGAATATGGTTTTCTCCTGCATGCCTGGGGATTACTACAACTTTTTTCCCTCTTACAGTAGTAAGATAAACTGTAACCTCTCCATATGGAGTGCTTACTAACCGGCTTTCAAATTCCTGGTAAGAGTTAAAACCGACACCACCGAGCACTGCAATTTCAACGTTTTCAGGTATTTTTTCCATTTTATTATCTTCCTGACGGTTTTTACTGCCACCCCCATTTTCGATTTTGTTAACCCCGTCGAACTTCAAAGTTTATGGCAGGTCGCCTGCGGTCAGGCGAGTTTTTTCCTTCTTTTATTTCTTCCTTTCTCTTCATTTTCGGAGACCATGTTTGATACACTGTATTTTATGCCTGCAAGGGCAATAATAATCGCAACTGCGACCGAATATACAAAGTACTGGAGGGCAACGGATGCATCATTAGTAATGCCTTCCGAAAGGGAAGCCGTCGCTAAAATGTATGTACTTGCACCCCAGAAGAGCAGCCCTGTTGCGATCACAAATAAAGAAATCGCGACATTTTTATAAATGGGCTTATTTTCCATCCTTAAATCGAAGATTTTTCCAAGGTCGGCAAGCAACATGGCTCCTGCATACCACCAGACTGAAGCATTGATGAATACCGAGACAAGCGTAAGGATCCCTTCATACCATACTCCATCTGCCGAGTAAAGCTTCCATACTTCCATAGCTCCGTACACAGTTGCTACAAGGAGTGTAAGCAAGGAAGCCGTATAGCTGATAAAAACCATTCTCTGTTCAAGAAAAGCGTCCCAGAGCTTTTCTTTTTCAAGAGCAACAAGATCGTCCAGTCCAAAACCCCTGTATAACATGTAAAGCCCTACAGCTGCAAGAATTCCCACAACTGCACCGTCGGGATAATCTGCAAGCAAAAATATTGCATAAATGAGAAAAGCAAGCCCTAAAGGTACAAAAAAAGTCTGGGAGATTTTCGGGTCGCTAAAAACATGTTTCAGGATATAGTAAGTACTTTCCAGATTCTGGCTCTGCATTATTACAATTCTTTTTACAGAGTCAATTCTCATACGGGATTGGACAATAGGCACAAGCGTTTCGTCTTCTGCCCCATCCGAAACGAATACCGCCCGTTGCACGTCATTCACATTGAGAAATGTTTCAAGCTGTTCGGCAATTTTCTGGTCTGAGATCACTCCAACGTTTTTGTCTCCTGCAAAAGAAACTATATCAGCATCGGCTCCGTTTGCCCGTAATTCATCAAGAATCCTGATTCCACCGAAGATAGTGTTGGTATCAGAATCCTCCGGGTCTGCGATCCCAAGTGCAACGGCAGCCTGAACATTTGCCTCCCGTCCTACTATTGGGGTTTCGAGTTTTGCTTTTTCGCCCAGATCGTTATCCCTGTCTATGCATATAACTAAGGTCTGCATATTTCCTCTATAGCTTTCAATGGCTTACTCTATCGCAGAGAGTTTTTTATGAATACGATATCCTGATTTGGCTCTTATATCTTTCCTGCCGGAGTTTTGCATAAACTCTTTTAATCAATTAAGTTGCTTTACTTTTTACAAGCATACTATTTTAATTTATACTTTATTAAGCTTGTAGCGTGAGATTTACTTTCAAAAATCAGTTTTTACTTCTAAAGATACTCTTATAATTTCGGAAACCCATAAGTAAATGTCTACAAAAACAGGCTCTCTTTCTGAGAGAAATTAATTATCTTTATCAAAAATAAATAGGGGTTTATATGGCACAACCAATGGAAAGCGAAAGTAAAGAAACCGAAACTGGAAAAAAGAGTAGAATACAGGAGAAAGTTGGAAAGCTTGGGAGCGACATTGATACTCTTGCAAAGAAAACAGGGGACGAAGCCTCGAAACTTGCAAAGAATATAAATGCTGAAATAAAATCAATCTCGGGAGAAATAAAATCAATTGATGTAAAGGATGAGGTAAAGAACATCACCGCAAAGGTTGAAAAACTGGTGGATACGACCGGTGATAGTGCAAAAAAGCTTGCCTCAGATACCAAGACCGATGTAAAGAAACTGGTGGATAAGATCGAAATCCCTATCTCAAAGAAAAAATAATTACGGTAAAGTAATAAAAGTGACAGAGTAACAGGTGAGAAGGTAAGAATCTTTCCTATGAGATGTAATACCTTCTTAACCTTCTCTTTTATTATCGGCTCTGCTTTTCAATGAATGTTCTTTGAATCGGTTTGGGTTTCACATCTAATGCTTTCAACATTTTTCTATTTTTATATTTTATTAATAGAGTTAACTTTATTATTCAGCACTGCATCTGTATAAATTAAATGAGAAAGATTTGGATGCAACCATACTCTGGAATTTCTAGGAGGCTTATAGCCTCAATAATCGACATTTTCGTAATTATTTTCCTTTTTATGTTTTTAGAGCTAATCACAGAAACCCTGGATGACCCCCTTTTCTATATTCTGTTTTTTCTAACAATGTGGGCTTATTTTGTCTTTCAGGAGAGTTCGACCCTTAGGTCAACTGTGGGCAAGCAAGCTGTGAACATTATTGTTACCGACCTCAACGGAAACAGAATTTCCTTTACGCAGGCAACAAAGCGCTTTATTCTGAAAATTTTCGCTGTAATTCCCTTTTTTACAGGTTTTCTACTGATCCTTTTTACTTCAAAAAAGCAGGCCTTTCACGATATCGTTGCAAAGACCGTAGTGTTTATTCAAGAGGACTAAGCTGAATCGGTTCCTCTAAATCAGCACATAAATTATGAATAAACTCATCCCAAAACCAATTTTCTTATCAAATCATTAAATTTTTAGGATTGTTTTTTGTGATATTTAGAAAAAGCAAATTGCGTGCGACCACCCCGATCTAAACAGGCTATTTGATAATTCAATTTCAGGGCAAAAACATATGATGAATAAGCATGTGAACTACTCTAAGCTAAAGACTTAGTGGCTTCCTGAGTCATCCTCCCAACCAATGTTGCCGAGTCGTAAAGGCTTTGTCCCTTGTTTCAAAGGTGAAGTAGAATATGACCGTGAAAGTATAGAAAAAGCATGTGTAAAGTACCCAAAAAGTCAGAAAGTCTGGACTTAAAGTCCAGAGTCAGTCGGAGAATTAAGCGACTTCTCAACTGACTTTCTTAACTGACTTTCTTAACTGACTTTCTTAACTGACTTTCTTAACTGACTTCTATTTTGAGAAGCAATTTCGATTTTAACAAACGATGTTTATTTTTATTTTAGAATACAAGTCCCAGGTCTTCGAGCTTCTTCCTTGCTCCGTCGTAGACCTGCATGTACTCGTCAGTTGGTGTTACGGTCTTTACATCGTAACATTCCTGGAAGGTCTTTCCTGCTGGTGCGCTTGCGTAATTCTTCTCATAGAGTGCTACAAGCTTGTCGAGTATCACATTTACTTCTGAGATTTCCACACCTGCGGTTGCCCTTGCTACTTCTCCCATCATTCTGGCTTCCATACCTGTTGTCTTGTCGGTCACGACACCCTTTGCTGATGCTACTCCTGAGAGAATTTCTCTGCCTGAAGCTGTGTCGGTAATTGATTGGGCTGAAGCTTCTAGCAGGCACATCTCAGTGCATGGTCCTGCACATGGGTAGTACTGGTTACCTGACAGTATGTCCGTAAATTCGGAAATTGTTGCACATGCCCATCCTGCAATCATCAGTGTCTCTCTGGTGTTGGTTGAACCCCAGCGGATGTGTACAGGGCCGTCAAGGTGCCAGCTTGCACTGCTCATGAGAACAGCGTTAATGTGGGTTGCAACATCTACAATTGTTGTTTCTTCAATTCCGCCTGCATACCCTCCAAAGATCGGCATCTGTTCGTCCATAATGATATCACTGTTTGCAGTGTAGTGAGCAATAACTGAGATTGCATCGAGATCAATCTTGAGTTCACAGAGTTGCGAGACCTCGTGGCTGTCCGTGCAGGTCATTCCGCCGGCGCAGTCAGCGGAAATATTTCCCTGAGCGGACAGGGAAGTCTCTGGGCCCTAGACACCCATGCCAGGCCTACCCGCCATGGCGCAAGCATTCTTAATTAGCCTTGTTTCGGTCTTTGCAGCAAGAACTTCATAAGGACTTTTTGGAATAGGCGCTTTTCCGCGTACTGTAGTCATTACACCGTTAACAATCGTGTCTACTTCCTTTTCCAGGGCATAGCTCATGTGAACAGGCATAAACACATCTTCGGAAATTGGAGAACCGGTAGGCCCACCCTGTACGATTGGTTTTGCCTTGTCACCAACACTTCTCTTTCTTACATTGACGGCATCCCTGCCTGTACCGAGTACAAATTCTTTCTGCACGTTGTTAATTGCATCCCATATTTCGTCTTCAGTGTACTTTACGATTCTGTGGGTATCGGTACAGTATATCCCGCACTCAAGCAGCATCTCAAATCCGGCTTTGAAGAGTTTTTCCATCATGTCCTTGTCTGTCGGGATAAACTCTCCCTTGAAGTCAAGCCCGTACTTCTGCTTGAGTTCCATTGCCTTCATTGGGATCTTCATGAGGTCCCAGTCGTCCAGAGTACACTTTTCTCCTACTTTTGCTCTGTCGTAGAAATCATAGCAATCAAAAGACTTTCTAAATGTCATTGTCTTTTGCCTCCCAGGATTATTTCATTACCTCAAGTGCAACTTTTGCAGCCTCAGCAGCATTTTCTGCAGTTGCATCAGCTCCGATTTCTTCGATCCATTTATCAGATACAGGAGCTCCTCCAAACATGCACTTTACACTGTCCCTGAGTTTTTCTTCTTTGAGCCTGTCCATGAGGTCTTTCTGGCCGAGCATGGAGGTGGTCATAAGGGCAGAACCTACTAAGAGGACTTTTTCTCCCTTGTGCTTTGCAGCCTCTTCGACAACGGTTTCATTAAGCACATCAACTCCCAGGTCAAAGATTTGGAACCCATTTGCTCCGAGCATAGTGGTAACAAGCCTGTGTCCAATGTCGTGAATATCCCCTTCTGCAACAAAGGTGATGGCAAGTCCTGCTTCGTCTCCCTCTTTCTTGTTCTTTTCAAGTTCAGGGGTAAGGACTTCCATTGCATTGCTCATTGCTTTTCCAGACATCATAATTTGAGGCAAAAAAATCTCGGCAGCTTCGAATTTGTCACCGACAATTTTCATTCCAACGGAAAGACCCTTTGTAATAATGTCAAGTGCCGGAATTCCTAAAGCCAGAGCCTCCTTGCATAGCTCTGGAGTACCTGCAACGTCTTGATTTACTATTGCGTCGCGTAACTTATCAAAGATTTCAGTATTTGTCATCCCATTATCACTTCTTTTTCACGTTTGGCCGATCAGGAATTAGTTTCCCACTTATCGGATATCGGAATCTCATTACCTCTTTTTAATATATAAATCTTATTCTTCGGACTGATGTTTATATATATTTTGTGTTAAATATTATGTGGGCAACAATATATAATATAAATATATTTTGATTGAATTTCTTTGAAATCAAGCCAGAATATCTCACTATAAAAATAAAAAAGAGAATGAAAAACGAAAAAATGTTACATAAATAAAAAGTTTTTGATTAATCCCACCGTAACCTGAAAAAAGAGAAATATTAACGGTGCAGTATTCAGCAAAAAATCAAAAATGATAGCTATCAGCCTGCTTTCACACTTTCACCTCAGAATTCTTTCATCCAGGGTCAGGCTAAGATTGTTTCACAAGAAAAGAACTTTTTAAATGAATTAAAACAAATTTCCAGACTTTAAAAAAGAAATAGAGGAAATTATGCCTGTTGGATTGAATCTAAAGTATAATATTACTTTATAAGTTTGATATTCTTCTCAAATCTGAAATATCGCTAACTTTTTTCCAATTTATAAAAATTTTAATAAATCATTGATCTGTCCTTATAAATCATTGATTTGTCCTTATAAATCATTGATCTGTCCTTATAAATCATTGATTTGTCCTTATAAATCATTGATCTGTCCTTATAAATCATTGATTTGTCCTTATAAATCATTGACCTGTTCTCAAATATTAAGCAGATATTGTTTTTCCGACTATAACATAAAGCAGATACTTTAATGAAGATTCCCATCCTCATTAAGAATCTTCAGGAGCTCAATAATCGAATATGCAGCCCGGGTAATTCCCATGCTGCGCTTGTCAGTATCCGTGCCCGCCACATAGAGGTTTCGAACAGGAGTTCGAATATCTGCGAATTTCCCGTCAATCGTAACCGCGGCTTTTTCCGGAACCATTATCTGTTCGTGCCGCATATCAATATATTTTTCAATGTTTGGATGGGCACGGAAGATCGTATCGTAGGCCTTTTTTATCTCGTGTTCTTCGCTTTTATTTTCATCTATTACAAAGGAAAATCCAATAAGCTGTTTATCCTTTGGAGCAAGCGAGGGGTCATAGTTACTTATAGGAGTTGCCCAGTAGGCGAAGTCCTTGAACCAGATCTCTGAGCCTGTATAATTAAAATTGGGAAACTCTTTTTCCAGTCCAAGCCAGATGGTCAGGCTTTTACTGTGAACTATACCTCCAAGATTTGCCTTATATTCCTCAGGGAGATCTTTTATAAGCCTGGGAAGCTCGGTTGCAAAACCTGTGTAGATAACAAGGTCAGAGCTATAGATTTCATCGGCTTCCACGCCTGAAACCTTTCCGTCCTGTACAAGGATGGATTTAACTTCACATTCATTTTTGATTTCAACGGTTTCCGGAAGAGAGTAAAGAATGGCATCTAGCAGAGCTTTTAACCCCTTTCTGGGATAGCCCTGAGAATAATTTATATTATTTGTTGCAAGCCTTTCAAGGGAAGTAAAGGGCTGGGTGACCTTTGTCATCCTGGCCTGAAGGGAAGCGTGGAGGTGATATGGAAGAATTGAGGCAAGGATCGACTCTGTAGATTGAGATTTTTTTGGTTCCAGTCTTCCGATCATTGCATCAAACTGTTCCTGGGTGATGCTGTCCCTTACAAAACTGCTTCCCGACAGAACACGCTGGGCAGAGGTTTCCTTCATTGACCTGCCAGAGAGAAAAGCTGATATAGTATCCACAAAATCGTAGGTGTCCTTTGAAAGATTTTTTGGTAGAAAATCGTATACTGACTGGTTGGAAAGGTCTATTCCGAATGAAGAAAGGGTAAAGGCTTTTGTAAGGATCTGGGAAAGCAATAACCTGTCCTTTCTTGGAAGCACATCAAAAGTCACGAAATCTTTCAGATTGGAAGGAACTTTGACAAAAGCATTTTCAGTCCGAATATAGTAGTGCCCATAGTCTTCAAACACAGGTAGAAAATCAAAATAGTTATCCATTAATCTCTTTAGAGGTCCTTCAATCAGATGGGTAATTGCGTGTGCTCCTGTATCTACCTGATAGCCATCTACCATGTAGCTGTTGCAGTTCCCGCCTAGATTTCGTCTTTTTTCAAGAACAAGGACTTTTTTTCCATGCTTTGAAAGCGTAAGCGCTGCAAGAAGCCCACTTATGCCTGCCCCAACAACAATTACATCGTATCTTTTCATACCCTTAACTACCTCAATTTTTCCAGTGAATTAAGTTATAGTTAAATGCAGTTATGCACCTTATTTTTCTCAACTCACAACGGAATTCCATATTAGTGGAAGGATTAAATAAAATATGTTAAACAAAATATGTTATAACTATAAAAATTATTTTAAGTATAGGATGTATTAACCATATTATATAATTTATGATCTACTTATATTTGAGTCATGGCTTATATTTGTAGGGTACCATAGAGAAAAAAATAGTATTTATAGTTAACAGTTGGTATGGTGAAAACCACCAAAAACGTAGCTTATATAAAAACGTAGTTTGTTTTCCTAGCACACTACTTGCTATGGCTAGAACGTTACTTGAAACTATTCAGGTAGCTTTTGCAAAGCTAAACATCTTGCTTATTTATTTTTCAGTGTATTAGTTGTTATGCATTAAAATTTTTTAAGACAAATAAAGTTTTTCGGTATAAAAAAGGTATAGATAAAGTCCCTTTGGGACTTATTTTTCAATGTTTACTTTCTTAAACTTAAGATAAACCAGTAACATTCCAACGAAAACACCGAGGACTAGATATTTTACAAGTTTATTTGATTGTGCCACTACCATCACCCCCATTTTTTATATATAGTTAATATGTTGTACAGATATTAGAACTTTTCTATATAAAACCATATTGGACTATTATTTACTTAATATACAATATCATAAAGTAAATTCCAAAATACTAAAAATTAGATTCAAAAAATAGAAAAACTTTGTGTTGTAGTTATTTGCCTCGATTCTCGCTCTTTAAGAACTATAAAAAGTAGTAAAGTTTTTACTGAATACAGTATTGTAATTTTATAGAAATAAACCGAGGAGAAACTTATGAAGATCGTCGGGATACAGTCAAGCCCAAGAGGTAAACACAGAAATACTTTAAAACTACTGAACACCACTCTGGATGGAGCCTCCGAAGAAGGAGCAGAAGTTGGTCAGTTGATATTGCCAAAACGAAGATCAAATACTACACTGCATGCAATTCCTGTCATGAAACTGGGGTGTGCACAATAAAAGATGACTATGAGATTGTATTGAAAAAAACTCCTGGATGCTGACGACATATTTTTGAGTAGCCCGAACTATATAACAAATGTAACAGCTCAGCTCAAGATAATGTTTGATAGAAGCCCGCTTGTTATTCATGAACAACTATTTGATGGAAAATACGGCCTTTCGCTGACGACTGCAGACAGCGATGAGCTCGACTTTGTACCTAGAATTATGGATAATTTTATAATCCAGTGCGGAGGCCAGACATGAAGCCTGGAGAAAATGGTTTAAGTATGTAATTCTTGCCAATAAAGAACATTGGACGCATAACTGCGCTTACTGGATGGAAAAAGGATGGTTGAAAGAGTAATTATTCGGAGAAATTCGGAGAAACTGTCAGTTAGTTTAATGGAGGGTTCATTATGTTAGGCCTTGAAGAACTGGGAAAAAAGCTTACCGAAGCTGGCAGGTTGAAATTACGTCCATTATGTGTTTACGGTACGGATGAAATTTCTGAGGGTGCAATCCCATCATATAAAGTAGCTCGTTGTGTAGCAAAGGCGATTTACACTTCAGCTCTCTTTGAAGAGACGCCCCCAATATATATTGAGGCAAGACACGAACAGTGTTGCGCCGGTGGGATGGCTTGGATGGGACTTGCCGAACCGCATCCAAAACTTAAGTACTTCGTAACTGTGGGCACCCCAGACTTCCATGGAGGCGCTGCCGAGCATTTAAAGGCAACCCCTGAGTTATTCGATGAACAGAGAGAACGAGCAGGAAAAATCCTTCCACATGGCAAATATACGGTCATTGCTCCGTGTACTTACAACCTGGCACCTGAAACTGTCAGGTCTTTTATTGTCTTTGCAGGCAGCGAGCAGATCAGGAACCTCTGCGGGTTGGCACAGTTCAGCAGCTCTTAGCCCTATTTTAAAACCGTGATACCCGGAGGGCCTATTTGCGCTACAATGATCGCTTTCCCGGCAGGCATGGCAGAAAATGCCCCGAAAGATTCGGCTTATGTTGGGCCTGTTGATCCTACAGGAAACCCTTGGCTGTCTCCCGAATTAATGATAATGGGTATTCCTTCGAAGCTGGCGCAGCAAATGGGAGCCGACCTTGAGGAATCCTTTATCTGCAAGCGGAGTAATATCGCATATCCTAAGAATCGTATAGCTATAAAACCATATACAAAGATTACAGAGAAGTGATGGTATATAGGGAAATGGATTTCCTTACCTTCAAATTCTTTTCGACTCTCGGATTTTTACCGACTTTAGTCCACAGGCATGTAGTTTGCCTCAATAACTTCACCCTCTTTAATTTTTCTCTGCCTTCCAAACAAATTTTTTGTGGTGAACACTATCCATCTCCAATGAAGTGCAATGTGGGCAACAAAGAAAAACAGCATCAGGATTCCAACTTTGTCATGGATCAACCTCAGGATTTGACCTGCTGCATGGTGGTTGAAATACATTATAAGACCTGAATAACCCACTAAAGCAAATTGAATGAATAATGCCAAATCCACAAGATAGTTGAGTTTTACTTTTCCCATCTTTTTGGTTTGTTTTTCTTTTCTGAAAAAATTCTTTGTGGTGAGTACTATCCATCTCCAGTGCAATGCAATATGAACAACAAAGAAGAGAAGCATCAGGATTCCAACCTTATCATGAATCAATCTTAAGATCGGACCTGCAGCATGGTGATTGAAATACATTATAAGACCTGAATAACCGACCAGGGCAAATTGAACGAAAAATGCCAGGTCTACAAGATAGTTGAGATTTATTTTTCTCACTTATTCCCTCCGTTCTAATATTTACAGCTATATTTTTTTTAAGATATTCAATTTAAGTTTATTTGATTGATTTTCACTTGATTGGTTTTTGCTTCATATGAACCGTTTATCATAGCAGTTCTGCTGTCCTACGGTAACTGCTACAGTAACTGCTACAGTAACTGCTACAGTAACTGTTGTACATACCCCTTAATTGACGGAAAAAGAAATAAAGATACTTGCAAAAAAGGAGGTAAATATAGATTTACCTTTAATTTAAAAGCTAAATAATAGATATATATTTAAATAAAGCTTAACTATTAAATATATACATTAATCTAAGCTATTTTAACCTTTATTTGTTAATTGCTTAAGTAATATGAACCAGGTCTGCAAAAAACCAGATATATAGGATCAAGCAAAAAAAATTTGAAGCGGCTAAAATGCTCCCAGAAAAAGAACTCCATATTTACCAACCTTGCCAGAAAGCCAGAGTTTCCATTATTTAAACAACCTGGTATAATTGATCTGAGAAAAGATGAGATTTTATGAGAAAACCTTGACAATAAATAGATAATGAAGTTATATGCGAAAACTCCTGGATTTCATAGTGGTTACTTTCGTTATGTCTTCATAGATTAAACTTTTGTAAATAAATTTGGATTAACTCTTTCAACTTATAAGCATATTCTGTTGGCTCGGCCATAAGTCTAGAAAATCTTATAAGTCCTGAAAAATTCTTACATCTCAGTGTCAGGTAAAATCCCAAAACTGGGTCAAAGTACTGGGAAACAACACTCAAACCTCTGGTTTTGTCGAAGGAAATGGCTTATATGGAAAAGCTAAAAATTCTTTTGAGAATATCTTCTAGCAAATAATGCTTTACTGAGATTTAATTTTTCCTTAAATGTGTGATTAAAGATTAAATTTAATAAATAACTCATAGAAAAGCTTCATTGATAAATTAATTCCGTATACTTCTTGTTTTTGTTAAGTATGCTTTTATTATTAAATGCCAATGAAGGAAATGACTGCCTTCTCCTAAAAACTGACAGGTAAGGCATCTGCATCTGACAGATGCCTTTAATCCTGTATGACTTATGGGAATGAAGCAAATAGAAACATGATACCTCGCCACTCTTAGTGGCCATTAAATCAACACAAAAGTTTTCCCATTGAGAAGTAATAGAAGAAAGCAGTCAAACCTACACTCCAGAAAATGAGGCACTGTGCATCTTGCAGGTGCCTCAAAAACAGACCAGCTATCAATCCCTACTTCATACATGAGGCACTGTGCATCCTGCAGGTGCCTCAAAAACACGGATTGCTATTAACCTATTACTAATCCTGTAATTCGAGAAGGAGAGTTAAATAACAGAAAAACCAAAGAACAGTGTAATAAATATCATAGTGTGTTATTAGATTCGATGTTTCAAGCAGAACACAAACAGGATCAAAATTAATCCGACAACTCTGAAGCATGGACATGGTTTAGAGGGTATGTATGACGCTTACCAAGATTATAGAGACATTAAAAACGAAATTAAATGCCTCATATATTTTAAAATCGCTTGAAAAAGCAGCGGGTTTCTCCAGTGAATCGGACAATGATTCCGAAATAGATGATCCAGGAGAGATCGCGAAAAACATCCCTTACGGCAGTCCAGCCCGTAATTTTGCTAAAAGTCCTGATTCAGGGAATGCCTCCAAGAATGTAGAGGTTCCACTTATCAAACTGACCGATGTCTGGAAAATTTATCAGATGGGGGAAGTTGAGTTTGCGGCCCTTAAAGGAATAAATCTTGAGATTTATGAAGGAGAGTTCCTTGTAATCCTGGGCCCCAGTGGAAGTGGAAAAAGCACGCTTATGAATTTGCTGGGCTGCCTGGACATGCCATCAAAAGGTACTGTTTGCCTGAATTCAAAAGACATCTCAGAACTAAGTGAATCCGAACTCACCGTCGTCCGAGGAAAAATGATTGGCTTCATATTCCAGAGCTTTAACCTTCTTCCAACCCTGAATACGGAAGAAAACGTGCTTTTACCTATGGAATTCCAAGAAGAAAATCGACAAATAGCCCGACAAAAAGTCTCATATCTGCTTGACATTGTCGGACTCTCAAACAAGAAAAAGAACCTTCCGTCCCAGCTTTCAGGCGGACAGAGGCAAAGAGTTGCAATAGCTCGCTCCCTGGCTGTAAACCCACCTATAATCCTGGCAGATGAACCTACAGGAAACCTGGACAGTAAAACAGGGGATTATATCCTGGATTTCCTGGACGGACTGCAGAAAAGTGAAGGTAAGACAATAATTATTGTAACACATGACCTTGAACTTGTAAAATATGCAACAAGAATTGTGTACATCCGAGACGGTGAAATTGAAAAAATCGAAACACATCCTAAAAACGAACAAAGTATGAAAAATGAAAGAGGTACGAAAAATGAAGCAAATCTAAATTGAGGAATTAAAATGAAAAAGTTCTCTTTGCTAAAAATAATACTGATGTTTTCAGTATTCATATACCTTGGAGCTGGGACGGCACTTGCCTCTAATGGGAACATAAAATCCGCATCTTTGGAAGTAAACCTAGCTAAACAGAACCCTGATGCTGCCCGTCCTGGAGAACCTGTTGAACTCACAGTCAACGTGCAAAATGTAGGAAACGCTAACCTGAAAGACATCGCTGTCACAGTTAACCCTGAATATCCTTTCAGTAAGGTTTCCGGAGAAGAACTAACAAAAAAGGTCTCCTACCTGACTGCACGGCAGGATGATGATGATGCAGCAGTCCTCAAGTTCAAGCTTATGACAGATGCAAATGCATCGGAAGGCACATATGATATCGATATAACCACCACTGCTAAAGAAAGCGGATCCTCATTAAACACGATTGCCACAACAAAAACCATCCAGCTCGAGGTAAAGGGTAAAGAGTACGCGCAGATTGTTACCATAAACAAAGCAAGCATTGACCTGGCACAGAAAGAACCTCTGGAATTCATAATAACAAATACCGGAAACTCACCTCTGAAAAATATGGTAGTTTCCTGGAAAGACCCAAAAGGGGTAATTCTGCCGGTATATTCGGATAATACAAAGTACATCAAGTATCTGGCTGCAGGTGACTCCGTAACCGTATCTTACTCGGTAATGGCAGATGTAAATGCAGATCCTGGACTCTACACTCTGGATGTAAACCTCAAATTTGAAGATTATGAATCGAATGAGAAAAGCATTGCTACCACAGCAGGGCTTTTCGTTGGTGGGAAAACTGATTTTGATGTTTCTTTTTCAGAAAGTGACCAAGGAGAGGTTTCTCTTTCAGTTGCAAATGTGGGCAACAACATGGCTTATTCCGTGAAAGTTTCGGTCCCTGATCAGGACGGTTACAGGGTATCAGGAAGCTCTTCAACGATTGTTGGAAACCTTGAGAAAGGGGACTATACAATTGCATCTTTCAATATTGTGAGCACACAGAGTCCTGGAGTGGCTGAAAGTGGAGGAACACCAGGGGTTGCAAGAGCAAGCGAGAAAGATAAAAATGTAACTTCCATGGGTTCCAATCCCCTGGAAGTCCAGATCGAATATACGGATGCAAAAGGAGAAAGAGTAACTGTTAATAAGGAAGTAGAACTCGAAACAACTGCCGGAAGTGTGAATGCACAGGGGCGAGGAAGATCAGGATCGGCAAGTAACAGCAGTAGATTCAGTTCATATCTGACTTATATTGTTTTAATAGTGGTTGCAGTAGCAGGGTTATTCATTTACCGCAGAAAAAAACAGGTCGAACGCGAGAAAGAATCCGGAAATAAAAAGTCTGAAGACCAGAAGCACGACTCAGGAACAGGTTCAGGGACAATTCGAGATTGAAAAGAAAATCTCCATAGAAAATGGGGGGGTGCAAGATGAGAAGCACAAACCTTTTCAAAAAACTGCTCCCGCAATCCTTTTTAAAAAAGGCTTGAGCGAAAATCCCAGCAGCGAACGGAAGGATGCGAGATGAGAAACTCAACGTACCTGAAAATGGGCCTGAACATGCTTGTGCATAGCAAACTCCGAAGTTGGCTGACCATTATTGGAATAGTTATAGGGATCGGATCTGTTGTTGGCATCCTCTCCCTTGGAGATGCTATGCAGGAACAGGTGCAGAGCAGGCTTGCCGAAATGGATCTGACGAAAATAACCATAAGTCCAGGATATATCAAAGCGTCATCCAACATGCCTGGCCCTCCTGGGATGAGGGGTTCATCAACAGATGCTGAATTGACAGATGATGACATTGAAGCTCTCCAGGGTCTGGATGGAATACAGTACATAGCTGGCCAGATATCGGGTAGTGAATCAGTGATTTACGCAGCGCAAAATGCAACTCTCTCAATTACAGGTGTGGACCCCCAGGTCTGGAGGTATATGACTACCTTGAAAACACAATCTGGAAGATTGCTTGAACCGGCTGATAAATATGTTGCTGTTATAGGAAGCGTGGTTGCAAGTGGAGTTTATGACCAGGAAATAGGGGTCAACCAGGTAATAACTGTAAACGGTAAAGCCGTGCGAGTTGTTGGTATCCTGGAAGAAGAAGGTGGACGTGGAGACCGAAGCATTTACATGCCGCTCGATGGGGCAGTAAACCTGCTTGATGACGCAGAAGAAGGTGTTTATGATAGCATCACGGTGAAAGCCAGGAGTGAAGATCTGGTTGATGAACTGATGGAAGATATCGTGGACAAACTCATGGTTTCAAGACACATTATTCAGGTAGATGACAGAGACTTTTCCGTGACAGCTTCTAAATCTATGGCTGAGTCTGTTACCGAAATGACGAGTTCAATGACCCTGTTTCTTGGAGCTATTGCAGCCGTATCCCTGCTTGTAGGAGCCGTCGGGATTGCAAACACGATGTTCACCTCCGTCCTGGAAAAGACAAAAGAGATCGGGACCATGAAAGCCATTGGGTCAAAAAACAGGGATATCCTCATGATTTTCCTCTTTAATTCCGCAATGGTTGGTCTTGTTGGTGGTATCCTTGGAGATATTCTTGGAGCTTGTGTTTCAACTCTCTTCCCTGTGCTAGGTCTGCAAATGATGAGAGGAAGAGGGTCAGACACTTTCGAAGTTTATTTTGCCCCTGACCTGATGGCTTTCGGGCTTCTCCTGGCAGTTTTAATAGGGGTGATCTCAGGAATCATCCCTGCATACAGGGCTTCAAAGTTAAAACCAGTAGATGCACTGAGATACGAATAAACGGAAAAGAAAACGGCTCAACCCATTCTTAATTTCCTGCTTAATTTGAAACTAAGAAGAAAACAGAAGGTGTAGATTATCAGATATTGCAGTACTGGTAAGCAAAAGTTTGAATGAGTTGCTGGACTCAATGACTTTCTTTGAAATGACTCCAGAAAAGTTAAAGAGTCAAGGTTTAACTTTGATAAAACTTTGAAGACTTCTTTATTTTTCGTCTCCTGCTTCCATTCAGAACTTCTTAATCTATATAGAAAATTTGCGGAAAAAATAGGCTTTACACTATGAAAAAATTTGTGAATATTATTAGAAGGCTTCAGAACCTGAGTTTCAGAGCTGGACTTTTGACATGTTGAACCATGAACAGAAAAAATCAGTGTGAGAATATGAAAGAAATTGCAAAACATACTGGTAGATGATTGAATGAGAAAAATTAATCTAATTTTGACAGCTGCCCTTATACTGGCTATATTTCTTTGTACTGGTGCGAGCGCTAGGAACGTAGAAATCGGAAGCAGTCCAGAATACAGGAATACTCTTGATTGGGTATTTGTTGAACCTCAGAATCTTGAGGTTCAGTACTGCAGTTTCGTAAGTACTGTTGAAAGTAGAGTACATGAGTTTCAAAACTCGAATTCGAGATTTACTCTGTCTCCTGGAGAAAGAAACAGAAATATGCCACAAAATTTCCAGCCCACTTATAATAACGGGAGACCTCAACAGTTACCTCCGACTGTCTCCAGAGAAGACTCTTCAAAAGGGACATCTCCTGACATGAGGTCCAGGAGTTTTCTGGACGAACAATACATAACGCAGCAAAACACTTCCTACTATCAATCCTGTGTTACCCCATACGCAGATGCTGTAACCTCTTATCTTGAAGAAAATGGTCTTGACGATAAGTACGAGATATATCAAGCCGCTTTATCGTGGACCTGGGTATCCGATGAGACCCTGAACGGTGTAGATGAAAAATGGCTTACTCCAACAGAGTTTCTTGATGAAACCCCTGCATATTCCAGCAATCCGGATTATGGAGAGCCTGTCAGTGATTGTGAGGAACAGGCAAACACTCTTGCATCCCTGCTGATTGCTTCGGGAGAATATAATGAAAGTACCGTGCGTGTGGCTATAGGGAAAGTAGATTTTGGAAATACCAGTGGTGGGCACGCCTGGGTAGAAGTTTATGAAAACGGGGAATGGTTCCCACTTGACCCAACTGAAGGACCCTACTACGATGATGACAACTGCTCTATAGTATCTGCCGATGTATCAGACATCGATTATGATGAGTACCTGGAAAGTACATATCCGGCTGTAAGAGTCTGGTATTATTACAATAACAAGTACTTTATGGAAGTAGGAAAGCAGAACGGAGATGTTCCAGTGTTCTGGGCCGAACAACCGGAAAGTTATTCCGGAAAACAGAATGGAGATGCTCAAATGTTCAGAAACGAGCAGCTAGGAGGTTATCCGGACTGAACACTCCTGTCGGATAAGGTATTTCCGACCTTCGTAGAATTATCAAGTATTTTAACTCTAAGGCGGGAAGTCACCTTCCTTGACAACTCCTGGTGAGAACCGGAAGGTGGCAGGTGGGGATGGAAGCCGTCAACTTCAAAATATCAAATTGCGGGCAGCCATCCCACCCTAAGCAGACTGCCCGATAATTATTGACAGTAATAAAAAGTGCTAAAAAAAACAAATAAGACCCTTAAATCAAAAAAGAAGGAATTCCTTTATTACCGAAAATAATTATGGGACAGCCTGTAAAGATCAGGATATTCGTGACCATCTGCGCTCCCATAGTAATAAAGTCAACCTCGGCTTCTGAAACAAACAAACCCTGGTATGCCTGACTTTCTTCACACAGTTTATCTTTAGACTTTTTAAAAAATTATTTATTATCAACCCTATTTGGGCTATTTCTTCCTGAAGGTGCTCGGCGCTGTTCCTATCGAATTCTTCGGCTAAAATTGGACCCCTCTTGTTTCCTTTAAAATATAAATCCGGTTCCGGTCCGGATTTTAGCAAATTCGGCGGGATCTTCAAAGTTTGTGAAACTCATTTCCGGCGTCCTAGAAGTTGGAGTTAAATTTATGGGAAATGAAAACCTTCTGGTCTTCCGTGAAGTTATGGTTTTATACAGTTAAAAAGTAGTATGATTTTTAATAAACTTAATCTTTATTTGGATTTAATTTGACAAGCAAGAAAAGTCTATTTTATTATTATTATCGCTATCAATTCGTTGTGTTTTGTCCTGAAATTATTTCGCTTTGAAACTTTTTTGCTTTTGTTCATTTTGATCCAACGGATCTTTTTACCGTTAAGTTTCACATAAGGGATTGCAACCAACATAATTAACGTAAAATAATTTTGAGATAAAACAAACTTCGAATTTTTTTATTTTACATGATCGTGCTCCTTTACTATAAAGAATTAAAATTACTCAATGTTTAGCTTATACTTTACTTGCTGTTATATTATTTTTTTAAATTTCGATACAATTTAAATCTGCGAAATTATTTCAGGACATAATAAAATTCTTTTTGACTTATTAATCCTCTTTTAAAACCCCATTTGAGTATACTGGAATATGTGTATACAGTACAGGTTAGGAGAACTAATGAGGCAACTAGGAGATATGTTGAGAAGCATGGCTATCAGTACTATGTAATGAGTCATAACTATAACCTGAAATAGCTCATTTCTACTAAATTGTGGAGACTTCGTCGGCTCTTACTGGAAATAAAGAGCTGTCTTAAGATCCAGTATTATATGACTTTCTCATGGTCCTTATTATTAAGTTTGTAATAATTGAGTACAGTGTTGAATGGATTTGTAGTATTATATTCTTTTTTTTTTAGTTTGTAAGAATTGAAAATAGTGTTAAATGAATTTATAGTGTTATCATCTTTTAGATAATAAGATAAAGTTTTATCAAGCTTTAAACTTCCATCACGTTTTTTATTTAATTTTTTGAAAATAAGTATGTTTATAAGATAATTTCTCCTGTAATTTTTTACTACGTGTACTCCCGAATAAAACTAAAAAAAAACAGGAGGATTATATGAAAAATAATAGTAAGTCTATACTGAAAATAACAATATCTGTTTTTACCGTATTAATGGTACTAGCTTTATTGTCTCAAGGAGTCTGTGCAAAATGTATTGTAACCAAGACTCCTCTAGGTGCAGGAACTCCTCCGGCAACGCAACGTCTAACCGGCGGACATAATCGTATTGATTATACGGCGGTAGCCGCTTCGCGTACTGATCCAAGAATAGTACGATTTAAGGATTTATCAAAAGGTAAAGAGACATACATCAGATGGGACTTTGGAGATGGAACCCATAAACAAGGAACAAAAATTACTTCATCACTAAAATATCCGGTTCACAAGTATTCAAGAACTGGTTTTTATATTAGTTGTCTGACTATAAAATGCAAGGGGTATAATGGAAAACTGTGGGTTCATAAAAATATTGTTATTAGATAAACTTGGAAAAGTTAACATTTACTTACCTTTTCCAGCTTTTATAAGCAGTGTTTTTATATTGAGCTTATGCCAAAACTCAAAATTAATTATCTGAATCCTGTATTCTGAATTATCAGTAAAGTTTCAGATCATGAAAAATAAATCACAAAAACAACTTTAAAAATTTATTAATGTAAAGATAAAACTGGTTTTGGGATGAGCTCAGTAATAAAATTTTTTGCTATATTTTTGCTTAAAATCACAATCAGCCACTGCTATATTATTTTTATTACCTGCTTTCTTACTGTTTTTGCATTTACTCTCTTTGTCGAAATAAGTAGGGTATTCATATTGTCTATGTAATAATTGCCCCCTATAAATATCCTCAAAAAATACGTAATTTTTAGTCTCTAACTTTGCACACCAATTTTTTTAGAAATCTACCACCCAAAGACTACATAGGACCTGAAATGCTTCCTAAAATATGTTTCACGACGTATATTATTTTATTAATATAGTATTTGTATATATATTTATTGTGTTTTTATTATATTATATTAAAAAATATTAGTTTACAAACCCACCTATTTTCAGGCTGATTATTCCAAGCAAATGATCACAAATCACATGATGACCCTGCCTCAAACCAATTTTGCCCTCAAGCCAGTAAGTTTTCAGAACTACTTTTCATGATCAAAAACTCAATTTATAATTTGGAATACAAATTTTAGAGAAGAAATTTGAGTTCTTAGATCAGCTCATAATCTGAAGCTCGATTAAATATTCAGAATACGACTTCATAGACGCAGTTTTGATTTTAGGGATTAACTCTATATTTGATTCAAATAGCAATACGGAAGAAGAGAAGCTTTACGAGAAACCGATTACAAAGTTTAAGTCTTTGATTGAAAAATTGAAGGCATAAAAGCATTATTTAAAAAACTTAAAAATTATTTAAAAAACTTAAAAATTATTTAAAAAATTTAAAAATTAGTTAAAAAACTTAAAAATTAGTTAAAAAACTTAAAGATTAGTTAAAAAACTTAAAAATTAGTTAAAAAACTTAAAAATTATTTAAATAATTTATTGTATATTCCGAAAATCGTGCTTGAGATCTGTTTTTGTTTTGTGTTCCTCGAGATGCTGGATATGAAAGGATCAACCACCCTGTTATAAAAGGCCTTTGAGAGTTCTATGCCCGTCATGTCGACGTACTTGTAAAACAAATAGCTCAAGGGTATTATTAATAATACAGACAAAAAACACGAAATAAAAACAGCTATCCAGTATGGCAATATCTGGTGCAGTGCGAGGAACAGTGCGCAGGTAAAACTGCTTATTATCAGGAAATGTATCAGGTACAGCGAATAGGATATTTTTCCGAGAAACACTGGCACTGGAGAGGAAAATACTTTTTGCATCCATTGGCTGTTCAATAAGACATACAGAATCATGCCGGCGCCCAGGATATGATATGTCAACTTTGGGATCTCAAAGAGACCGTTATTGAGAAAAGCGTATAATGAATCGTTTGTTACAGTGCCTATAGGATACGACCCGAGAAATAATCCTGAAAACAGTATAACAGATAATATTATTTTGTTATCGGTTTTAAATATATCGGTTTTAAATATCGAGGTTTTACTGTTGAACATGTCAGCAAATCCCATACCTATAATAAAGGCAAAATAGTAAGAATTGAAGAAAAGCACTGATGCAGCAAGGTAGAATGTCCAACGGTTCCGTTTCACTCCGAACAGTAAGGCCATTGCGAAAACAAGCATAGACCCATAAAATTCTGTTGTCATTGTCCATAAAACCGGATTATATGTATCGTCTCCTGTAAAAAATGATCCCCACAACGCTTGCTTAACCGCATCGACAATGTCTGGAGTAAAAGTCCAGTAGTTGTCGTAATTATTATTTCCAGAAACCATTACGGTTTCAATATAGTAATGGAATACCCCAGTTGATGCCAGTAAAAACGATAATATTGTTACTACCAACACCGGAACAAACAACCGGATATATCGGCGCATTGCGCCGCTTATAATTATTTTTTTGTCCCTGTTTTTAAAGTATTTTTGGGTTAATACATAGCCACTGAGAACAAAGAAAATGCAGACCGAAAAATTCCCGGCACCAATTAATCCCAGGGGTGTACTCGAGAAAATCTGTTCAATATTTCCCATATGTGAAGGCATACGATCACTATAAATCATCGCCGGGACTAATATAATGAAGAAATGCATTATCATCACATTAATCGCAGCTACGCCACGCAGCCCATCAAGATAGTATATCTTCTCGGTCATACTTATTGCTCAAAGAGAATTTTACTTAAACAGAATCTAAAAATTTCCATAACAAAATCGCATTTAATGGCCGGATTTAATAAATGAGGTTCAACTCCAGCTTAATTGCGTAACACCTGTAATTATTTTTTGGTAGATCTTTCCTGAATAACGAGAGCTGCAGATAAAATAAGTCTTTCCATTTGTTCCAGTTCCTGTCCTAATGAGTTTAGCTTTCGAGTCTGAGGGAATGTAAAGTAAGTATTGATGTTTAGCACTGAATTCCAGATCAAGGCTTATGAATTAGAAAAATCCCCTTTTTTGCTTATGTTTTCTAACGTAAAAAGAGTCTAGAATATACAGAGCAAAGAGGATAGTCGTGGAAATCAGTTTTATAGGAATCAGTTTTATAGAAAATGTTTTTCCATTGAATTTAATATTCCGAAAATTGAATGAAAATAAAATGAAAATTTAGAAGATATAATAAAAAAATATAGAAGTTAAATGAAAAATTCCGAAAAGGGATTCCCTTGAATCCAAACAATCTTTGTCTATTTTTTCTAAATACCATAAACTTCAATCTTTCAGGATGGTACTTCCGTCATCACAGTTAGCTATGAACACCCCATTGTCCAGGATGCCTCCGGGAACATTAATTATTCTGTCCTCTATCCAGATTCTGTAATTCTCAGAAATTAAACATCCAATATCTTTTTGAAATATTGACGAGTGTTTGAAGTAGTTCAATTTTACAGTATCAGAGGTTTCCTCATATAGTCCACATTCTTTAAACTTTTTATTCATATAGACGTCAAATGTGCCGTCATCGTGGAGAATAAAATGGGTTGTCTTGTTGGTGTATTTTCTGGGCATAGGGATCACACTGTTAATACATTAAGTTATATGAATTCGTTTTTCAACTTCATAAACTGAGTGTTGCTTTGATATGTTTCTATTTCATGTATATAATATTTTTGTTTTTATTAATATCTTTTTAACAGCACCTTTTTACATCCACAAACTTCCGTAATCGGTAAATGAAAGTTATGGCAATATAGTTTTTCCCGAAACTGTTGCCATCTGGATAAGAGCTTTTGGGCGGTTGCCCTTAAAAGATTTCTCAAGATTTGAAATCGCAGTTATCTGCCAATCACGCAAACCATTTTTCTTCAATTTGGGAAGATCCAGTAGCTTTTCCTGCAAAGGCCTGTTTTAAGTAAGATACCCCTCAAAAGTTTCAGGCCTGTAGAAAGAAAAATTTCCATTTTCCTCAAAAAGGAAAAACAGGAGTTTTTCAGAACTGATAAGGAAAAACAGGAGTTTTTCAGAACTGATTAATAACTCACGTGCACTCTATAAATTATTGTTATTTAATTTCTTCTTAAAAGAAATACCATTGCCAATATCATTACGAGGCTTGCCGCTCCAAATCCAGGTATATCAGGAACAGAAATGGTAACGGACTTATCTTTAGATGCGGATGGTTCAGGGTTGGATGGTTCAGGGTTTGAATCATCTACATGAATAGGGAGATCAAGCATTTTATCTTCTCCATCATTTTTATTATTTCCAAAATAATAAATTACCCTGCCTGTAACATCAAAATCCCCAACCTGGTTGGCTGCAATCCTCACTTCAATATCCCTTCCCTTGCCGGGTTCAATGTCATAAGTAGTTGTGTACTGTCCCGCACCGGACTCAACAAACTCTGAAGAAGAGACACTCATCCCAGACGGAGGAATAATAATCGCCTGGACATGCATGGTAGGCTTTGTGATAAAATTCACAGCCGAAAGCTTGAACAGGATGTCTTCTCCCTTAAGAACTGACGTTTTTTCGCCATGAAGGTCCACACTTGCAGAAGATTTTTCCGGCTGGTCGACTGAGGTTTCTTCAGGTTCTTCTTGTGTGTTTTCAGGTTCTTTACTATAATAATTGTTTATAGTAGTTTTTTGCGTGTTAGTTTGTGAATTATCATAATTATTTACAATAGTTGTATCATAATTGTTTAACGCATCAGTTTGTATGTTTTCAGGTTCTTTTGTCGGATCGTTTGCCTCTTCGTCCTCAGTTCCTTTTACATCCTCTTTGCTTTCTTCAGAAACAGCTTCTCCTACATAATGATTTACCAGTTTGGCTTCAACTCTACACATGGAGATTTCTTCCCCTAACTCATTGAAGTATATGCTACCATATCCTTTTGATGAGTCTGGATTTACATAATACAAACTGAGCATCTGATTACCATTTTTATCTTCCCATGTATCACAGTTCCATGTCGGCTGTTTATCTTTCACGGTATCAAATACTGTAATAATATAGTTATCAGATACTGGGATACCAGCAATGAAATCAGTTATTTCTTCTTTTGTTGGGAGATCTTTGTTTTCAGTTGCTGCTACACACGATATCAGCAGAGCGAAGATTAAGAAGACACCTGTTATTTTTAGTGGCAGTTTCATTTTAACTCCTGTTCAATCTATCGTAAATAATTTGTATAATCTGAATGATGACATCATAATGAAGTACAAAAACATACACATACCAGCTATGAAGTAAAATGGTCCATTTGTTAGGTTTTATTACAAAAATAATATTTCCTCAGTTTGATACTATAATTCATACCTTTGTGTCTCATTTTCCCATGGTAAAATTGATTAACTCTCCTGATTGTGAAAAGTTTCACTGATTTTGTAATAAAGCCAGTGTCTTGAAAATTTAATTGTTGGTCACATGTTATCCCTGAATCATTTTCTGTTGATAAAAAGTTATCAAAGATTATGCTCAATAATTAAATTGCTATGACACTAGATTTTTTGCAACGGAACCGAATTAGATATCTATGCATATGTCGCGGAAGAAAAAATTTGTGCAGTGGCTACTGATGCAGTGGATGAAAAGACAATAAATAACAAAAGAAAGGCGGTTGAAGCTAAAACTACCAGGCGTGATTTTTTTGTTGTCATTATATTCTCGTCCTTTACAGTATTTTCAAAAAAATAGACTGAATAAATTAGTTGTATAAAGAATCTATAAAGCTTTCCATTTTATTCTGCTCCGCATAAAAATGCTTAAATTTAAATAGAGAAAGTAATTCAATTTACTTTATTTATGACTGTTGTTAAGTAAAGAATCGTGACAAATTGCGCCAATCCCCTTAATATTTTTCAAATACTTTAATAGATCATGAGCTAGAACAAGATCTCTATTTCATGTAAAGAGGCTATAATTTAAAGCCAGTTTCTAATGCAAAATAGATATCTCAGGCACGAAAATTCCTTAACCGATGACCAATGGAGATTATTTCTAAAAATCAAGGAATAAACTGCTAAATATGAGATTATTTCTAAAAATCAAGGAACCGAAGGCTAAATATTGGAGTAGTTACAAATTCTATTTTAATGAGCCCTATGGCAAACCTGTCTGTTTGAATATCTTCATAAACTATGAAATACAATAGTAACTAGGGGTGAATAATTGTGAATAAGTTAATGAAAATAGTGGGTTGTATCTTAGCAATAATAGGATTCGCCTGTGTTTTAAAATACATCATGCATTGCAAAGAACGTTATTCTTTGTGTGACTGGCATAAAACAAAAGAAGAAGAAAAAACAGCCGGTTCAACTGTATCGCATAAAATAAAAGTAGAAGATGAAGAAAAAAGACATGGTACAAGGTATGGCTCTAATCCCATCCGTTATTAAGTGCCATAAGACGTCTTTATTTTTTATCAGGGGATTAAGCACCCTGATTTCTGGCGTTTCTCCTAAAAAGTAAACGAGCAACGTTTTATACCATTTTTTCTTTGTTTAATGTATCTATTTTCATGTATTTCTCATCCATTTCCTGTTTACACTTATCTTTGATTGTTTTGACCTCTGTGTAAATAAGCATGCTTTCTTTTCTAATTCCCTTGGTAGACTCTATATGCATTACAGCTGCATCTACATCTACACCTTATTCAATAATGTTTCTACTTTACGCCACTCTGTATACTTAATATCCAGCTCTTCACCAAGTTTATCTTCAAGTTCAAAGATTTCATTTCAGAGTTTCATAATTTGGCTGTCTATCTCTTCTTTTGCAGACGCTATTTTCTCCCCCATATATTGATCTTACTTTCCTCAGATGTCTTCAAAAATAACATTTTACCTATTATTGTTTTTGGATAATTATATTAAATTTGCAGTTATTACCTCAACTGAAACTTCAGGAAATGGTTGCCGGAAGTTTTCAATGAAGGCAAAAGGCCTAAAACGGTGGGATATTTCAAAAATATACGAATAAATTTTAAAAAATTTGTCAAAAGTAAAAGTACTTCAAAAAGTGATAAATGAAAGTAGAAAATACATTTATAAGTACGGACTATCCTAAAAAAGAATAATAAGATTTGAAATTCTCTTAAGAAAGGACTGTAATAATAAAATACTGAGTCCTCAAAGTCAATAAAGGTTAAATTAAGATTAAACAAAAAAGAACAGAGGTTAATAAGGGTCAACAAAATCTAAATGGTTAAGCTTCAAATTGAATATTAGCTTAAAATTACGTAGATTTTGACTTGATCTGTTGATTTCCTAAATTTCACAATCGCAAGATGTGAGGAATAAGATGAAAACAAAAATAATTGTGCTGCTTCTTATATTCGGCGCCGTTTTATTTTCAGGATGCACAGGGAATGAACAACCCTCAACAGAGAAAAATGCAACCCCTGAAGAAACCGCAACTCCTGTGGAAAATACAACTATTGTAGATACACCGGAAGAAAATGCAACTGCCATAGAAACCGAAACCTCGGAAGAAAATGTAACTCAGGAAAATGTAACTCAGGAAAATATAACTCAGGAAAATATAACTCAGGAAAATGTAACTTTGGGAAATAATGGAAGACTCAATATCTCAACTTCTGAAATTAAGGACACCCCATATCTGTTAAGACTGATCAATAACAGAATAAGTTCTTCAAGTCTTGAAATAAAGAAAGGAGAATCAGTTTCTTGGGTAAACATGGAAGACAGCCCAAAAAGAATTCTTACTCTCGCGAGTGAAGAAAAGCTCTTTGATGATACAAGACTTGCGTACAAACGTGCTTTTACATATACCTTCAACGAGACCGGAGACTACCGCTTCAGTGTTATCGGCCAGCCCAGAATGAATGTTACCGTTAGTGTGGCTGAACCCTGATAAATAGTTCCTAAAAAATGAAGAGTCAAAAGTTCAGGGAAAATCGGGCTTGATAAATGTTCTAACTATTTGCAGGAAAGGCCGATAAAATTTCGGCCGATAAAATTTCCTGGCAATCTATTTTTCAAATTTTTTAAATCAGGACATTTCTGGACAAATATACATCTTAATTTGCTTCTCCTTAAGTGTGCATGTTCTTTTTTAAAGCTTTCTGAGACCTTTAGAGATACGTTCCTAAATAATATACAAAGTAACATTAAAATAAGTTCCTTATTGCTAAAATAAGTTCCTTATTGCTAAAATAAGTTCCTTATTACTAAAATAAGTTCCTTATTATATGATCTAGATTAGTGCTTATCATCCAAAATTCACACCTTCACTTCAAAAATAACTCAGGTTTAAAGGACTGTTCTAAGAAAGCATTATTATTTATAAATGGCTTATATTAAATTGGGAATACAAAAGGTAGATTAGCAATAAGGGGAAGGGGATTGAAAACAAAACAAATAATTTTACTCCTGATGGCCCTATCAGTAATAATATCAGGCTGCCTGAGCTCGGAAAACGAAAAGGATAATGGGAAAAAAGACCGAGAGGCAAGCGGCAGTTCAGGAGGTTCACAAAGACAAAGAGAAGTGAGAACGCCTGTAGGAATGCAGGAAGAAACGTGGACGCCGGAAAAGACGGAAACTGAAGGGGAAATGTGGACACCGGAAGAAACGGGAACACAGGAAGAAATGGGAACTCAGAAAGAAATGGTAACACAGGTAGATTTAGACACTCCAGAAGAAGCGGAAATTTCTGGAATGACTAATGAGCCTGAGATGGAGCAAACAGAAATCTGGACCGGGGAAAAGGGGCAAGCTGGAGCAAACCAGCCTGGTGAAACCGTACCGAAGTCACACCTTGTAAGGCTTAAGAATTATCTTATGATCCCTTCAAGCCTGAAAATTAATCTCGGAGATACAGTTGTTTGGAGGAACTACCAGGAATCCAGTGTTCTTACCATGACCAGCAAGAAGCACCTTTTCGAGGACCAAAGGCTTGCATATGGAAATACTCTGGAGTACACGTTCAATGAGTCAGGAAGCTACAATTTCAGTGTAAAAGGATATCCGAAAATGCAGACGACCATCACTGTAAAATAAGATCCCAAAGTATAGCAGTTCCAAATGACATATAAAACTATAGTCGAAGGCACAACAAAGGTTTCAGTTCCGGTACCGCCTCCGGATGCAACCTTCCCTCCCTCGGCAGCTCCGGTTTTTTATAATCCGGAGATGGAACTTAACCGCGATATTAATGTTGCAGCCACGGCTGCATTTGTGAAAAGGCTTCTTTCGAGAAAAGAACTTCTCAGGGAAGAAGTTCATTATGTGGACGCTTTTTCAGCGTCAGGAATAAGGGGACTTCGGATTGCAGGTGAAGTAGGGATCCATGCTACCATGAATGACTGGAGTCCTGAAGCACTCGAACTTATAAAGGAAAATATTAAAATTAACGAGCTTGAGGAAAAGACCCTGGCTACCCGTAAGAGTGCAAATGTGCTGCTTCACAAGCAAAAATACCATATCGTGGACCTCGACCCCTTTGGTACTCCTGCACCCTTCCTGGACGCGGCATCGGCCTCGGTCAGGAGTATGCTGTCGGTTACCGCAACAGATACGGCTCCCTTATGCGGGGCTCATCTGAAAGCCGGGATACGAAAATATGCGGCTGTACCTCTTAACACTGAATACCATAGTGAAATGGGGCTTCGAGTTCTCCTGGGAGCGTGTGCCAGAGAGCTTGCAAAGCATGAAAAAGGGATGTTACCTCTGCTTTCCCATGTGACACGCCACTATGTTCGCGCGTATCTTGAGATTCTCCCCGGAACAAAACAGACTGACCGAACTCTAAAATCAATGGGCTTTAGCATTCATTGCCCGAAATGCGGATTTCGAGGGCCTGTATACGGACTTGCAGTACATATAGAAAAAGAATGCCCTGTTTGCGGAGCTTCCACACAAATTGCAGGGCCTCTATGGCTTGGGCCATTCAGGGAACAGGCATTCTGTGATGAGGTTATTTCCGAACTTGAAGTGCATCCTCTAAACACAAGGGATAAAGCAAAAAAAATAATTACTTTCTGCAGGGATGAACTCGATATCCCGATGTTCTATGACCAACATGTGATCTGTAAAGAACTTGGAGCTTCTGCAACCGGAATAGAAATCCTGATAGAAGCCCTTAAAGCCAACGGATTTGAAGCATCAAGGACTCATTTCAGCGGTACTTCATTCCGAACCGATGCGCCTATTACAGAAATTAAGGAAATAATCAGGGCGCTTTCAGAGTGAGTTCCTTAGATAAAAATGCAAAGGTAAAAGTAAAGGTTGGTAACTGTTTCAGTATTATATAAACCATATAAACCACTGAAGAATCTCAGTATTATATAAGCCATTGAAGAATACTTAAAGTGCTTTGACTCAGATCTAGAAGTAACCCGCTAGAGAAATTCCAATGTGATATTATGTCCGACGAAAATCCAGAAAAGTTATTTTTGCAGGAAAAACCCACTCGTGCGCTATTGTTTATAGGCTCAATGGGGAAGACCTATGCGTCTGTTATTTCTAAAGAGATAGACTCCACCTTTGCTCATACAACAAGGATCCTCGCGAAAATGGAACAGTGCGGACTTATAAGATTCACATCTGAAGGGCGGATAAAGTTTGTTGAACTTACAGAATACGGAAGAGAGGTTGAAGCTGCTCTTAAAGAGTTCAGGGATTTAATTGAAGAGGAGCCTTTGAAGGATAAGAACGAGGAGTTCCAGGATACAGGTCCTGAAAATGAAGAAGCTGCAGAAAATGAAGGCGGTAAAGAACCTGAACAGGTAGAAGAGCTTGACCCTCTGAGCGCTGAAATTTTTGAGAAGATTCAAAAACTCAGAAACAAAATCGAAAGTATACATAGGGACGCAATAGAGCAGAGAGATAGTAAGGATACGATTTCTCGGAAACTTGGCCCTTATAGTCGGGATATTAAAAAACTCCAGAACCAGATTGAAAGGGCAGAAAGCCCCATTAATGAGACTGTAATCTCAGCTCTGGAAGAAAGTGAAAAGCTTCTGGAAGCTTACCTCAGGAGCTGAGGAATAATTCAGTTCCCGGTAAAAACAAAGCAGAAGAGAGAATTGGTAGGAAAAATATGATGAAAGTTGTAACCCTCCAGCATATTTACGGAAAGAACCGGGAAAGAATGGCTGGACTTTTGAAAACTCTGGTTGAGAACGAATTGAAAGACCTTGAAGTAAAATTTGAGATTTCCATTACCCCTGAAAACTGGGCCGAGTTCATCCTTGAAGGCGAGGATGAGGAAGTGTCTGCAAATCTGCTGACCTCCAGATATGGGACGCCTGCAAAGAAAGCTGAACCTGGAAAGGTTTATATGGGATTTCTCCAGGCTTTCGGAGAGGACGCTTTTCTGGTCAATATTGGAGTGCCTGTAAAAGTTGAAACCGAAGAACTGAAAGCTCTGGGCAGCGGAAAGCCAAAACAGCTTGCATCGAGATTCGGTCTCATACCCCATTTGCCGGCTGAGGTTGAGGTTATTGAGGCTAATAAGAATTTAAAAGCTCGTTTCACCAAAAAACAGCTTGATATCTGGTGGAGCTGGATAAAGGCAGCTACTGATAGGGTAACTGTTAACGGGGCAACCCGCTCGGAAATCAAAAGCGCAATTAAAAAAACAGGTCATGGAAGGGACATTTACGAAATCGAGCGCCTTGGGCTTCTGGAACATACAATCGTGTGCCGAGAAAAAACCGACGGGCCTGGTATAGTTGCAGCAATAGGACCTCGTCTGAAATCCGAGATGGGAGTCGTAATCGGAACTTCTCGCTGACATCTCATTCTGACAAGGAAAATAGACCGAAGCTCGAAAAAAGAGATGGGCCAAAAAAAATTTTATAAGCCATTTTATAAGCCAGTTGATTTTAAGAATGGATTGCGGCTTAAGACCCTAAGTTGTTAATAATAATACAAATGTAATGCTATCAGCGCGGTAAAGAAATTTATACTGTTATCTTAAAAAGGCAGTGTTCATGCCCTGATCCGTAACATTCGGTCTCGGTAACTCTGCACTCCTTCTCAAGCTTTCCTTTAAGAATTCCCTCAATAATGCCTTCCGTTAAGGTGCAAAAGGGTTTTCCTGTTACCGGTGTTGATCTGGCTTTGAAATTGTCTTCAATCTGAAGAGCAGGGAGGTCCACAAGTACGGTAACCCTGCACTTCCTATGGAATTCCAGAAAATCCCCGATTTCTCTCAGGAGTTCTTCAGGGGTTTCTGATTTAAAATTAGGGGAAATAGATCTTCCGAGATCGGTTCCTATCATTTTTACAACAGGGGTATTATCAATCCCATATGCTTCAAAGCCAAAGTAAAGCGCATGGAGCAGGATTTCTGTAAAACAGAACCTATCGTTTCCGCATGAAGGAACCTTTTCCAGTAAACTTCTATAATTCTCAATGAAAGGCTCCTGAGAGCAGCCCATGTAGCGGGAAGTGAGAGAATAAATCTTTCGACGGCGATCTCCTGGATCAAAGTTTTCTTTCACAAGCTCGCATGACCTTAGATTGTTGAGGTGTACGGAAATAGTTGATTTGGCTTTTGCTGTAAATTTTACGATTTCATCAAACGACCTGGGTTCTTCCCTGAGCAAATTAAGGATCTGGAGTTTAACAGGACTGCCTATTGCTACCAGTCCGGTGTCATTATAAAAAAATTCTGTTTTACTCTCAGGTTTTGCCATAATATCTTTAGATAAGTTGCATTTAGAATATATAAATCGTTCGCACGTCCACGAATGATTTCATAATATATATATTTATAAATTTATAAAATTGATGATTTGTATGAACGAGCCCGAAAAGAAAAATATCTTGTTTGGAAAAAGGAAAGGTTGATTCGGGAATAGATAGATCTTATTCAAAAAGAGAATTAACAGAGGAAGGAACAAAAGCAAATGACACATTTATGACGATTGTTCAGACAGCAAAGAAACTGGGTGTAATTGCATATCATCATATGTAATATATTAGGCAGCACATTCTAGATGCCATCTCTGGTTCAACGAATCAGAGAAAAAAGCTCACTGAATGGAAATTGAGAGATTTCCACTCAATTTGAAGAGGATACGTTGTCCTCAGGAGTAATGGGTTGGTATGCATTCGTGCCGGGATGGAATGCGTTCACGTCATATTGAACATGGATCACGCTGTCTAGGGGTTCATTGAGGTTAATGGAATAAGAAAAGATCTCAAAGGTAACGGGGCTAAAGGGTGATGGAGGCTATATAAAAAAGGATTGGGGCATTTCGATGCCTTTCTCCTGGATATTCATATTAAACTAGCCAGACAGCTATATAATGAGACATTTAGAAGGTAAGGTCAATTTCCTTAATCACATCCTCGATAATTAAAAGACCTTTTTCTAACTCTTCCTTCTTGATGTTTAGCGCGGGAAATATCCTGATTCCATTACCCTGAGTTTGAGTGACAAATACACCTCTTGCCAAACACTCATTTTTGACATTTGTAGCGATGTCTTCGCTCTGGAATTCGACCATAATAAGAAGCCCTTTTCCCCGTATGTCGGCAATTACATTCCCATAAATTTTTGGCCATAAACTCATTTTTTCCAGGGCAAAAGAGCCCATTTCTTTCACATTTTGGGAAATGTTGTTATCTATAAGATATTTTATCACTGCATAGGAAACGGCACAACCAAGAGGGTTGCCACAGTATGTACCTCCGTGGTCGCCTATTTCGAGTTTCTTTGCGACGTTCTCAGACAAAGCAAAAGCACCAAATGGGAAACCACCTGCAATTCCTTTTGCCATTGTCATAAAGTCTGCTTTCGCACCACAAGAACTTGTAACAAAAGCTGGCCCTGTTCTGAAAAATCCGGTTTGGATCTCATCCACGATCAACAGGCTGCCATTCTTATTACACAGGCTGCTTACCTCTTTCAGGTATCCTTCAGAAGGTATGTGAACTCCACCTTCTCCCTGAATAGGTTCAAGAATTACTGCAGCAACATTCTCGTCCAGGGAACGTTTCATAGCTTCCAGGTCATCATAGGGTACGAACCGATAATTAGGCATCAGAGGACTATACCTATCTCTATGCTTGGCCTGACCTGTGGCCGATGTAGTACTAATCGTACGACCATGAAAGCTTTGATCTGTAGAAATTATGTCGGGCCTGCCTGTTACCTTTCGAGCCAATTTAATGGCAGCGTCATTTGCTTCAGCTCCGCTATTTGTGAAGAATACTCTTGTAAGATTGGGAGGCAGAATTTCTACGAGTAAGGACAGTAGACGTGCACGTGCCGGGGAATATGTAAGTCCCGAATTGGGGTTTTGAATTATTTTTTTTCCCTGATCGATCAAGGCCTCAGTGATAACCGGGTTTGCATGACCAATACATGTTACACCCCAACCTGCTGTGAAATCAATATACATCTTCCCTTCTTCATCCCATACATAAACTCCATCTCCTTTTTCAATGGAGATTTTCTGCTTCACGAAGAAAGGCGGGAGGCACTTGTCCTCGATTTCAAATGTTGTCTTGCTTGACATATAACTCATTTCCTCTATAACCGGAAGAAACTTGAGGGTAGCACCTGAGAAATGCTTATCTCAGACCAACTGTCCGGTATCGCTAAATTCAATTGAAGTTATCCCACTTTATCAATCTGTTGATATCTGAAAGTCGAACATTAATATAGGACTTACGCACTTGAAAAGAAAAATCAATTACAGCAAAGATTGTGGATTAAAGTCACATTTTAGATAATTAGCGGCCTGATGCTGTTGATTCTTCAGTTCAACTGCGTATAAGTTCTAAGCATATTTGAGATCAACAGTTGTCTCTTGAGGTAAAAAGATGAATGAAAAGTTCACAGCTTGGTGTGGGTTATGTTGTATCGATTGCATCCCTTCTAACAAGGATTTGTTTGATCTCGTTCATAAACTTGAAGAAACACTTTCCAATCTTCAGTTTGATGAGTATGCAAAACTTAAATCTGAGAAAAATCCTGTCTTTGAAGAATATCCGGTATTTATCAGGTTACTTAAGGAAATCGAATCATTAAAATGTCCTGTACCTTGCAGAGAAGGAGGTGGAAAACCTGTCTGTGAAATCAGGAACTGTGTGCAAGGTAAAGGATACCTCGGATGCTGGGAGTGCAGCGATCGCTGTAGCTGTACTAAACTTGATTATTTGAGGTCCGTTCATCCGAATTTAGACTACCACTTAGACTTAATTGGCAAATACGGTCCAGAAAGATGGTTTTCAAAACGTGGAATCCATTATAGGTGGCAAAAAGAAAGTACTGAAAAAACAAAACCATAGTTAGTATGGGATCTATTTATTCGTCATCGATAAAGATTCGTTTCTTTCTTCTACTTGTTAGTTTGGGATGATGAAGAGACTCAGCTGACCTAAAAAATGGATAATATTTGAAGAAAAAACGAACTAATTTTTTGACCCAAATTTTGATTTAGAATCTATCCGAAAAGTAGAATTACTACATTCTAGGGCAATGTTGAGTAGTGGCAACACGAAAAAACGTACAGGACTATGAGCTCTCCGACGAGTTCTGGACTAAAACCAAACCATTCTTACCTCTTCCTAAACCTAAAAAGAAACCTGGAAGACCTATAGTCATGAGGATAAATAATGCAACTACTCAATAAGGTACAATGAGCTTTTGTTGCAATAACTACAGGCGTGACTATAGAAAAGATGATAAGAGAATCTTGAGTGGTATTTTCGATCTTCTTCATACTGGCTGCCAATGGAAATCTTTGCCACGATTTTATGGAGCTTCAAGTACTGTCCATGATCGATTTCAAGAATAGCAAAGATCCGGATTATTTGAGAACATGTGGAAAGCTGGTCTACTGGAATGCGAGCATAAAAATGGATTATAGTGGGAGTGGCAAGCACTTGACGGTGCTATGACAAAAGCACCATTAGGTGGAGCTGGGATCGGATATCAGAAAATTGGTTAAAGAATATGGTCATACTGCCCATATTAAAAGCCGTGGAGAAGAAAACATAAGAATAGAGAGACCAAGTTTTAGGGCAAGAAGATGGGTTGTAGAAAGGACATATTCCCTGGATAAACAGATTCAAAAGACTGCTTATAAGATGAGAAACGAAAATCGAGAATTACTTTGCTATGCTTCATTTCACATGCGCATGGATAACATTCAAAGCAGCAGGACTTTTCGGATATGTTCTTAGTCTTTGATTTTTATTAAAATTGTTCATAAAAGCGAAATTTAAAAATAATTTTACATATATAGTTTCTGTATCTGCGAGCAAGGTCCACGAAAACTAGGATTGAATCTTGTAGTCAACGAGCTAAGCAATGGGAACATACATGAACTACAATAATATGACAAAAGATGATTTTGACAGAATTCTTTATGCACGTATTAAAGAGGAAAATCTTGAATCAATAGTCAATATTCCAGGAGTTTATGAAATAGTATCTAAACACTTCGGTAGTGATAGACTTCGTAACGAAGAAATTACTCAATCAATAGTTAAAATTCCAGGTGTTTATGAAATAGTATCCAAACATTTCAACAATGATATACTTGAAATGTGGGAGTATGAGCAATATATAAAGGTCAAAGATATTGTAGAAAAAATTGGTTTGTGGAATCCAGAATTCCAACGAACCTCAGTGTTATTAAAATTACTAAATGAATTAATTGAAGTGCTTTACGGTACTCTGGATCTAAAACTGGATAAATATGTCAACCTTCGTGCACTTCCGGTTAGAGAGTTTTTTAAAGATGTCGTGGATAAATATTCAGACTACCCTATCTGGACATGTGATTTTGAAGGATCATGTCTTGTTGGTGCAGAGAAGTTTGAAATCGAACCTGTTGATTCAATTCTCCAGCGTTTTGAGGATGATGAATAACATTTGATAAAGAACTTTTATATGAAGAGGCGTAAAACCCCTGTTTCTTTACCTCAGGGAATATAAGCATCAACGTCTCTCCTATTCTTTTCAGTATTCTTTAACTTCATAGACCATCGGATAATTTAATATTAAATTAAGGTATGCGAAAACCAGGCAATCTTTTTTTAAGAGTTTACCATCAGGCTCAGTAGGTTGTAGAAAAACCTTCGACTCTAGCTTGTAACTACTTAAAGCCGAAACGAGCGAAAGAGCAAGACTCAGTACTGACGGTTCAGCTGGAATTAAAGCCTTTGGAGATGCCGATGGTCATCTATGATGAGGAAGCCGCTAAGTCTTTAGCTTAGTGGCAGGTCACAGTAATCAGAAAGCCTATCATATAATGACTTTGTAAATATGTTTCCCAATCGTAGCAATGATAATCTTGGAAACAAAATCAAACAAGAGCCTATCCGGAAAGTATTGTAACCCACTAACTTCTACATATGCTATCACAATCTAAACGGATGAAAGACACAGTTGTTAATTACCTTTACAAATGCTTTGCGTTTTTTCACGTTACTTATCACCCTAAAATCAGATGCGAAGGTGGAGTTTGAATCCACGAATACCTTCGTAAACGGATCTTAAGTCCGCCGTCTTTGACTGTGTTGAGCAACCCTTGCATGTTGGCTTGTTTACTTTTAGATAATATTTAGTCCTAGATGTTGTACTCTGAACATGGTGATTCAGACGAAAAATTGAATGTACTTTTTCCCTTATATTTCGCCTCTTTTTATATCCAAAATCCACTATCTCTCGAATTTCCCCATCAGAACTAACCATAACTATAAATCAGGGTTATTCAAAATAGCCATTTGTGACCTCTGAAGAAACTGTACGGGCGGAAATCCTTGTATCCGGAAGGGTACAGGGCGTGGGTTTTCGAAGATTTGCAAGAAACGCAGCCCAGCGTCTGGGTGTAGAATCTAACCCCAAAAATTTAAGAGACGGCAGGGTTTTTGTCATTGCCGAAGGCAGACCTGAAGCTGTGGAACTTTATATAAATGAACTCAGGAAAGGACCCATGTTTGCACACGTGGAAGATGTCGATGTCACTTTTAGGGAAGCCCTTGGAAATGTTTACCAAGCCTTTTGAAAAAAGGCTTGAGCGAAAAAGCAGGAAAAAGCGTGGTAAACGCCTCTTCAGCTTTTTTTCAACCTTTTTGAAAAAAGGCTTGAGCGAAAAAGCAGGAAAAAGCGTGGTAAACGCCTCTTCAGCTTTTTTTCAGGATCTTTGCAATAATCACAATTCCTACAAGATTGACCAATCCTATCAAAAGGTATCCTATCAGGTGCGTTAAGCTCGAATTAGATTTTCCAGATTCCTTTTTTGAGAACCCAGCAGTAGAATTTTTTCCAGAACCTGAATCTGATTCTGAACTTTCTTCACTACTTTCTTCGATTTTCTGCCCTTTTTCGGTGAATTCCAGTACCGAGTCGGTTTCAAGAGTGAGCTCTTTTTCCTGTTCTTCAAGGCTGTTTCCGGAATCAAGAGTAGCACTGACCGTATAGGTGCTTTCCGGCTCAAGCCCAAGGAAGAGGAACTCGTCATCATGTTGCAGGGAAGCTACAATACTTCCATCCTTTACGTTTCCTTCCTTTACGTTTCCGTCTTTCCCATTCCCATTCTTCCTGAGTTCTACAGAACCCTTTTCCGGAAGCTCTACCTTCAGGTTTACGTGGTCTGTCAAAAGGATTTGTTTCCCTTCTGCAAACCTTGGCCGGTCTGGAATATCAAGAACTCCAAGCAACGTTGGAGCAAAGTCTTCCTGACCGTGCTTTCCCCTGATAATTCCGCTTTCAACGTCCTGGGTATGCACTATAAGGGGAACGAGCTGTGCTTCATCTGTATCCGTAAATTTTTTGGACTGGTGTCCACCCTTGGAATCATCTTTGGAAAAGCCCATTCCATGGTCTGCTGTCAGTACAAAGGCAAGGTCATTTTTCTTGCAGAGCTCATAAAGTGAGGAAATATCGTTATCAAGACATTCGATGCAGTCTATATACCCATAATTATCACGGTGGTGCCCGCTTGAATCTACAGCGCCTACATTAATAGTGAGCAAGTATTTTTGTTCCGGTTTGTTTCTGGCCATATACTTAACAATATTGCACGCAGTTTCGACTCCCCATCGGTTATATCCACTATACTTTTCCCGTGTCTCTTTTGATGTGACATATCCGGGAGCTTTGTCAGCAGCTTCTTCCATAACCTGTAAAAGCCCTTCAGGTGTCTCTGGATTGTCAGAGGAAGGCTCGTGTTGCTCGAGAATAATTTTTATTTTATTTATGGAGTTATTTTCATCCCTGAGAATAACATCCTGCTCGGCACGGATTGACCAGGAATCCCCTCTTTCCATAACCGCAATACAGAGATAGCCTTCCCTGTGTAGAATATCGAAAACAGTGGCATCTTTAAAGCTTACAAGTTCACTGTCTGCACCCGGATTTCCTGTGACAAGGACAGAATGTCCTCCTTCGGTAAAAGTCTGAGGTGCTCGGAATTCCAGAACCCTTGCGCTCTCTTTACTTATTTCCGGTATATTCTCAAGTTCGGCTTTTTCAAGGGGTGTGCCGTCGAGTGCATGTGGCGTAAGTTCAGGATAGATAAAAGGTGCACTTAGACCGTCTACAATCAGCACGACTGCACTCTGAGGTGTGTTAACAGGATTTGCCTCCACTTCGGTCAGTCCAGAGGCAGGGGCTGGAAAAATAAAAAAGACACTAAGCATTACAAGAAAAAATAGAACTGAGAAAGATCTGGGTTTTCGGACAATCTGAAACATTATAAATTATTTTTAATTCAAGTTATAAAGAATTTACCTTTTAAAGATAAACTTTCTGCCTGATATCCTGTAATTGCAATCTATTTTACAGGAACTTTGCATGAGCTGTCAGCAAAAATAAAACACTCCGTACCAATTTTCAAGTTCATGGGACTGCAAGCTGTACTCCTTGCACTATTCATCCTGACTTTGACAGTATCCACTAATTGGTACTGACTATTTCCCTTCTTTTTTATCCCAAATGGACTTGACAATTTGTTTAAGTTTATAAAAATTTGTTATATATTCTATGTAATTCCATTCATTTTTGCTACTATCAAGCTATTGATCCGATCAAAATTCGCAACAATATAATTTTTGACTCCATTTATCTTGAACTTGACTGTAAGTGTCAAATTCTTCAAGCTTTTTTTAATGAATTTTGTAGATATGTGTTTTAGGTCCTCAAATTCATATCGCATCAGCGATATGAATTATTGAGCGATAAACCCAAGGATAATCGCTCCATAAATGCCATCATCCGACCACACTCTCAACGGTTTAATGTTGATTTCGTTCTTCAATGAATGGAATATTTCTCAATAAAATCCTTTTTTCTGTATGTTATCAACGCATCTTCAAGTGTCAAATCTCTGTTTGATTTCAGACCGAAAAATCCTTCTCTCCCATTAATCAGTGAAGCTTTCAATAGTTCTATAACTTCCTCGTCACTAAGCTCTTCGAGCTTAGTTCTAAAAGAGTAATTAATCTCAATCAACTCATTATTTACTCTGAATTTCTTAGGAAGCTTTTTGTTATCTATGACAGCTTTTAACTCACTCACTCCAACTGTTATCTGCAACTTGTCAGGTCTGTGATCTCTGCTATATCCGAATTTACCAAGGTTGGCTTTAGTCCCGTGAAGAACTATACTCGTCCAATCCAGGTTTATGTTCGTCTCTTCAAAACCATAAGTAGAAAATAGAGAGTCCAGAATATCACACAGAATTTCCTTTTTGTTACGTCCCAAAAGCTCAAGAGTTCTGTAAAGAACTCTTTCGTGAAAACTTTCAAGGTTTAAGACATCCAGAATTTCTTTTTGATTTAACCATTTGCCAGCTTCTTTGATGCTAAAATTATCAGTCAGCTTGTAGCTTAACAAACCGATTACTAAACTATTGAGATCAAGACCCTTACTTTTATGTTTACTAAAAATATCACAGAAATTAAGCTTTTCATAAAAATATTGGACAGCAAGAATAGATCCGATAGGAACACATATATTCTTGTTAGGAATTGAGGGAAGGCTCTTTGTTTTGTGATGTTTATTGGATCGAATCATACAAAACAGAGAGCACTTATTTTTATGTAACTGTCAAAGTCAGGACACATTCACTTGCATGTGCATTTTTTACATTAAATCTTCCTTTTTACTGCTTAGGGCTTGTCACAAAATAAGTTTATTTGCTGTCCACACTCTTTTGATTTGAATGCGTAATTCTATTCTTTGTGAAACGATATAATTTCTAGCAACTCGTTTATATGTGTCTCTGATCCAAACAAAGACATACATCAAGAAACAGTGAACTAAGGATAAGGAGCCTGAAAATATACTCTCAAATTTTCTTTATTATCTCCAGACAGTTCTTTGCTTCCCTCAGAGGATAATCCTTACAGTTCGTATTAGACTTAAACATTGCAATTCTCAGCAGGCCGTAAGCCATATAAAACGGGATAACTTTAGTTATTTTTCGGAATTCTTTTTCATCTTTGCTGTAATGCCTCAGAAAATGGTGAATATAAGGCTCTGCTTTCTGGCTCGATCCCTTCCGCGCAAAATAGTACTTAAGTTCAGCACAAAGTATCCCTAGATCACATGCAAAATGCCCGTGTCGGGATGCGAGGTCGAAGTCCAGTAAATACGACCTTTCCTTATGGAATACAAAGTTTACAGGAGTAGAATCGTTATGAATCATACAACCGTTTTTTATGTCCAGGAGGGAACTATGCCACCATTTTCCAAGCAAGCGTTTATATTCTTTTTTCATACGCCGGTTGATTTTGAGGTGATTCAAAACATAATGAAATTTTGAAAATTCATTTTCTTTATCATAATATGTCTGCGTATTTTCGTGAAGCTTTCGAAGCATATCTGCTATAAGTTCTAACTTTTCTTCAAGCTCCTTCCTGTGCTTGAAGTACCAGAATAAAGGTTTTCCGGATACATATTTACTGACCAGAACACAATTAAAATCTTTATTTATTGCAATAGGTTCAGGAACATCAATTATTTTTCGAGCTTTTTTAAGATCCTCATACTCTTTCTTCATTAAACTGTAACTGTCATATTTTTTGATCACTCCCGTAGGTACTGCAAAAAATTTGGCTATAACAGTGAGTTTTTCCCCTTTAAATTCATATTTACAGATCCTATGCGATGCATGACTGAGTTTAAACATTCGAACTTCACAACCCTTATTCTGTATTCTATCCCCAAGGCCCTCTACAAGCCAGTCCCTAAAAGTGTCACCTGGCTTTACTGTCCGAATGTATTCAAAAGATGCTACAAAATCCCCTCCATCATACTTGAATGGCTGTGAGCCTTGATTAATGTAGCTATCCAGTGATAGTTTATATCTTGAGAAACATTGAAAAAAGTAAGATTTTTGTTAAGGATTACCGTTTAGAATCCTTGTCAATCATCTATGATTAAATTCTGCCTTTTTGTTACTTTCTGACCATTAATCATAAAAAATGATGTAAAAAATAAAAAAACTATATGAAAATGAATGTGTATAAAAAAATCAACGCTTTATTTAAAATGTACAAAATCTATATAACATCAAGTACGTTCTAGGCGGTTAATATTTGGATTGTAAGAATTAACGTAGATAATAACGCTTTTTGGACAGGTTCTTAATCAGATTTTTCAAAGAGGGCAGGATGCTTTTCTTTTAATTGTATGAAAAGTTTTTCATCTAATTTTGCATTATAAAGTGTTTTTACATTAGAAAGCTGGTCAACTAATAAATGCTGAGCACCTTCTAGATTTGCCTCCTTAAATTTAGCCCCTTGAAGATTAGCTTTTCTGAAGTTAACTCTTTGAAGGTCAGCTCCATTAAAATTAGCCTCTTTAAGATTAGCTCTTTGAAGATTGGCACCCTCAAGTTTAGCATTTATAAGGTTAGCTCCCTGGAAGTTAGTCCCTTTAAGGTTAGCTTTTTGAAGTTTAGCACTTATAAGTTTAGATTTTATAAAGTTAGCTCCTTGAAGGATAGCTTCTTTAAGTTTGGCCTCTTCAAGGTTAGTTTCCTCAAATTCAGCTTTTTTAAGATTAGCTCCTTTAAGTTTAGCTTTTTCAAAATTAGCCTTTCCAAGGTAAGCCCTTTGAAGATTAGCTTTTCTGAGGTCAGTTCTTTGTAGATTAGCTTCTTGAAGATTAGCTCCTTGCAGGTCAGCTCTTTGAAGGTTAGCCTCTTCAAGGTCGGCTCTTTGAAGGTCAGCTCCCTGAAGGTTAGCTTTTTCAAGACCAGTTCGTATAAGGCTAGTTTCTTTAAGGTTAGCTCCTTGAAGGTTAGCTTTTTCAAGGTCAGCTCCTTGCAGGTCAGCTCCTTGAAGATTAGCCTCTTGAAGATCAGCTTCACAGAATATAGCTCCTTGAAGGTTAGCCCTTTCAAGGTTTGCTTCTACAAGGTCTGTTCTTTGGAGGTTAGCTTCTTGAAGGTTAACTTCATGGAGGTCAGTTCTTTGAAGGCTAGCTCCTTGAAGATTGGCTTCTTTAAGGTTAGCTCCTTGCAGGTCTGCTCCATAAAGTGTGGCCACTTGAAGTTTAGCTCCTTGAAGATTGGCCTCTTGAAAATTAACTCCTTGAAGTTCAGTTGCCTGGAGATTAGCCTCTTTAAGGTTAGCTCCTTTAAAGCTAGCTCCATGGAGGTTAGAACCTATAAAATTTGCCTTTTCAAGATCAACTTCTATAAAGTCGGCTCCTTCAAGCTTAGTCTTTATAAAGTTAGCTCCTCGAAGATCTTTTTTTTCTTTATCGTCCATTTATAATCACTCAGATCTAGATTTAAATAAACATTGCTATCTTACAATTGACTTAATTCAAATTTTAAGGAATACGAAATTCAATTAATATGTTTATAGATATAATAGGACTTGCGCAGTTGAACTGAAAAATCAACAGCATCAGACCGTTAGCTGTCTAAAACGTAACTTTAAGTTACAGTCTTTTACGTAATTGATTTTGTTCCTCAAGTACATAAATCCTATATAAGCAACCTCAATATGCTCAAATAATTTTTTATGCTTTTCTTGATTCAGTTTCCAAAACAAAATATGAATTCTCCGAGTTTGGAAAAAATTCATGCAGTATCTCAAATTTGCTGTAAATTTGAAGTCAAGTTTTTGCGTACTACGGAGAAATTGATCTTTCTATATGGAATTTTCTACCCAATAACTTATTGAGATTTGTGATTTTTCTGAAAAATTTGCACACTGTAGATATTCAAAGCTATTAAAACCTGGAAAAAACTACATTTATACTTAAAAGTAGTTGTCAAAAAATAATTGTTATAAAATAAAAAATTAAACCAGTTACTACTTAACCAATTACTATTTAACCAGTTACTATTTATAGATATTTATAAGTAACTTTTTTGAGAAATCAACATCTTCAACCACTTGCTTTTCAACATATTAAAACATTTAAGTGACATTTAGGCAATATTTTTGCACTAAACTCTTCGCTTGATTCTTATTTCAATGACCTTCAAGTTTCAATGGAATATACGCCTCAATGTGAAGAATTTGCTTTTGTTTTATCCTGAAATTTCACAAACTTGGGCTCTGCACATCATCGTTTTTCACTTTGTGTACACTATAATTTCCTGTTCATGCGTAAGTTTCCTGTTCATGCGTAAATTTAGAGAATAGATGCAGAGTTAATCCAAAGTATTCTAAGAGGCTGTCTTAAAATTCAAATCATTTCTACAATTGGATAATAGGCAACGTTTCGTTTAAATTCATATTACGCACTAGATGTATAAAATCAAACACAATAAACGCCATGGTTTAAACTTTTGTTTTAGACATTATAGTTTGACTCCGTTATCAATTTAAATGCATAAGTCCTATCCAAATTATAGAACCAGATTTAATTTTAAGACACGCTCTAAGATGAAATATCAACCAACTAAAAGTGTACGATCTATGTTTGTTTACTCAGAGAGGTTAGTTTAACTTTGTACCACATTCTCCGCAGAACCTGGTACCAATGGATACCTTGTTACCACAGTTTGGACATTTTGTGAGGGTAAGAGGTGCTCCGCAGTTATTGCAGAATTTTCCTTCACCTGAGGGTTTGCCGCATTCAGGACATAAAGTTTGCCTTCTCTCTATATTGCCTTTAAATACATTTGCATTTTCAGCTTTATCCCTCATTTCATCTACCATGCGTTCTGCTCTTATTGCAGTCAGCTCAACATTTTCTCTTGGCGCACATTCTACACAGAGATTATCCTGCTCATTCCAGTCTGCTTCACAGACATAGTGTTTGCATCTCGGACACCTGAAGAAATGTTCTTTTGCCTCATTCTGGGCTATTTCAAAGGCATCTTCCCACTCCTTACGCCATTCAGGAGACATTCCCTGTTTTCGGTCGTTGAGTATATCCACGCCTCTTTCCAGTGCATTCCCAACACCGTACTGGCCTACAAGGTCGGAGCCTGCAGAGAGGGCTCTTCCAACCATGCCGAACAGGCCTGTCTTCTTATATGTTTTGGATTCGATGAATCTTGTTTTGTAGCCGTCTTCACAGATGTCACAGTAGAAAGTAAACTGGAAACCTGCTTCTGAACTGTTGTCTTCATAGTTCCTTGTAAAAGGTTGGAGTTGTGATGTCTTGAATCCTATATTATCACCTCAACGGTTTACCGCATTTGATACAATTCTTGCTTGCAGGGGACTGCAGGGTCCGACATTTCGGATTGGGGCAGGCAATGACAATAGGAGCACCGCAATTGCTGCATTTATCTCCAAGGAATGTTTCTTTTCCGCAATTATTACATGTGGTCCACAGCAAAACGCCGCAGTGCCCGCAAACTTTTGCCCCGTCTTCAAGAGGGTATCTACATAAAGGGCATCTCATAGGCCCTAGAGGGTCCTCATGCGTACAGAACGGACAGAAATTAGAATCACGCGCGATTAATTTACCGCAATATTTACACGGATGTTTATAACTGGCCATCTTTTCCCCTTCATAAACTTTTTATTTACCTAAAAGATGCCTGACAAATATACTATTAATAATTATTGTATTTTAGTTTTTTAAATTTTCTATATTGACTTGCAATATTCAGGGTATCTAAAAATCAGACTTGAGCTCTGGTCAGTTTCTCAATGAAATGGCGCAAAATCACGTATTAACAGGAAAGTTTTGAGAAACTCAAAACTATAATTCTATATATGGGAAAAAATTATTGTATAAACATGGCAGAATCGATCGGCAATCTCCTCTCCACTTTGAAACAAAATATTCCTTATTTTAAAGACCACGACATAAGTTCTGAAGTGATGCTTGGAGCATTGCTGCATTTATTCCTGATCATTTGCTTTATCGTTTTATTTTACCTGTTAGTTAGAAAGTTCATGTAACTCCAGAAGATACTCCCAAATACCGTGATTAATCCAGGCAGGCAGTGGAAAACGGAGTTCACAATTAAGGATGAACATTAATGTAACGTCGACAGAGACCGTTGTAGAAATTTTCTGAGATGTAGAAAACACAAGAAATTATGAAGCTGATTATTAAAAAACTGATTATAAAAAAGTTGATTATAAAAAAGTTGATTATAAAAAAGTCGATTATAAAAAAGTCGATTAATTGAGCTGAGTGGGCTGAATATTTATAATTATTTCAGCCTTTTGCAGCTGATTTAATAAAAGTTTTTTACATAGCCATAACTTCTACATAGCCATAACTTCTACATAGCCATAACTTCTACATAGCCATAACTTCTACATAGCCAGAATTTACTCATTTTCCGGCTCATCAAGATATGGAGAAAGTGAGGATAGAGCCTCAGCTTTTTGGGACTCGGATTTAATCCCGGACGCTAGATTAAGGGCTTTTTTAAGAATTTCTTCTTTTCTGGGTTCTTCCAGGTGTGGGAGAACATACGAGAGAGCCTCGGGCCTCATGTCTTTATCTTTAAGGCCGAAAGCCAATTGAAGGGCTTGTTCTAGCACTTCTTCTTTTTTCTGCTCGTTTAGATATGGGATAAGAGATGAGAGAGCCTGTACCTTTTGATAGTCAGAGAAAATTACCTCTATGAGTTCAAGGGCTCTTTCAATAATAGCTTCATTTTTTAACCCGTAAAGATGCGGTACAAGCGAGGAAAGTATCTGGAATTTTGTGTCTCCATATTGAAGATGGTGTGAGAAGCAAAAGATATTTTCAATAAGCTCTTCTTTGCCTGATCCTCTCAGGTGAGGGAGAAGTGAGGAAAGGACAAGGGCTCTTTCGTTCTCATCCTGAATATGGGAAGCAGATTCAAGAGCTTTCTCAATAGATTCGGCTTTTTTTGGCTCATCCAGGTACAGGACAGACAGGGAGAGGGCCTGTGACCTTAAATCTCCATATTGGATCTGGGAGGCAAAATCAAGGGCATCTCCCATGATCTCTCCTTTTTCCGGCTTTTCCAGACGTGAGATTAGCATTAAAAGAGCCTTTGCCTTTTGAACCTTATCTTGAATCTCATTATCGGTTTTTTCAGCACTAGCTTTTGCAGAATCAGGTTTTGTGATATGTTTAATCTCTGCAATTTGCTCAATTCGTAAGTCGCTGGGAGTCTTTTCGCCTACGACTTCTAGACCAGTAACAGGTTTTTCGGTATTTTGCATTCCGTATCGCTCCGGACCCTGAGAAATACCCTTTCTTGTTACGAAGGCTTCAAGCAGCCTGTTAAATTCATCAAACACTTGGATTCTATCAATCAAAGTTTGTTTTGAACCGTGTTCTGAGGTTTGTTTTATAATCATGGCCGAACTGTCTTCAGTCATTAGGTTCTGTACTGTTTTGTAATCCATAAAAGACGAAACTTCTTTAACTAAATCAGGGTTTTTTTCAAGCAATTTTAATATCTCCTGAATAAAAACTTGCCTTACATCCATATCCGAGGGTGCAACAATCATATCTCCGGCGGCTTCTTTTAATTCAGTGCATTCTGTTGAACACAGTTTTTCCCAGAGTTTTCTTTTAGTCTCCCAAACTCCAAACCCCACTTTTTTGCAGGCTTCTTCAGCCGCTTTTTTAGACCCAATAACCAGATAAGGAATAACAGGTTCGATAAAATCTACTATTTTTTGTGCCAACTGTTTAATTATTACGTCCTGTTGCCGCATTATTTCAGCCTTCTATTTAAATATCCTATAGGATACTATAATTTACAATTATATAAGTACTATAATTCAGCATGATACAGGTCCATAGTTAAACAATTTTGGACTAACATATTTAATTCGTAATAGCATAAATAAACAATAATATAATGCAATATATCTCTGATTGAGAACTTATCTGCTACTCAGAGGTATTTAAGCTTTTTGAAAGGTTAGAAAGTGTAAGAGAAATATAACAATAAAACTTCCGTTACTAAATATTAAAGTATAATTGTGAAACTTAAGTTATTAAATAAATAAGTACAATAATGAAACTTCAGTTAATAAGTACTATAATGGAATTTATTAAAATAACAAAAACTGCCTGCCACAAAACCAGTCAATGGTCTTAAGGATCTGGTTAAAAGGGTCAGAGTTCAACAGCCAAACTATTATGTCAGCATTTCTCGGTTTTACTTTAATAAATTTTACTTCCAGCTAAAATCCAGAATCAATACTTATATGAGGAAACCTGCCAGATTGGGATATTGTAAATAAATAATGAGCTGATTCCAAAAACCAAAATGACTTCTCTGAATCCCAGATCTACAATAAGTAATAGATTTTCTGATCACGAAAACAATTTTGAAATTTTACTAATTTGAGGATAAAATTAGTTTTGGGATGGGCTTGATATTTAGATAGGACAGTATTATAACAAAGTTGGTGGACATTTTTGAGTGAGCAGCCAGAAATACATAATAAGGTTTTCAGTCAGTTTTCGGATGATAGAATAGAGGCTGCAAAGCAGCTGGGAACTTTTTTTGAGGTTTTGCCTGACAGAAAACAGGCTTTTGAAGATCTGTTAAGGCTTTGTTCTGACGGAGAGGATGCAGTCAGGGAAAAAGCCATCAATTCCCTTGTAACGGTTTTTCCGAATGTACCGGATAGAAAGCTTGCATGGGATAAGTTTGTGAATCTGACAGCTTATCCTGTAGAGTCTGTAATGACGGCTGCAGCCAATGCTCTTGTCAGCGTTTTCTCTCTTATGCAGGACAAAAATAAAGCATGGGAAAACCTTGCCGGACTGATAAACTCCAGATCAAGCATGGAAGATGCAAATAGGGAAATCGTCAGCTCACTTAATTATATAATAAAGGAAGTACCTGATAAGGGGCAGGTCTGGAAAGACCTGCTTAAGATGGGAGCCTCAGAATATCCTTATGTACGGGAGAAGTCGGCTTTGCTTTTGAACCTGGTTTTCCCGGAACTGGCTGATGGGGAAAAAGAAAAAGCCTGGAATGAAGTACTGGAACTGGCTAGCGAATCTGTGGATGAAAAGATCAGGGAGCAGGCTACCCGGACTCTTGGAGTTATTTACACACAGATGCCAGAAGAGATGAAGGATGAAACTCTTGAAACTCTTCTGGAACTTGCAGTATCGGGAAACCCTGAGGTTCAGAAGGAAGCTCTTCTGGCTCTACCCCCGGTTTTTTTCCATATCCCGGATAAGAAAAAGGCCTGGAATGACATTATCAAGCTTACAGGAGACGAAAATGAGTATGTTCGAAAGCAAGCTATCGATGCTCTGGTTTTTATCTTTCCTGAGATGCCGGACAAAAAAAAGATCTGGGCTGATTTCCTGAACCTGGCAAAAGCCAGAGATGATTATATCAGGAACATGGCCGCTGATGCGCTTGTATCCTTATTTTCAGGTCTGGATAACAAAGCTTCACTATGTGAGGAACTCATCGAACTCTCAGGGAATGAGGACGAAGCCGTGCAGAGTACAGCGGTTAACATTCTCACGAAGGCTTTTCCGCATATTTCCTGCAAAAGAGAGGCATATTCCAAGCTTGTACGCCTGGCTGAAACGAAGGATAGTCCTGTGCTCCGAAAGGTCGTGAGTAAACTTACTTCTGCTTATCCCGAATTATGTAATATACCTGAGGTAAGTGAAAGGGAGTGGGAAGAGATAAGAAAACGTGGAGTGCAGGATAAAACCTGGAAAAGTAACTCTGGGAAACTAGAGAAACCCTGGGGGGAATATGAATCAAAGGGAGATCGCAGATTCGAAAAAAAAGGTAAATTCAGAAAAGAGAAATCAGGTGAAAAAGAAAACGTAGGAGAAAAGGAAAAAACTGGAGAACAAGAAAAATCAGGAGAAAAAGAAGAAACTGGAGAAAAGGAAAAACCTGGTAGTCTCCAGTTTTATGAAAAAGAACACAGAAAGCCTGTCTCGAATCTATTTAAAAAACCTGTGTCTGATAATTTCGGGCTTGAAGTGGAAAGCAGGGCATACATACGAAGAAAAGATATGACGGATTTGTTCGCCGGGTCAGGCTCTGGTCTTTCAGGTAAAGAAGAGGCTGTAAGTAAGCTTATTAACCTGATTTCGGATCCGGATCCCCAGAGGCGAAGAGGCGCAATAGAATCTCTGCTTACAGCCTATTCCCGATATACAGGCAAAACGCAAGATATCTGGAACGAACTCCTTAACCTGACCGGGGAGGAGGAGACAGACACCAGAAGGGATGCTGCAGACCTGCTTTCGGAGGTATTTCCAGTGGTTGAGGAAAAGTCCACAGTTTTTTTTGATCTTGTAAAGCTTACTGAAAGCCAAGAAGCCCATCTCAGGAGGAGAGCCACAGAACTCCTTGCTTCTGCTTTTGCCTATTGTGAAGATAAGCAGGCAGCCTGGAACGAACTTGTAAGGCTTGTGTCAGTTGAAGACCGTGAAGTTCGGAAAGGAGCAATTCTTGCTTTATCTTCAGGTTATATAGAGGTGCCAGATAAAGAAAAAGCCTGGAAAGACCTGTTAAGTTTTTCCGATCATAGCGACAGTTTTGTTCAAAGGGAGGCAACAAGGGCTCTTGGGCCTGCTTTTTTCTATGTGCCGGATAAAACCCAGGCCTGGAGAGACCTGAAAGCGCTTACTGACAATCCGTACGTTTATGTCCGAAGGTATGCTTTACGCTCGCTTGGAAGAGCTTCTCTCTGGAGGGCGCTAAGGGCAGAAAATGAAGCTACTTACATTTTCGGGCTAAAAGAAGCCGTCAATTATTTAGAGGAAGCATCCAAAGCTTCTATTGGTTTCCATATTCCAGAATTCTATCATCCCTTTTATCAAGCTCTGTTATTCATTCTTTTCAGCGACAGACCCGGTATAGCAAAAGTTGAAAGTGAGCGCTACCTCTCAAAAATGACAGATGAAGTCAGGGAGCAGACTGAAAGACAGAAACTTCTCGAGATCTTCGAACAGTTTTCAGAACTTCTTACACGCGCAGGGAGACTCTCCCCTGGAGACCTTTCAGGACAGAAAAAGCTACTTAAAACCTCGATTCTACTTCTTGACCAATTTTCAGGCTTTTTTGATAACAAAGAAGAAATGGCTATTTTCGCTCAAAAAACCGTGAAAAAAGAAAAACCTGTGAAAAAGGAGTATTCGAACCTTGGAAAAGCTCTTCTTGAGCGGGTAGAGAAAAAGAAGGCATCCTTAACAAAAGACCGTAAAAAAAAGAATTTCTGACTTGAAGTAAGAAGTTTTAAGCTTCTGTAATTATTATCAGGTTAAAAAACTGAAGTTGATTTGAAGGTGACTTGAAGGTGATTTGAAGGTGATTTGAAGGTGATTAAGTGTAAATATTCACCCTGAGGATATACTATTATTCTGAGAGAACTTTTTGTTATATGGCAGTGTAGTGTTTTATCCTGGAATGATTTCGCAGATTCAAAACCATTTGAATGTTCAATACGCGATACAGTAACAGATGACGCAAAAGATTAAATGCTGAGTAAATTTAAGCTTCATTTTGGTAATGTAGAATGATTCTGTAAAATGAAACAACTTCGAAGTTGAAGTGAAATGGTGGTCACTTGTATACGACAGATCATTGTAATAAAAGAAATTAAAAAGCGAAATAATTTTGGGACAAAACAGCTTCTTCTACTACCTAACTTGATTATATATCAAGCCATTCACAATTGATTTCAATTCATTTATGAGTAAAATTCACACAATTATTGTATTAGTGCTATTATTTTTCTCAGTATTATTTAAGTAGATGCTACTACTTTATTGTATCCAGGAACGGGAACATATTCTCATAACTGTATTAACCAACCCAAGTATATACACCACCACACCCGTTCCGAAAAACGGTTCTCATCGTCACCGGGTATCAAACCACTTTTCACATTCTTTAAAAAAATAAATGAATAAAAACACTTTGAACAGGCCCAAAATAGATTGTAAACCCGAATAGTGGAAAATTTTTATTATGTCTTTATTTCGGGGTTAATTTATCCATTTTAATATGACATCAGCATTACGAACAGATGCTTTAAGGTTCTGCTTTGACGGATATCCGAAGATCAACGGTGCGATAAGCTTATGGCCCTCTGGAACTCCGACCTCTTTCAGGAATTCCATATCGTAACCCAAACCGTCAGCCAGGCCTATCCAACAGCTGCCTATTCCTAAAGATTGAGCTGCAAGCATCATATTCTCAGCGGCTAGAGCACAGTCATGCTCATTGATAACATTGGGGGACGCAAACACTAAAATGAGAACAGGCGCTCCATAGAATATTCGAGTTGCCGGTTTAGATAAAAATTGCACAAATCTTACCATCTCTGGGATTTCGGTATCTTTGTATGCAGCAAGGAAAGCCTTCTTAGCGCGGTCATCATATTCCTCGACGAGCTGCTTATTTTTTATGACCACAAACCGCCATGGCTGCTTATTCACGGCTGTGGGGGCATATGTTCCCGCTCTTATAATCTCTTTGATTATTTCATCGGAAACCTCTTTATCAGAAAAATTGCGCACAGATCGACGCTGGTAAATATTGTCTAACACGGCGTTTGAAATCTTCTCTCCGATAGTTGTGATATTGTCGGTCAAGAAATCACCATTAACAGTATAAAGAGAGAATCTATTTAATTGCTATCTTAGATTGAGGGCTCTGTTCCAAAATCTAGTGATTTTGAATTTTACATTTATCACTGGATTTTAGTACTGAGTCGAAGGCCCGGAAGAAGGAACAATAGCTTACGAATTCTGAATGAAAATTAAAACCATATCTCCAACTTCATAGAAATTCGAATAGTTACGATATTTTTACACAAAATAATTTAAGTACTTCAATAAAATCCAATAAAACGGCAGTATAACCTCAATTTTATATATTTATGCATATTATAATTATTGTTTGGGCATCTGTAAACTCTTCATTTAAACACCCTCCATCTATCTCCGTTCCTCCTCTCTAAAGACGGATGCCCTTTTTATTCTAAAACTTTCTGAATTCTTTGCCGAAAATGTATGCATGAAAATGAACTCCACACCCTCTTCTTTCTGCTTTCCTCTTTTGATCGTTTTTTCTTTTCTTCTGATCTTCTTTAATCTCTTTCTCTTTCCTTCTGATTTTCTTTAACCTCTTTCTCTTTTTTGATCTCCTCTTTTGACCCATTTCTCTTTCCTTCTTTTCTCCTCCCTTTTCCCTGATCTATTTCTTGTTCTCTCTTCCTTTCCTGTTTGTTCGAATGAAGGACTTTAAATTAATTGACAGGCATAATAATTAAAAAATAGAACGAATAACTGGAATAAGCAATAAATTAAGATTTGTTTAAGAGAAACGGAGATGGTACGTTGACAGAAAATCCATTACAGGTTATTGTGGATCAGGACCCTCAATTATTTGCCCTGCTTGAAAATACACACGAACTTGCTTTCGTGGAGGAGGGAATACCTCTTAAGTACAAATTACTGCTTGCAATGTCCCTGGATGCGGCTAATGGTGCGATAAACGGAGTAAAGTTCCTTGCAGTTCAGGCGATGCAGGCAGGGGCGACAAAAGAAGAAGTAATGCAGGCGATAAGAATAACTCAGTACATTTTTGGAGTTGGAAGTGTTTATACAGCCTCAGAGGCTCTTAAGGACATTTTGTAAACAGTATAAAAGGAATCCATTGCGCCAAAGTAATCATTGCATAGGTCAAGGAGCTTTCTGACCTTTATGTATTGATTTGGAGCAAAAATAGTCCCAAATTCTTAGCATTGAAGCAAAAAGGGATAATGGCTATCATGGAAATGGAATAATAAAGCACTTTATAATATAAGGAACAAGATCGTTGAAAATAGATCTGCCGCAAATGCGGCAGAATATTAAAACAAATGAAAAAATTACTTACTTTTTTAGACTGGGACCCCCATGTAAACTTTATGAAGTTCTTCTGCGATATCTTCAATATTATTATATTTTTTGTCAGGAAGCATGCCAAGTTCCCGCAGTATGTCTGGAATTGCTTTGCTCTTTCTCGCTTGTTCAATAATTCCATTCCTATCTATAGGAAAATTCAGATTTTTTAACATTTTTTGAATTTCTACAGGAAGTTCGGAAATGTATTCAGCTTTGTTTTCAGTTTCCATTGTATTTCCCCTTTATTTTTGTTTCTAAAATTCCCTGGCGACATCTGCAGCTTTTCTGTACTCCTTTTCCGAAGATGATTCTATTTGCAGAATGTCGACCTCCAGCGTTTTTATCCTTAGAACTTAACAACATATTCCTTATTTGAAGAATATCAATACTTCCTAAAGTTTCAGAAGGAAGCTGAACTTTTTTAATAGGGATTATAATGACGATTTACTATTTAAATATTAACATTATTCTTAAATAATATGTTAAAAATTAATACTTTATGTTATTTCAGTAATAATAACCAGTTTAAATTAGTAACTTTCAATGAAATAATTAACAAAAAAATCTAAATAAATATATGTACACTTAAAGAAAAAAGATAGAAATACTGTAGACTTTATCGGTGATTCATAAAAGGGTTCAGAGAAACAGTGGTTCAGAGAAACAGTTTTTGAGTTTTGGGATCAGCTTATTGTGTATCGTTTTGTCTTAACGCTGGTTAATAGTACAAGGCTAAATAATGCAACTGCTCAAATGAGATACAATGGGATTTTTGTTGCAACAATTACAGGTGTGACTATATCTATCCCGACATTATTTTAAGACTCCTCTCAGATTCAATCAAACTATTTCATAATTATATAATGCATGATTCGATTCTGATTATTCTTATTGGAAATATGTTACATGTTATAATATATCCTCTAGCAGAACATCATTATCTCGAATGCTTTTTTTCTGATAATATCTTTTGGCATGCTCCACGAGCAGGGCATGACACTCCTGGTACACCGTCGTGTCTTCAGGCAAGTTTTCTTCAAACAGAACTTTGATTTCATTGTAACCTGCCTTTTCATCAGCAAGGCCCAGGTTTGTTACTATTCTTTTAGTATAAGCATCAACAACAAAGGAAGGCTGTTTGAAGGCATAAAGCAGGATCGAATCAGCAGTTTCAGGGCCCACGCCTTTTAAAGAAAGAAGCTCTGTACGTTCAGGGATTCGATTTTCAAGTTTCGAAAACCAGCAGGCAATGTTTTTCAGGCGTACTGCTTTCTGGTTGTAATAACCTGCCGGCCTGATAGCTTCTTTCAGGATTTCTGTGTCAAGGGAGAGAATTGTTTCAGGAGAAAATGAGTGCATCTGTTTAAGGCTGAGGAGATCTTTAAGATTCAGAAGAGCTTTTTCAACCTGTATCCAGCTAGTGTTTTGCGTAAGCAAGGCTCCACAGATAATCTCAAACCGCTGATTTCTAGTTTGGGGATATGTATAGTCAGCAGGATGATATCCCTGGACAGAGCCGGTTTTTGTAGGATTTGTCCCCTCGGCTTCACGAAGTTCGGTTAAAGGCCACCAGCCCTGAGGACCATAGGAGTCAAGGAGCCGATCGTAGATCTTCCTGATAACAGGCTTCATCCCTGTTTTATCGGTACTGAGATTTTGAGCGCTCTTTTTCATTTAAACATCTCATATTCAAGAATAGTTTAAAACTTTTTCATACCAGGATTAGCCTTTATGTATTTTCATTTTTCGAACTTTACTAGCTGTACTGACCAACTTTACTAATTTTACTTGGTCTGCATAGGCCAAAATTTGTTTCAAACTTTTCCTTAGCTGTGTGATCAAAAAAGAAATAATATTTTACTCTGCCTTCTAGAGACAGAGGAGAAATTACAGCAAAGGATAAACTGCTCAAATGCTTTCAAAAAGGAATTAATTGCTTTCAGAGACAGCTTTGCATTTATCTAAAACGGCATTAGCACCCTGTTTTGCAGTTTGCCCTTCGCTCTGTATAGTTGTATCAGCTCCAGAAACCCGAGATTTTGCTGGAGAATATTTGATAGCAAGCACCCTCATTATACTGAGTACAAACAATAAAGCCGCCAGACTTAAAATAAATTCATACCCAAACTCCTGTGAATAGAGGCCGACTGCGATTTCACGCAGGACTATAAATATTGTAGCATCTGTGATATCCGTAAGCCTGATCCTGTCATTTTCCTGGTAATCAACAAAAGCTTTGAAAAGGTCAATCACAATAAAAACCGTCAATACACTTGTTACCATGTGATTGAATCCGCTTTCAAGAGACTCAAAAATAATGAGACGGATATCCAGTAAGGTCTTTACCATTCCCATAATTAAAGCCAGCAGTAGTATATAAAGAAAGATTATACTGATACTATCAGTGACCTTTTTAAATAGTTTAATACTATCCATTTTATCTCCTATATCCACTGCTTCTCATATTTTAGACCCTATTTATAGTTTTTCATATAATTCTTCATATTTATTCAAGAAATATATTTTTTGATTTTCAATTACCTCCTTCTCTATTCCTCCCTTCCTTTCTATTTCTCTCTTCCTTTCTATTCTTCTCTTCTTTTCTAAGACAAATCCTTTCTATTCTTCTCTTCTTTTCTAAGACAAATCCTTTCTATTCTTCTCTTCTTTTCTAAGACAAATCCTTTCTATTCTTCACTTCTTTTCTAAGACAAATCCTTTCTATTCTTCACTTCTTTTAAGACAATCCTTTCAGGTTAAATGATCTCCAGTAAGGCATTCTTCTTTCTAACTGATCATTCATACCTCAGTGCATCTACAGGTTTCAGTTCCGAGGCGTTCTTTGCAGGCACGAGACCTGCAATCAGACCCACAACTATGGAAACTAAGGTCGAAATAAATGTAGCTTTAAAGCTGAGAGCGAATTCGAAGGGAGCATTCATTTTTATAGAGATGAAGAAAAGAATCGTCTGCACTGCAAGTGTGCCAATGATAATACCTATGATTCCTCCTACAAGGCTGATCATTGCGGAATTGCAAAGAAAGATTAGCATTATATCCTGATTTTTTGCTCCTATGGCTTTCATGATTCCGATCTCTTTAGTCTTCTCAAGGACAGACGTAAACATTGTATTCGCGATTCCTGTCGAACCTACAAGGAGTGAAATACCTGCAATAAATGCCAGGAAGGCGGTAAGGCCGTTAATCATTTTTCTGGTACTTTCAATTGCTTCTTTTTGAGAATTCACATAGAAATCCTGAGTATCTTCAGTAACTTTTCTCGATAGCCTCAGTTTGCGCTCGATCTCTTCAATGGCTGCTTCATAATCTGCATCTTTCTTGAGTTTGACCTCTATTGTGCTGTAGACATCTGCGCTGTAATCATCCGTTTCTGTTTCAGAAAGGTCCTCGTTGCTGGAAAGGGAATATGCATCCTGGTAAGGCATATAGATACTGCTCCCGAAAAGTCCTGAAATACCTCCAAGAAGCCCACTACCCGTTGCCAGTATTCCGACTACCCTGTACGACTTGCCATTCAATAGAATTATCTCGTTAAGCCTGATCTCCCTCTTGAAAGTATTCTTTGCGAGCTCATTTGAAAGAACCACAACATTCCGATCTCCAGTTTCCAGCATTCGGCCCTTTTCCACATCTTTATTTGATATTCTAGGCCAGACAGCCGGATCCACGCCTGTAACCCAGACATGGGTACTCTCACCTCCGATCTTCATTTCTGCATCTTTGTCAACATTGACATTGATATATTCAATAGCCGGAATGCGGCGCAGGGTGAGTATATCCATATTTGTGAGTTGAGATTCCGTCACCTGCTCAAAATCAACAGAGTTAGATGTATTGTCCTGAGTTTCCCCTTCATTCTCTTCGGTTTCCGCAGTCGTCTCCGAGTAATCTCCAGAAACATCCGAACTTCCGTCTGTATTGTCCGAGTCCGCTACTACGAATTCTTCGTCGGTTACCTGGAAGGGGGTTGAGGCTACGATTGTGATTATATCACCTCCGAAGCCTTCCAGAGTTTCAGTTACTTCTTTCTCAAAATATTCCCCTGTAGTGACAATCGCCATTACCGAAGCAATGCCTATTATTATCCCTATTATAGTCAGCCAGCTCCTCAGCTTATTGGCTTTGACCATACTAAAGGCAATTTTTAAAATTTTTCCCGGTTTCATGGAACACAGACTCCATTTTCCGCGTTCTTCTGATTTACCTGTCCGGGTCATCGAACTTTATTTCGTTAAGTTCATCTTCCTGTGCATTCTTCATTTTTATCTTCTTTTGACGCTTTTTATAGATAACAGCGCCTGCTATACAGACGAGTATAGCTAATCCGATATATTTCAGTGAGCTGGAATTACCCCCGCCCGATTCATCAGACTCGGCTAATGGGGTAAAAGACGAGGAATAAAGGGATAGCTCTCTTTCCACAGTCTGCCTGATCCCGTCATTTGAGGTGTAGGTAATTTCAAATTTTATAGGGAGTTCTTTTTCCATTGCTGCCGGCTTCAGACTGAAATCGGCAATTGTATTGTCTCCCTTTTGCAGGTTCCCAAGAACTACTGAGTTACTGCTACCGTCCGCAACAGTCCAGTTTGCCTGTCCGGGAACAGAGATTTTGACTGAGTTTGCCGCGTTGTTTCCGATGTTCGAAACCGTGAAAGTATAATCTCCGGTCGGGCTTCTTTCCATGAACGCGATATCGAAATCCGTTGTGCCTCCGATATAGATTCCTGCCTTGCTTTTGATTTCTTTTCGCTTCTGGTTTTCGACAGTGCCCGCTTCCGTGATAGTCTGAAGTTCTTCAATATCATCATAGGTGAGCACCATGTCCATCTTATAAAGGCCTGGCTTTGTATTGACGTTTGTCAGGACTTCAAAGCTGACATTGGCAGTGTCTCCGATGTCAATCAGGTTAATGTGCTTAACATTGCTTGAGCCCACAGGCAGGATTACGTCATTAGTACAATCCCAGGAAAACATCGCGTTCTTCAGGGGAGAGTTTCCCACATTTTTTATGCCGAAGACAAGATTGGTTTTCTGTCCTGGGACCATTTTTTCGACGCTGATGTATTCGATTTCAGCGTTTGATTCGCTATCAACTTCTATGTCAAATTCTTTTGTAAGAGTAAGCCTGCTATTATCTTTAGTTGTGTAGATGTACACTTTCAGAGGATATTTGCCTTCATTGACGTTATTTTCAAGCCCGAACTTAAATTTTACGACCTTCTGACGGGTATCTTCATAGCGTTTTCCTAGAGTACCTATATTTTTTACAAGTGTCTCACCGCTAAGAGCTTTGAAAGGATACTCTGGCTTGATTTCAATAACACAATTCTCCAGGTCCTCATATCCCGTATTCTGGATCGAAAGCCTAATTTCAAGGACTTCTCCTGGTTTTACCGGATCTGGATCCTGGTTGAGCAGGTCGAGAGTTAAGCCTTTATCAAGGCCCGAACTAATAGAAGTACTATCATTTTCAGAACTATCCTCAGCCAGGACAGGTTGAACGCATGAAGAGAGTAGCAAAAGCAAGCAAATAAAACCTTTAAGTTTAAAACCCATCTCAATTCCTCATTTTTTACTTATTTTATAATTAAAGGAAGTCCAAAAAAGCTTTATCGGGCACATATGGTCCGAATAGAGTTTGTTTGGTATGATTTAAGTACCGATATAATCCTGATAATCTGAAATACTCGAAACTTAACCTGAAATACTCGAAACTTAACCTGAAATAATCTGAACCTAACTTGAAATAATCTGAACCTAACTTGAAATAATCTGAACCTAACTTGAATATAATTTAATTTGTTCTAAACATTCCATAGTTTTCTCTCTCAGGTTTCGGCCTCCAGCATCTTGTGTTGAGTTTCTGGGTCAAGTTTTTCCTCATTCATATCATCCCTGATGATTTTTCCATCCTTCAGTTCGATTTGCCTGCTTGCGTATTTTGCAAGGTGCAGATCGTGCGTAACCATAACTATTGTTTTACCTTCTTCTTTCCAGAGCCTGTATAGAATTCCCAACAATTCTTTTCCGGTAACACTGTCCAGAGCCCCTGTTGGCTCATCTGCAAGGATGATTTCAGGGTTGCAGGCGAGAGCTCTTGCAATCGAGACTCTTTGTTGCTGGCCACCCGAAAGTTGAGAAGGCTTATGCTGAATTTTATCCGAAAGCCCCAGGAGCGCAAGCGTTTTCTTTGCCCGTCTTTCTGCCACCCGATCATCAATTTCCTGGATTTCCAGGGGTAAAAGCACATTTTCAAGAGCCGTCATGCCAGGAATCAGGTTATACTGCTGGAAAACAAATCCAATTGTCCTGCCTCTCAGGGCTGCAAGATCCGATTCTTCAAGGCGGGCTATATTTCGTCCTTTCAGGAAAATCTGACCTTTTGTAGGAGTATCCAAGCAGCCCACCAAGTTCATCATTGTGGACTTTCCGCTTCCAGAGGGCCCGACTATTGCAACAAACTCTCCTTTTCGGAATCTCACGTTCACAGATTTCAGGGCATTGACCTGAACTTCTCCCATTTGATAAATTTTCCAGACATTCTGAAACGATATAAGTATATTTTCCATATTTTCTCCTGTAAAACCTACTAAACTAATAATAATTACATATTTAAAAGTTTACTCTTTTTTGAATATTATTTAAAATATCGGGTATATATATAAGAGAATAAGGTAAAATATAAAAGTAAATTAAAGAAAAAATACAAATATTATTAAATATATTGTAAACATGAGTGTTTTTTAGGAGCTTATTCAAAATCCGTATCTTCAAAAACAAATAACTCATCGATTGTGGTGTCCAGGCATCTTGAGATCCGGTATGCAAGTTTTAATGAGGGGTTGTATTTTCCTTTTTCAAGAAAAACAATGGTTTCTCTCCTGACTCCTACCATTTTTGCAAGGGCTTCCTGAGTAAGATCATGCCTGGCTCGGAACTCCTTGATCCTTGTTTTCATTATGTAACCTCAGATGTCTTTATTCAACATCACTTTTTTGCATGAAATACCACCTGAAAATATTTGCTGAAATAGCCATGAAGATAAGAAGTATACCAAGCACGCTTCCAGCAGTAAATTCAACCAGTTTGAAGTAGTTTGCCAAATAGAGCACTGAAATGAGTACCAATGTCAGAAGCCAGGAATAAGTAATTCCATAAGCTGCTAGTTTTTTTGTCCTTTCATCTCTGTCTGGAAGGTCACCCTGCCTGAAGAGCCTAAAGGCTGTCAGAACAAAGAGGACTAGCCCCATGATGATTAAAAAACTTGAAACTGAAGCTTCATTTTTATAACAAATTGCTGCTATTATCCCGGCAAGCAGAATAATAACTCCTAAAGCAAGCTTGTACATATATATCTTTTTGATATTTTTCATAGTTATCCCTTTGAATAATCTTAGTTTTAATAAGCGTAGCCTGGTTGAGTCTATTTTATTTAACACTACCAGGGTATTGTTCCTTAGTTACAACATGTTATTAGATATTAATAACATTTTATTAGATATACACAACATTTAGTTAGATTTATTTAACATATGTTAGATCCATATAACATATTATAATATTTAAAGTTTGTCAAAAAAGAAATCTTAGCTCTGAGTCTAAATCTAAATTTTTTTATTTATTACATTTTTCTGAAAATGACCCTCTCATGCTTGACCTGCTAGGCTATCCTGACAAAGCGAGGCACAATACAAAGAATAACGTAATACAAAGAGAACAACGCAATACAAAGAGAACAACGCAATACAAAGAATAACGTAATACAAAGAGAATAACGCAATACAAAGAGAATAAGCACAATGTAAAGAATAAGCATAATACAAAGAATAACGCAATACAAAGAATAACGTAATACAAAGAGAACAACGCAATACAAAGAGAACAACGCAATACAAAGAATAACGTAATACAAAGAGAATAACGCAATACAAAGAGAATAAGCACAATGTAAAGAATAAGCATAATACAAAGAATAACGCAATACAAAGAATAAGCACAATGTAAAGAATAAGCACAATGTAAAGAATAAGCACAATGTAAAGAATAAGCACAATGTAAAGAATAAGCATAATACAAAGAATAATATTTGTGCGCTGTTCTGAACTATAGAAGACCCGGATACTAGGGAATTAATTTTGATATAACCACAAGATATCACGGAAGATGTGAGACAAGAAACAGCAGAAGTGACTCAAAAACACAAACGTCTTATAAGACAGAAGATTCCTTAAAAAGGCAGAAGATTTTTAAATAGAGGTTCTGGAGCAGATTAGAATGACCCTTGTTATAGCTTTTATCGGAAAAAACGGTGCTGTAATGACCGGAGACCTGCGGGAAATTACATTCGACGGAGATAAATCGAACAGAGAGAAACTTGAAAAAGAGCTTTACAACGGGACAATAGTCACGGATGATGAGCTCGCAAAAAAAGCCCGAGAATTCGGGGTCGGCATAACTGTTATGGACTGCAAAAGTAAGATATCGGAAAGAGACGGCATTTTAATAGGAGAAGTATCCTCAATTGTATGCGGGGTCATCAAAAAAAGAAGGCTGTACGCCTCAGCCGGAAACTACGCAATTGCCGAGTTCAAAGATTCCGAGATTACCTTAACCTCACACGCAAAGGGAAGCAACCTGATCGTTCTCGGAAATGATTTTACGAAGCAGGTAGCCAATAAATGCTTCAAAGACAACTGGACGAAGAAGAGCACTTTTCAGGATGCCGTAAAAATTCTCATGCTCTGTATGGAAACCGCAGCAAGGAAAACCGCGTCTGTAAGTAAGCAGTTCTATCTGATTCAGACTACATCAAATGTTGATGTTTTAAAAATTGTGGATAAGGACCGAAACAACTGAAAAAGCAGAAGAAATAACCGAAAAACTGAGAAGGTATAATCGATAGCTGAAAAAGTATAATCGATAGCTAGAAAAGTATAATAGATAGCTGAAAAAGTATAATCGATAGCTGGAAAAGTATAATCGATAGCTGAAAAAGTAGAATCAATAGCAGGAAAAGCAAAATAGATAGCTGAAAAAAATAATAAGATCAAATGAGTAGCTAAAAAACAGAATAAAAAGGTAATAAATTGAATAAATAGCTAATAAAGAAATAGTTGATGAAGATAAAATAATTCTCTGTCAGACCTTTCTCCTGCTTTTTCCTTATTCACCCGCAAAAAGCTCAACAAATTCGAATTTCGTCACATCAAACAGGCCTTTATCTCCCAATTTAAGTTCAGGAATTACCAGAAGCGACATAAATGAAAGTGTCATAAAAGGTGACATAAGCGAGGTTCCCAGTTTCCGGGCTTCTTCATTTAACTGTTCGTAACTTGAAGCCACTTCTTTTCCATCCAGAGTGCTCATAAGGCCTGAAACCTCCAGTGGAAGATCAATAAGATTTTCTTTGGTCCCGACAACGATTCCCCCCTGGTTTTCGACCAGCCTGTTGACGGCTTCAACTATATCCTCGTCCGTTGCTCCGACTGCAATTATATTATGACTGTCGTGAGCAATGCTGCTTGCAATAGCTCCTTTTTTCAGGCCTATGTTCTTAATGAAACCGATCTGGACAGGGTCATCGGCATACCTGCTCAGAACAACCATTTTCAAAATATCCCTGGCAGGATCTGAAACCAAATTTCCGTTTTCTACTTTTGGAAGTGCCAATTCCTGACCTGTGACCAGTTCTCCATCCTGGGCAACTATTACCCGGATTTTTTTCATTTGTTCCCCGTTACTCCCGGAAGCAGGCACAGCCAGTTTTACATCGTCAATTGAAATTTTGCTTCTGTTAAATACGTTTTTTGCAGGAGCTTTTTCAACTGAAAAAAGAACCTTTCCGTCATCGTAAACGCAATTTCCGTCAATAAAGGTCTTCAGCACATTGAACACTTTCAGGTCGTCAACAATAATAAAATCGGCAGGATCTCCCTCGCGCAGCATTCCGACATTAAGTCCGTAATGTTCCACAGGATTGATAACCGCTGCCCTTATGAGGTTATAAATATCAAGTCCTTCTTCCTGCCCGCGCCTGAGAAGCTTATCGATATGTCCCTCATATATCAGAGTATCAGGATGGGAATCATCGGTGCAGAGCATAACCGATTCGGGATATTCATCTATCAATTTGTACAGAGTTTCAAAATTCCTGGCTGAACTTCCTTCTCTTATGAGGATCTTCATCCCGAGATTTATTTTCTCAACAGCTTCTTCGTATTCGAAGCACTCATGGTCTGTTGAAATCCCTGCAGCGATGTATTTCTGAAGATCTGCTCCCCTCAGGCCGGGAGCATGACCGTCTATAATTTTGCCGTACTTTTTTGCGGATTCCAGTTTCGCCATTACGTCTGGGAATCCTAAAATCACACCTGGGAAATTCATCATCTCGGAAAGGTAACACAGATCATCTTTTACCAGCAGGCGGTCAACAGCTTCTGCATCAAGTGCTGCTCCTGAGGATTCAAAAGGTGTGGCTGGCACACACGAGGGAACTCCAAAATAGACTTTCAGAGGGGATCTTTTTGCATCTTCAAGCATAAACTCAATGCCCTCTTCCCCCATAACATTTGCAATCTCATGGGGATCGCTGACAACTGCAACCGTTCCTTTTGCAACAGCCATCCGGGCAAAAACTGAAGGCACGGTCATGGAGCTTTCTATATGCACGTGGGCGTCCACAAGACCGGGCAGGATGTACTGCTCGTTATCGTGTTCCTTTTCTTCGACACTAATAATCTTTCCGTTTTCAACGGTAATTTCTCCTTTGAACTGCCGCCTGGAAACGGCGTCAATAATAATCCCCGAGTATTTTTTCATGGGGATTTATTTCGCCCCAGCAATGTATAAATTTTGCCAAAAAGCCAGGATTTAAGGACTTGAAGAAAAAGAATAAAAAAGGAAGATACAGGTTAATTGGTCGATTACCTTTCATCAAATGCAAAAAAACTATAGAAATATATAGGCACTTTTTTGTTGACTACAAACATCGGTTTTGACCATGTAAAAGTGGCACGAAAAGATAAATAAAAGGTACACTGTTAAGTCTTCGGGGATGACTATATTACATGTTCGTCTGTAACTGGAAAATTTCTTATCCCCCTAAGTCTTAACAGTGCCAAAAAAGGAAAAGATAAAATGAAACCAACACGAGTTCCTAATAATCCTTGTTTTTCTTCTGGGCCTTGCGCCAAACATCCAGGTTATTCTGTTGAAGAGCTGAAGGATACACCTTTTGGCCGGTCACACCGGAGCAAACCTGGCAAGGAAAAATTAGCTGAAGCAATTAAAAGAACAAGAGATATGCTTGGACTTCCTGATGATTATCTGGTAGGTATTGTACCGGCTTCCGATACAGGCGCTTTTGAAATGTGCTTGTGGTCTATGCTGGGGTGTCGCGGGGTTGATGTCCTGGTTTGGGAATCTTTCAGTAAAGGATGGGCAACCGACATCACTAAACAGTTAAAATTAAAAGATACCCGAGTTTTTGAGGCAGAATACGGGAAATTACCAGATTTAAAGAAGGTCGATTTCAAGAATGATGTAGTCTTTGTCTGGAATGGGACTACAAGCGGAGTCAAAGTACCTAATGGCGACTGGATTCCTGATGACCGGGAAGGGCTCACGCTTTGCGATGCCACTTCTGCTGTATTTGCTATGGACATACCCTTCCATAAATTGGATGTCATTACATTCTCATGGCAGAAGGTTTTAGGTGGGGAAGGTGCACACGGGATGCTGATTTTGTCTCCGCGGGCTGTTCAGCGATTAGAAAGTTATACTCCTGCCTGGCCATTACCCAAGATTTTCCGAATGACCAAAGGTGGTAAACTGAATAAGGGGATTTTTGAAGGCTCTACTATTAATACCCCATCCATGCTGGCTAATGAAGATTGGCTGGCCACAATGAAATGGGCAGAGTCTATCGGAGGGCTTAAAAAACTTATCCAGCGGACAAATGAAAATCTGGCGGTCTTTGAGGCATTTGTTGCTAAAAATAACTGGATCCATTTTTTAGCGGAAACAAAAGAGATAAGATCCAGTACCAGTGTCTGCTTTAAAGTTGATTTACCCGACGAAAAGCTTAAAGCACTGATTAAAACGCTTGAGAATGAAAAAGTTGCTTATGACATCGGTTCTTACCGAGATGCACCTTCGGGTTTGCGCATCTGGTGCGGTGCTACCGTCGAGAAAGAGGATTTACAATGCCTCTGTGAATGGATCGAATGGGCTTACAATTTGGTTAAATAATATTAATCCTTTTTGTTATCAGCAAAGAAGAATTCATAAGAAGCCATTAATATCTTTTTTGCTGATAGCAAAAGGATATGTTTTATCCCAAAATTTGTCTCACGCGGACAGATATTAAATATCCCTTCAAAACCCTTTTTACACACTTGATTTATCAGAGAAATTTTCATTTGTCATTGGTTAAGGATTTATTTCCTTCTCCTGGTACTCTTTTTTGAGTCCAATCTATCACTTCTTATTCAAACCATTCTTGTCTGAATCTTTCTCTGTTTACATGTGGATCCAATGCTTGACTTTCATATACACTCATTATAGTTTCAAAAGTTCTTTCAATTCCACATCTCTGAAGGATTACTGTCAATAAATTTGCTGCATTCTCTGCAAATATTGTGCTCCAACATAAATGCGTATATTGAGCCATTTTTTCAGGATGAGCTGTTGAGTTTCTTACAAGAAAATATATTTTTCTGCTAACTATTAGTGTTAATATTGCTGTCCAGACTGCTAACTATTAGTGTTAATATTGCTGTCCAGATTAGAGCCAATATTGCTGTTCAGATTAGAGCCTCAATCACTGTACATTCTTTGTTTCAAGAACTTCAAGAGCGTATTTGCTTTTTAACTCCTTAACAGCAGTTATACATCCCATCTTACCCATACAATTTTGCGATGTCTTTTGCATTCAAACCATCTTTCTGAATATTTGTGATGTATATGTGATGCTTTTTGTCCTCGCTATTATATACCGCAACAAGACGTACAGACATCTCATCCTGCTTTTGCTTGCCTTTATACGCTCTTCTTTTGAATACTATTTTTATAACTATATCAATATATTTTCTAGAAGGTTGTTTGATGCATTCACTACCAGTTTTCTCCATGAAATCTTTGCACTTTGTTTTTGGTATTCCTTCATCGATTGAAACAAAACAATAGGATCCATATTCTTCCTTATTCTTGAAACAAAATATCCCCCATTTTCTTCAACTCTTGCAAACATTTGAGTTTTGTAAAAACCAAGATCAACAAGCAGAATACGGTCTTTGATCCGGGGACCTATTTTTAATGTCTTTATCTCAGCTGTTTTTTCAGAGTACAGAGCAACGGTTCTAGGTCCGTTAGCAACTGCACTTACCATAACTCCTACTTTTATGCCTGCGACTACTGTTCTTGATCTTGCTGCTGGAAACTTGTCTGCTAAAGAGGAGTGAAGACGAACAATTGTACTGTCCTGAATGATAACATCCTAGAAGCTACATTTGGTTCTACAAATGGATTAAAAAATTAGACTTTAAGGTAAATATATACCTGAATTTCAGAATAATTTCTGATTTATATTTAACCCCAACAATGCCAATTATCCAATAGTAGAAATGGATCGAGTTTTGAGACAACCTGACAGGGTCAATTTTACGTTCACATTTTATAAGACCGGGTTCTTTGGCAGTTTGCCTTAACCAATCTTTGGGAAACATTTCCCGAAGAGAGTCTTCAAGAGTAAGGGGGAACGAGGCAACATAGATACACGAATATTGGATTAATTATATAAAAACATATAGAGAATCAATTGTCTAACGCTTAACCGATGAGGCATGGACTAATTATGCAGTTCCATTGGATCACATATGCGAAGGAAAATTTAGATAATTAGTAGATACGAGGGTTACTATATGGCAAATCTTTTTCTAAACAACTCCATGAGCATTTATGAAATAGATTCCCTGGCACGTAAATATTGCTCGGAAAAGCAATGGGGAATGGGTATATTCATAGCAGTCTTTGACCCATCCATAAATGACGTTTTGCTGGTTAAAACGGGACAATATGCCATGGACGCTGACGGAGGTACTCCGTGGAATCTTCCTGGAGGAGGGGTTGAACCGGGTGAATTGCCCAGTCATGCCGCTCTACGAGAACTAAAAGAAGAAACCGGTTTATCATCTCCTTCAGGTTTACGATTTGCTGCTTGGCTGGAAAGGCCTTACTTTCGATCACGATGGGGAACTACTGGAGAGTTGGTCATCTTATTTTGCGGAGTAGATAGAACTAATGGATCTGGACTTCGTCCAGCACCGCCAGAAATAGTGCAGTGCGGATTTTATCACTTCAATTTACATGAATGGCTTAATGTACCTTCAAAAGGAAATGATAACCATCCTCTATCACCACTTCCTCGACATTGGGTCTATTGGACTTTGATAGCTCAAATGATGCTCAAAGATCCGAAAATGTTTCCAGTTATCCACGAGTACTCTTCATCTGAGGATATGGCACTTCCTCTAGAGGGATTAAACTATGGATGGGGATTGAATTATAAATTTTAAAGCAACAAATGAGATTATCATCGCCAATGTTCTTAGCGATTTTCTCTCCTTGAGATCCCAAGTTTATTATTCTATTTAGGCTCTTTCGATCACTAATTTCATATGCTTTATCATACGCATCAATGAGCATATCCATTATATTTTCAAGACGAAGTCGATCGTTTTTGTACTTATCTTGTTCATCTTCAGACTGAAAAAGTGATTCTATGATATTAAGCAAATTGGACAAACAATTTTGAATTTCCTCTTGATTCTCGGCCAAAGAAAGAAGATCCTGCCAAACACGAGCCTGTTGATGCGATTCCTTTTTCTTTGCCCAGTAACCTAAGACTTTTTTGAATTCCTTATTAGCTTTATATATTTCTTTTTTAAACCCCAGTAGTTGAGCTCTGCGGAAACGAAGTTCAATTTTGTCCCTTGTAGGTTCACCACTGCCAACTTTTACTTGTTTGAGATAATCTCGAGTTCTATTTGATTCTTCCCATGCTACATCCAACCAATGATCCCGGACTTTTGATTTGCTGTGGAGCAAACGCAAACGATGAACCAGAAGTAAATTACGTGACTGCTGAAAACAACTACGTGGGTCTCCAATTCTAGCATGGAGGGCTAAAGCTTCATTCAACGATTTTTCTGCTTCTTGAAACATACTATCAGTCCTCTCTGCAAGTTGAGAAATAATCAAACCCTGTGCGTTGAGAATGGATGCTTTTCTAGCTATATCTCCAGCACGAGATGCGAAATCAGAAGCTTTATAGCAACATTCGATTCCCTTAATTTTATCTTTGAATATTCCTTTTCGTCCCAATCCATAGACTAGCCCCCGAAGAAAAAGTAGATAAGCCATTAATCGAGGATAATCGTAAGCCCTCTTTTGCTTCTGTAATTCAGACTTTATCTTCACTAATTCTTGTTCAATTTTATCAAGTTCGTCCAGGGCAATGTCAAAATTCCGATCGATTCGGAGAATATTTGCCAGTTCAAGATGTGCTTCAACCATTGCCACAAGATCTCCTTGACTCCGAAACTTTTCCATAGCCTTCAGAAGATCTTCTTTGCTAGGTTTTTCCTCATCACTTCTACGGGTGATCGAGTAAGTTGTAGCACGCAATCTTTCTACTTCAGCCTTCTCTTTATCATCTTTAGCGCACTCATCAGCGTATTTTAATTCTAGATTAGCATTTGTTAAGTTACGCACTCTAATCCATAACATTGCTGCACATAGATGACGCTTGAAATCGGTAATATTTTCAACCCAGGAAAGAGAAGACTTTCTCTCACGTTTAAGGCTATTAAGATCTGCTTGAAAACTCTCTAATTTACTATTCAACTTTAGGTACTCTGGGGACTCATCAGAACTAACTAATTCTGTGAGGATATTTTTTATGGCGGAACTGCTGTTACCTTCGACAAGAAAAGAGCGTGGCTCTCGTTTTATGAGAACTTCTCTCAATGAAATATCTTCCCATTTTGCAGCCGACAAGTTTTTTGATGCTTCTTTTAGCAGATTATTCCTCTGACTCTGAAAATCACTGGAACTAGAAGTGTACTTTAACGTAGTCTCAGGTAGAAACTTGAACCAATATACTTTTTGGTCTGAATCTGTCTTCAGCAATTCAGGATGTACACTGAAATGGTCATTTCCGCTGTAACCAAGGAAGATGAAATCTCGTTCTTGCAAACAAGTAGACAACACTTTTGCTGTGCTTTCACCAAGTCCAAGTCCAACTCTATTAAGAGTAAAACGGATCGATTTATATTTCGACAACCCTGCTTTATTCGGCTCGATAGAACCATGAAGCTTAAATAAATGTGAACTAAAGTCTGTCGGCTGTTTCTTAAGGAATTCTCGATAATGTTTCTCATAAAATATTGGCTGACATGCAATTCCTATGTTTTCGCAAGCTTTCTCAATCAATGTGTCAACGTTTGTCGTAAATACACAATGCCCCTTGAGCAAAGCCAAAGCCAAAAAGTAGTGATTATAGTTAGGTATTCCAGAATCTAATGAGTTATAAAATTTGAGAGAGTTATTGCCGTGTACCTGCTGAATCACCTGAAGCAATACTTCAGGCCTCAATCTCTCGGTTATTAAATCAATATCTTTATTCTTTGTATGAGTCCAAGTGTCTGGACCAATACTGCAGAGGAATTGCTTACTGAAATCTTTAAAATTTTTCAGTCCAGACTCAATAGATACTCCTGCACCAACAAAAAATGCTAATTTCTTCTTCGGTGCGGTTATTGCCTCATAAAGTAAATTATTCGGATCGTTCTCAGAACTCATATCTCATTCCTTCTATCGTACGAAGAGTCACTTAATTTGTCGGCAACTGACATAACCTATTATGCACGTTGGGTCTTAAATTTCAAATATTCCAAACGGAAACAAGCAATGTTAATGTTTATTGATAATCTGCCTAAAATTAATTTTAAATGATGATATAGTTGACTAATTTTCTCAGTTGCAACACAAATCGTTTTTTGAGACAACAGCTTTAATGTTATTTTTCCACTCGAGTACTTAATTATTAAAAGAGGTGAATCTACTTTTCTGTTGAAATTAAAACATAAACTTATTTATTCTTTAAAAACTACGATCAAATATATAAAAGAAAGACAGATCAAAAGGAAAAACTTCCGATGACAAAAAAGGAATCTAAAATTGTGGTAGCTGGAGACGTAACTGTTGATTGGTTTATGTATCCTGTCAAAGCCCGTGATGAAGGTGAGAACTGGCGTTTACATGACGCATCCCATGCAGATGTACTCCCTGGCGGAGCAGCGTTACTGACCAGTTTTATTAAACAGTCAATTGAAGAAGAGGAAATATTAGCCACCGTGACGGGGTCAGAGTTACCAGAAAAAAAGTTACGTAATTTTTCACCGGAAGAAATAATCCACTCCAATGCTATGCTGGATAACTTCAAAACTTCAGGTGATAAAAAGACTGAAATTTTACGTATAAAAGAGTTCTCAGGATATATTGGTCCTTCAGAGAACAAACCACCCCCATGGATGTTGTCACTGGTATCAAAGAAAGTCAATGCCGAAATCATTGTACTTGACGATGCAGGAAACGGATTTCGTAAGATGGAAAATTTGTGGCCTAAGGACTTAGAATCTGTCGAGGACTCGATTGTGATATATAAGATGAGTCTTCCTCTTCTTGATGGCAGTCTTTGGAAGAAAGTTAACGAAATGCATCCAAAAAATCTGATTGTAATTATAAATGCAAGTGATCTTCGAAGAACAGCAGGAATCCATATAAGCAAATCCCTATCCTGGGATCGTACTGCGAAAGACTTAGTATATGAGCTAAACAGATCAGATCCACTTAAGTCATTGCATCAATGTCCTTATTTAGTAGTATTATTTGGTACTGATGGAGCTGTTCTTTACCGTAGAGTAAAGGAAAGAGAAGATGAAGCTTTCGTTATTTTTGATCCATGTTTACTTGAAGACTCTTTTGCATCAAATATTAATGGCAATATGATAGGTCTGACGTCGATTTTTACTGCAACACTTGTTAAACAACTCGCAAAAGAAGGTTTCTATGGACTTATAACTGGAATCCAGAAAGGACTTGCTAATTCACGTTCACTCCTTGAGATCGGGTACAAAAAGAATAATGGATCTGAAAGCCATGATGCTCTTGAATACCCGAAGCTAAAAGAGATTTCGGAAGGAAGTGTTAAACATACTTATTCCTGTAGTTCTATAGAACTGCCTACTAATCTTAAAAATCCAGATCCCAATTTCTGGCGAATTCTTGATCATAACACCCATAATATCCGACAACTTGTTGCACGGGAGATTGTCCTAAAAGGAAAAGCAAACGGATTGGAAAATGTACCTATTTGTAAATTTGGTGATATTAAAACTATTGATCGTGCTGAGATTGAAAGTTATAGTTCAATCAAGGAACTGATAATTGAATTTCTTAAGAATCAAAAACCAAAAAATCCTCTTTGTTTTGCTGTATTTGGACCCCCTGGCTCTGGCAAATCCTTTGGTGTCAAGCAAATAGCCAAATGTATCGATACAAATAGGGACCTACTCGAAAGCATATCTTTCAATGTTTCCCAGTTTGGTGACTATCAAGATATGGTTAACGCATTTCATAAAATACGGGACCTCGCTCTTTCAGGCAAGGTGCCATTTGTATTTTTCGATGAATTCGATTCGGATTGTAATGGTCAGCCGTTAGGATGGCTGAAATACTTCCTGGCGCCTATGCAGGATGGCGAGTTCAAAGAAGGCGATTCGATACATCCTATTGGAAATGCCATCTTTGTGTTTGCTGGTGGAACAAGATATACATTCGAGGATTTCGTTCAAAACTCCCATGGCAATGGCTCAACCCCCATTGTTGTTTCATCTGAAGACAATAAGACTGATCAAAACTCTGTACAGGAAACCGAAGATAAGGATAAAGAGTTTCGAAATGCAAAAGGGCCTGATTTTGTTAGTAGACTCCGAGGCTTTATCAATGTTATGGGACCCAACCGCCAGCCCTCAAAGGAAGATGATGATGACGCATTCATTATCCGAAGAGCACAATTATTGAGAGTAATGCTTGAAAATGACCAGAGAGCCACCAGTCTTTTTAACTCCAAAAGAGAACTAAGTATTGACGATGGCGTCCTACGGGCATTGCTAAACGTGACCAGGTATAAGCACGGTGCTCGTTCTATGACCGCTGTTATCGAAATGAGCCGTCTGGCAGGTAAAAAACGTTTTGATCTTTCAGCTCTTCCAGTTAAGAAACAGCTTGATATGCATGTGGATGCAGATGAATTCTTTTTTTTGACAGAAAAAGAACGGTATCAGTCGATGCTCCTGCTGCGAGATCTTCCTGACCCCAAAGAGACTTCCTTTCTCAAAAAGGAAAATTCAATTGTAGAGTCCGTGGCCGCAGCTATGGATACATCTATGTGTGAAAATAAGGTGAGTCCTCGGAAAGGCAAGATAACAAAATTAGATAAAGACGCTTCTTTTGAGGAACTTAAAGATGCTGCTGAGGATATTCCCAACAAACTTTGGGCTATCAATAATGGCATCAGAAAGATCACAGGCAAAACACCACATATACCAGATATCACTGGTGATGAAATTGAGACATTTGCCAGGCTTGAATATGGACGACTGTGCCGCAATAAAAGACTTCGACAATTATCAGACAGTAGTGAGGGTAAAACCTTCAATAATTCTATGTTACAATCTAAGAATTATGATCAACTTGAAGAAAAAGAAAAAGATAGGTTTCGGGAATTGGTCTACACAATTCCTCCAATACTCAAAAAGGCTGGATATGAAATCTACCGCATGAAAAATGTTGAGGAAATTAGCGATCCAGAAATTATTAATCGTCTTGCCAGGGATCTTCATGAAAAATATGTTCAAGAGAGACAGCTTAAAGGAGAAAACCGTGAAACGAACCCGTCCTTAGTTAAATTTGAAGATCTGCCAGAAGATATCAAGGAGGCTAATTTTGACAATATAAAAAAGATTCCTGAAAAACTCAGTTGGATTCACTACAGTACTCGACGCATTCAACAGGATGAAGAGCAAAGAGAATTAACTCTAACAGAAAAAGAGATTGAAACAATGGCAAAAAGAGAACATGACCGCTGGGTCTGGCAAAAGATCATGCAGGGATGGACCTATAAAGAAGGCAAAAAGGACTTTGTTAATAAAACTAGCCCATTTATTGTTCCGTGGAACAAGCTTCCACCTGATACTCGAATTAATGACTTTAATGCCGTTCGCCTTATTCCAAAACTGCTCAAAGAGGCTGGATACAAAGCCTACAAGTCTGATTCCGAGAAAAGCGATTGAAACATGTTTATCTCCTGAGCCATAATACGAGAATACAAAAGTACAACGAAATATAAATACAATACAAAAGTACAATAATACATGGGAAAAAGTCATACAGAGATAAAAGGGCTAAAAATCCGGAAAATGAGGCGCGATGAAGCCGAATTTGCTATCCAAATGGCAACCGGCGAAGGATGGAACCCTGGCATCCATGACGGGGAAATTTTTTATGAAACTGACCCTGAAGGTTTTTTTATTGCAGAAGTTGAAGGAGATCCCATAGGCTGTGCCTCTGCTGTCGCATATGACGATTTCTTTAGTTTTTTTGGTCTCTATGTGGTTAAACCCGAATTCAGGGAAAAAGGAATTGGGACGAAATTAACTGAAAAATCCCTGGAACATCTGGAAAACAGGAATATAGGACTTGATGGAGTATTGGAAAACGAAAAGAAGTACCAGGAGTTTATGAAGTTCAAGTCCTTTTACAGCAACCTGCGTTTTGAAGGAATTGGAGGAGGAAAAGTTCTGGATGGGCTTGTGAAAATCTCAGACGTCTCATTTAAAAGCCTGCTTGAGTACGACAGGGAAATGTTTCCGGCTCCAAGGTCTACTTTTCTGGAAAAATGGATTAAACAACCTGATTCTTACGCCTTTGCAGCCGTTGAATCAGGAAAGCTGAAAGGATACGGCGTTATAAGGAAGTGCCAGAGCGGATACAAAATAGGCCCTCTTTTTGCCGATGACACGATAACGGCAGAAGAAATATTTCTGGCTCTCAAGGCCTCTGTTCCGGAAGAAGTCATATATCTTGATGTTCCGGAACCAAACAAAAAAGCAATGGAAATTGCAAATAAATATGGAATGACTGTAATGTTCAAAACTATCCGGATGTACAGCCGGGAAGAGCCTGATATAAACCTTGAAAAGGTTTACGGGGTCACAACTTTCGAGCTTGGGTGAAGGCAAAAAAACCAAATTAGAAATCAAAGTTACGCTGGCGCAAAATTCCGTTAAGGAAGACGATAACCCTAAGCAATTTAGTTTGAGCGGAAGTTAACAACCGAAAAATGGAACTGATAAATCATATTATCATCAACGGTTACCGGGGAAGTTTTCCATCCCCGCAGCAAGCTAGCGGGGTATTCGACTTAATAAGATGCATATAACAAAGAACTTATTTCAACAAGTTAATTGAAAGAAGTCAGTAAAACTAATTTATTTAGATGATCCTATCTTAAAACTCCTTTAAGAGCTTATTTCAAAATTCCCTTTTCAGAATTATTAGTAAACATCACAATTGATTTTCAATATTGCCGATAAGTTTTAGTGGAGTAATTTATTTAATTATTTATGAATTTCTCAGCAATATCTAGTATCCAGAATTTAAATCTGTATTCGACAATATCTCAAATAATTGTTAAATTGGGTGGATGGATTGCAATAACTGTGCTTGTTATTAAATACAGTGGAGACAGAATTGCTAATAAATTAGAAATAAAATGGAAAGCGGAAGAAAAGGAAAAGTTAGAAAAAATGGTTATTGAATTAACAGCAAAAGAAAATATAAAGTTAGAAAAGCTAAGTTCTGAAATTAGTCGTGAACACTCAATATTCAAATCGATACTCGAATCTTATTCTTCAGTCTACCAAGTTTCTCAAGAAAGAAGAATCATTGCTATGAGAAATTATGGTAAAATATGTTAAAACAAAGAAATTTAATTGCATACGTAGAAACCATATATGTTTTTCCTTTTCCTGAATCCGGTCCTCAACAGCTACATGAAAACCATAAATTAGAACCTGTAAATCGTGATAATCTTAAACCAATTTTTAATAGTGTGCTAGAATGTAGACAATTTCTTGGGGAATATCTATGGAGCTTGTATAATTCAGCATACATATTTACTTTCCGTATTATACGCAGCTTTAATGAAGGTCTCAAAAACAGAAAGATGGTAAACTGGCATAATGATGAGTATTTAATGGAAATGTTAAGTAAAGTTTTTACTTCTCGAGAAGTAATTCCTAATTCTGTTATTGAAACCAGATAATTATTAGAACAAAAAATACTAGCTGAGATGCTAAAAGTTACTTCTGGTGACTTAATAGCAGAAAGAAACTTGTCAAAAGCGAAAGAAATTCAAGAAGCTATAAGTAGTAAATAAAGAAAACACATGACATTAAATGTGTAATATTAAATCAAGTTAATGAAAACTCCCTATAGGGATACAAATCTCTGCAGTCATTTTGAAAATAAGTTCCGATTTCATGAAATTCAAGCTCAAACCTCACATCCAATAAACAATTAATACAACCTTTACAATTATTCTCTTCATGTCCCCCAAAGCCGGATGGCAATTCTGGATAGACCGCGGAGGCACGTTTACTGATATCGTAGCCCGCAGCCCTGATGGAAAACTGATTACTCACAAGCTTCTTTCCGACGATCCGTGTCACTATAAAGATGCAGCTATGCACGGCATCCGGCAGATTCTCGGGCTGCCCGGAAACGCACCTCTACCTGCTGAAATCATAGAATCCGTGAAAATGGGAACAACAGTCGGCACAAATGCTCTTCTAGAGCGGAAAGGGGAACGAACTGTACTTGTTATAAATAGAGGGTTCGGGGATGCTTTAAGAATCGGATACCAGAACCGCCCGGATATTTTTGCTCAGAAGATCGAACTTCCGGAACAGCTTTATGAAAAGGTTATCGAGGTTTCCGGAAGGGTCGGAGCCGATGGAAAAGAGCTTGTGCCTCTTGACCTTGAAAACGCAAAAAAAGCACTTGAAGCAGCTTTCAAAGCCGGGATTCGCTCGGCTGCAATCGTACTTATGCATGCGTACAGGTATCCTGAGCATGAACTCAAACTTGGCAGACTTGCCAGAAAAATCGGTTTTACGCAGGTGTCTCTTTCCCATCAGGCAAGCCCGTTAATTAAACTCGTAAGCAGGGGGGAAACAACCGTAGTGGATGCATATCTCTCTCCTGTGCTCCGCAGGTACGTTAATATGGTACAGGAATCCCTCGAGGAAGAAAGGAAAGGGAAAGAAAGCGGGGATGAAATCGAAAAAGAAAACGGAGATAGGACAAAAAAAGATAGCGACGATGGGTCAGAAAGAAAAATTGGAGATGGGACAGAAAAAGATAGCAGAGAATATAGCGGGGACGGAAAAGAGAACGAAGCTAAAAGAAGTCCCAGGCTTATGTTCATGCAGTCCAGCGGAGGACTTACGGACGCGGAAACTTTTCAGGGCAAGGACTGTATTCTGTCAGGTCCTGCCGGTGGGATCGTTGGAGCAGTTGCAACTTCGGAAATGGCAGGGGCAAGAAAAATAATCACTTTCGATATGGGAGGCACATCTACTGATGTAGCCCAGTACAGCGGGGAATATGAGCGAAGCCTTGAAACCGAGATTGCAGGAGTACGCCTGCGTTCGCCTATGATGCGTATCCATACGGTTGCAGCAGGCGGAGGTTCCATACTTCATTATGAGGGAGGCAGGTTCAGAGTAGGTCCGGATTCGGCTGGTTCGGACCCTGGGCCGGCATGTTACCGAAAAGGAGGACCTCTTACGGTTACTGACTGCAATGTCATGCTTGGAAAACTACAGCCTGGGTTTTTCCCCAGAATCTTTGGGCCCAATGCTGACCAGCCCCTTGACTCCGAACTTGTACGCAGGAAATTCGAAGAGCTTGCAGAGAAGGTTTCAGACAAAGATAAAACCGAAGGCAAAACCGAAGGCAATATCTGGACACCTGAGCAGGTAGCCGAAGGCTTCCTTTCGGTTGCGGTCGAGAATATGGCAAATGCTATCAAGAAAATCTCTGTCCAGAGAGGATACAACATAAAAGAATATACCCTCTGCTGCTTCGGAGGAGCTGCTGCTCAGCACGCCTGCAGGGTTGCAGACAGCCTTGGGATCAAAAGCATTTTCATTCATCCGTTTGCAGGTGTGCTTTCGGCATATGGCATGGGACTTGCAGATCAGAGGCTTATTAAAGAGCGCTATATAGGCAGCGAGCTCTCGGACATGCTGGTAGAGAGTTTGAAAACAGTGTTTTCCGGGCTTGAGCATGAAGGTCGCCTGCTCATGCTCGAACAGGGCGTGCAGGAAGCCAAAATTACTGCACTTTATAAGGTACATATACGTTATGCAGGTTCGGATACGCAGCTTGTTATTGATTTTGCGGATACGGCTAGTCTCCGGAAGGGTTTTGAGGAAGCCCACAGGAAGCGCTTCGGGTTTGTAATGGAAGGCAAAGCCATGGTTGTTGAAGCAGTTTCCGTAGAGACCATCGGAATCAATGAGAGGGTTCTGGACCCTGTGCTGGAAAAGGAAGAGAATCCTGTTTTCTCTCCTGTCGTTGCAGTGCGAATGTACAGTAATGGCAAGTTTCATGATACCCCTGTTTTTCAGAGGGATGAGCTCAAGCCCGGAACCCATGTAAGCGGCCCGGCGGTGCTCATAGAAAAAAACACAACCATTGTGCTCGAACCCGGCTGGGAAGGCACGATTACTGAACGCAACCACCTTTTCCTTAAAAGGAAAATTCCGCTCTCGGTCCGTGCAGCTATAGGAACTAATGTTGATCCTGTAATGCTCGAGATTTTCAATAACAGATTCATGTCAGTTGCCGAACAGATGGGTTTTACTCTGCAGAACACAGCTCATTCGGTAAACATAAAGGAGAGACTGGATTTTTCTTGTGCACTTTTTGACAGTCAGGGGAACCTGGTAGCAAATGCTCCCCATATCCCTGTGCATCTGGGTTCAATGGGAGAATGCGTAAAAGCACTTATCCGGACGCAGTTGCAGGAGATGCATGCCGGAGATGTATATTTGATCAATTCCCCTTACCACGGAGGAACCCATCTCCCTGATATCACGGTTGTTACTCCAATGTTTGGAAACTCCGGGGAAATTTTATTCTATCTGGCTTCAAGAGGTCATCATGCCGATGTTGGAGGGATCAGCCCAGGGTCTATGCCTCCGAACAGCAGGACAATTGCTGAAGAAGGGGTATTGAGCAAGGGCATGAAAATCGTAGAACAGGGCCATTTCTGTGAAGAAAGGCTAAAGGCATGGCTGGACTCGGGAAAATACCCTGCAAGAAACCCTGACCAGAACCTTGCGGACATCCGAGCACAGGTCGCAGCAAATGAAAAAGGCTTATCCGAACTGCACAGGATGGTTGAAGAATTTTCCCTTGAAACGGTTGAAGCTTACATGGGACATGTGCAGGACAATGCCGAGGAAGAGGTCAGAAGGGTTATTGACAGGCTTAAAGACGGGGAATTTACTTATGCACTCGATGATGGGAACGTAATTAAAGTGAAGGTTACGATTGACCGTAAAAACCGAAGCGCCATAATTGATTTTACAGGTACTTCTCCACAACTCTCAAATAATTTCAATGCTCCTTCATCGGTTTGCATAGCTGCTGTACTTTACGCCTTCAGGACGCTTGTAAAAAGTGATATTCCCCTAAACGCAGGCTGCCTGAGACCGCTTGAAATTATTATTCCTGAGGGTTCCCTGTAAGACCAGAACCACCTGCTGCCGTTGTTGCAGGTAACGTTGAAACTTCGCAGTACATTGTTGATGCTCTTTTCGGAGCTCTTGGCACGCTTGCGGCTTCCCAGGGTACAATGAATAATTTCACTTTCGGGAATACCGATTTCCAGTATTATGAGACCATTTGCGGAGGTTCAGGAGCAGGCTCGGGTTTTTCAGGAACAGATGCCGTGCATACGCACATGACCAACTCCAGGATCACAGACCCTGAAATTCTTGAAACGAGGTTCCCGGTTTTGCTTGAGGAATTTTCCACCAGGGAAGGAAGTGGCGGAGACGGTAAATTTAGAGGGGGAAATGGGGTTGTCCGAAAGCTCAGGTTCCTGAAAGATATGAATGCTGCCATTCTTTCAAGCCACAGGAAATTCCCGCCTTTTGGGCTCAAAGGAGGAATGCCCGCAAGATGCGGAAGAAACGCAATTGTCCGCAGGGACGGCAATGTTCTTGAAATTGGAGGCCAGGCCGAAGTTGAACTGAAGGCCGGCGAGCTTTTTGTGATCGAAACGCCGGGAGGAGGAGGATATGGCAAGAAAGAAAAACTCGAAGGCTGATTATTAATAAAAACACTGATTATTAATAAAAACAAAACGATAGAATAATATGTTGTATCCTGAAATAATTTATCAGATTCAAAATCATTTGAAAGTTTAATACACGATACAACAACAGACAGCGCAAAAAGTTAAATGTTAAGTAAGTTCCAATTTCATTTTGGTATTATAAATTTCATATTGGTATTATAAATTTCATTTTGGTATTCATGCGTCTTCGGTTAAGTGAGGAATCGTGATGAATTGCGTCCATTTCTTCGACATTTGTCAAATATTTTAATAAATTATGAGCTGGAATAGGGTATCGATTTCACGTAAATAGACCAAAATTTAAGACGGCTCCTAATGCAAAATCGATAGCTTTCAGGCAAGAAAATTCCTTAACCGAAGACGCATGTATTGGTATTATAAATTTCATTTTGGTATTGTAAAATAATCATGTAAAATAAAACAATTAGAAGTTGAAGTAAAATAGTGGGTCAGATGTATACGATATATAATCAAGATAATAAAATTAAAAAGCGAAAAAAGTTTGGGATAAAACAGGGAAGACAAACCGAGTACAAATAACTTTATTCCGGGTTTTGGATTATTGAGAGGCTTAGTCTGTCTGTATGAGGGTGAAGGTTCATAAAAAAGTAATATAGAACTGATAGAACCGAGTTCATATTCTGAAAAGTAATAATTTTGTGATAAAACAAATTATTTTTGAACTTATAAAATTATTTCAGTATATAACGTTTCTCCATACAATTTGAAGAGGGTGCCTTTTTATAAATCCTTTTTACTGTTTCCTGCTTCGTTATTAAGAATCTTCAGGTAAAGGCGCATGATTTTCAGTCTTTCCTTGGCAATCTTTTTTGCAGTTTCAGTGTTCAACTTTTCAGGAATTGTGAAAGGTTTGTACTGCATATATTCGTTAAAGCCCTCAATAGGGTCTTCAATATACACGGTTCTTTTTGAACTTCCCTTATCCATTCCTGTTGTATGCTTTAACATCCTGAGAGCTCCCATCGAAAGAACAGCTCTGAAGATCCCAACTGCTCCAAGGGCATCAATCCGATCGGCGTCCTGCAAAATTTGAGCTTCGAGACAATCCGGCTTTTCCCCTGCACTGAAACGGTGTGTCCGGATACAACCAGTAACAGCTTCAATAACCTCTTTTCCAAGCCCTGTTCTCGAAAGAAATTCAGAAGCGATGTCGGCACTATATACGGCATGGTCCCCGCCTTCTTCATGTTCCTTAATTACGCCGACATCGTGGAGGAGAGCTGCAAGCTGAAGTATGAGAAGATCTCCCCCTTCTTCTTTTTGGATTTCCAGGCAAAGGGCTTCTACCCGGTTTATATGGGACATATCATGGGAACTTGGCTCACCTTCAAGAAAAGTAGCTACAAATTCCCTCGTTTTTTCTATAAGGTCCATATTCATTGTTCCAATTCTACAGTCATAGCTTTAAGGTGTTCCTGGATTTCAGAAATAGCATCTAAAAGGACTTTTTTATTATCATAAGTTGTGATTAATTTCACAAGTTCTTCATTTCTCTCCTTTTTCAGTTCCATCCCGAACTTGATCATGTTTTCAAGTGCACGGGTAAGGTTGTCAACTATCGAGATTGTAGACATCTTTGAAGTCCGTGAGAGAGGGTTCAGGTCAATAGCTATAACAGTTTTTCCCATTTCTACGAGTTTTTCACAACGATCTCCGTCTTCCAGAGGGACAAGCACTACGTCTGCAGAATATATCCCCCGGCTTTCTACCAGCCGCCTGGCGTGAGAGAGTTCAAGGCTTGCATCCGGATTTTTCCCAAGCACCTCAGAAGCCCCATTAGCTTTGAGCTGTTCTATTATAAGGTGGATCCTTGTTTCAGTCCTGTGAAAAAGATTGACCTCGAGCTTTGCTCCTGTAACATCTGCAAGGGCTACAATTTTGTCAGGAGCGAGAGCTGCAGCATTACCGTTTACGGAAATTACAGGATTTTTTGCCAGTAGCAGGGCAGCAACTGCTGCTCTTTCAGCATACAGAGCAGACTTGGTGCTTCGCTCGCCTATAAGGTAATCAAAGCTTTCGCCTCTTCCCTGGGAAATCAGCCCCTGAATACTTGTCATTCCCATTTTTACCCCGGCTGCAACCTTTTCACGGGCTAGCAGGGACTCATACCTCGGGTGGTCTTTGGGTATCTCGGTCATATCGGTCGCTTACCTTATTTTAATTGACTTTCTTTTAATTGACTTTCCAGTATCTTTTTTTATGTATGAACTTAATCCGTAAATGAGTTTCATCAGTTTTACATAAACTGCTTGAGTAACAGTTTTAACATAAACTACTTAATTAGTTCAGAACACTCAAATAAAACACTAAAATGAGTAATCTGAATTATATAATTACTATTTGATCCCAATTTTCGATTTATACATTATTTTAACTCTCTTTAAGTTATAAGGAGAGTAGTTACAAGGAAATTAATTACGCAGCAATTTTCTGCAAGTATTTTTTTATTTTCCTGGCACATTCAAAATATGTTCTGCTCGAACTCATTCGTTCATCAGTCTTGGCACGCAGGTGCTTATGCCGTATTCCAGCACTTCCCCAAATTCCTGGAGGGCTTCGTAGAGACGGAACTGCTGGGAGTAAGGGGCAATTGCGAAAACCGTATCCCCAAGCATTGCCTGAGAAGCTAGCCCACCATTTGAGTTTGCAGCTTCGATCACATCTTTTGCCCGGCTGCTCATAAGGCCTGTTTTACTGGCAAACGCTTTTGACTGCTGCATGAAGTTCTCAAGAGTGGGCTTTTTAAGCAGCTCGGACATAGCTTCTTTTCCTGCGCTGTTAATTCTTGAGGATGCAGCTTCATCCCTCAGGACCGACCCGGTAGAAATCTCACCAAGTACAATACAGAAAACCCTGGCTTCGGGAGCCGGGATCCCGTCCACAAGCCCGAATTCGGGCCCGCCAGGCTGCAGTCTGATCACGACTCCACCGCTGGACTGGGCAGCAATATCCCCAAGTCCGCTGCAATTGACGACCTCAGCCACATGGGCATATTCAGTCAGGCTTTTTATGGTCTGATTCAGGGAAAGTGCATTGTTCAGGGCATAGGCTGTCCCGAGAGCTCCTGCACCTGAAGCTCCAAATCCGCATCCTGTTGGGATTTCTGCCCAGCTTTTTATTCTTACAGGCAGTTCAGTCATCATCTCTGCGACAGTCCGAGTAGTTCTGCCTTCAACTCTTTTTCCATTAAGAAAAACTTCGGTTTTTTCTACAGATCTCCCGATCTTTACTTCGGTGGTTACGCCTCCATTCAGGACGATTCCGCAGCCTGTAGAACCCTTACGATGAGGGTTTTCATGCTCGTGAATCTGGAAAAAACCTGTGATGTGTCCCGGAGCATAGGCTTTTGCCTGAATGTCTGCTCCTTCACTCTCATATGTATACATAGAAAACGCCTTTTTGCCACTTTAATCATTTTTTCAAAGTTCGTTCGTGTTTTGCAGGATACTTTGCAAAATGCTTCCGGATTTTTGTGAAATACTCTGGGATACTTTGCAGCAGATTTTTTACTTTAACAGATCGGCTACCTCTTCAAGGATAAAGGCTGCAAGTTTGCGCTTATTTCCACTTACGTGCCTTGGTTCGCTTTTTTCCCGTCCAAGCAGGTACAATTCATTCTTCTCAGTGCCCATTCCGCCTTTCGCGACGTCGTTTGCTGCAATCAGGTCCAGTTTTGAAGTTTTAAGGGTTGAAGCTGCCCTTCTGAGAAGTTCGTCTTTTTCAATTTCGGTTTCAGCTTTGAAACCTATAATCACGAGGTCAGGATACCTTTGACGGCATTCTTTAATCAATTTGCGGGTGGGCTTCAGTCTTAAGGTAAGTTCTCCTCCCGATTTTATCTTTTCGGGAGAAGGCTCGGCTGTATAGTCTGCAATTGCTGCCGAACTGATAAGAACATCGTACTCTTTTTCAAGTTCTGAGAGTACAGCATCGGTCATGTCGGCGGCACTCTCTACAAAAATCTCTCTGATTCCTGCAACCCCAAGCCGATCCCGATGAACCAGGGTTACATCAGCTCCATTGCGATAAGCTTCAAGGGCGAGTTCTCTGCCGGTTTTACCTGAAGCCCGGTTCGTGATAATTCGGATGGGGTCCAGGCTTTCGGCAGTAGAGCCACTTGTGATAATTATCTTTCGATTTTCAAGGTTTTTGTTTCCGAGAGCCCTTTCTACCTTGAGCACAATTTCCTCATTTGCCGCAATTTTTGCAACGCCTTCTTCAAGTCTGGGGCCCACAATAGAGATTCCCCAGCTTTTCAATTTTTCCAGATTCTCAACAACAGCCGGATGCCTGAACATTGATTCATGCATTGCAGGAACAACCATCACAGGCACACCAGAGCCAAGGGCAGTTGTTGCAAACGAGGTAACAGGAGTATCATCTATTCCGCATGCGATTTTTCCTATGGTATTTGCGGTTGCAGGAGCTATAAGGAGAAGGTCGGCCCTGCCTTTAAGTCCGCAGAACTCCACATGCTCGACCCTGCCTCCAAGTTCGGTAATTGCTGGATTTCCCGTTGCATAGTGCAGGGCATCAGGGTGCAGAATACGCGTGGCAGCCTCTGTCATAACAGCATGGACTTCAGCCCCGTTTCTTATCAGCTCTCTTGCAAGTTCAACTACCCTGACCGCTCCAATACTTCCCGTAACACCAAGAACTATGGTTTTTCCGGCAAGGAAAGAGCTCTTTTGCCCCTGGATCCAGAGTGTGGGATGGAACTTTTCGGCTCTGGACCTAGTGGCCTTTTGCTTATTTTCTTTATCCATTTCATCTACTCAATCCGGTCACTTTGACCGGGGCTTTCCTGGTTAGGACCCTTCTGCCCGTCTGGATTTAAAAGCCTTTCAATTGGGTTCTCATTCAGGCAGCGGAGGGATCTACAAGGTTATAAGATGGGCAATAATCTCTTAAATCAGCTTGCTTTTCAGAAAATGATCCTGAAAACAAAGTGACATTCAATACGATATTATTAAAACTTTCGAAATAATAAGGATTAAAATTAATTAATAAATAAACTTTATAGAGAGTTATTATTTTATTAATCCAATATCTGAGTTAAAAATAATCCGATATCTGAGTTAAAACTAACAGTGTGTGAGGGAAATAGATTAACGACAAAAAAGCAAAAAAAGAAGCTTCTGAAGTTACGAAAAATGGCTTAAGCACATTTCTAGGGAAAATTTCAGGAAAAGGGCAACTCGAACTTGAAATCGATAAGCTCAATTCACAGATTGCTAAACTGGAACTTGATTTGCAGAGTGCAAAAAACCAGCTTGAAAAAAAAGAAATTCTCGCAAGGCAGGCGGTTTCGGACAGGCAGGACGCTGAGGCTCTTTTAAACCAGGAACGTATTCGCACCCGAACTCTTTCCCACGAGCTCGAAACAATAAGAGCTGAATCTCAGGGTAAATTGAAGTTTCGGGGAATTGAAACTCTGAGCCCGCAAGCCGTTCAGGCTTACCTCTCCAAACTCAAGTCCATCCAAACTACTGCAGGAGACCTGCTGACCGCTTACCTGCCTCAGGGCACCCGACTCTCAGGTGTGATAAGTGAAAAGGTTCTTGAGCGCGTGGAAGAGGAAAACCGTATCCTTCTTGACAGGCTTGAGCCTGAGACCGGCCTTGTACTTTTTTATGATTTTCACCGCATGGTCTGTGAAGCTATAGCTCCTCCTTTTCCTATCACTTTCCCAACCTGGGAGCTTGGGGACAGTTTTGAGGTCTCTGTGCTTGAAGAGATCTTAAGTAAGGACTACCGCATGCTTGTCCTTGTCCTGCACGCCGGCGAATCTTTCATAGGTTTTACTCCCGATGCACAGGTTTTCGATACTGAGGAGCTTATCCGCAGTAGCGTAAAGGAAAAGCACAGTAAAGGAGGCTTTAGTCAGCGCCGCTTCGAACGCCTTCGGGAAGAAGATATCGCACACCACATGGACAAAGTCTTCGAAGTCCTGAATAAAACCCTCGAAGAAAACTCCCCCGTAGACTGCATCGTTATGAGCGGAGACGCCCAGCTCTTAAAGGAAATACAGAGATATCTGCCCCTCAACCTTGAGATAATAGAAAAGCCTTCTGATCTCAAATTAGAAAAAACGGGCGGGGAAGAGATCCTCCGAACGGTTTTAAGCTCCAGAAGGTATTTATTGTGAGCACAGAAAATTTTTCTTTGAGATTCCAAAATAGCTGAAAAATATCGGGAATGCAGAGATGAATGTACAGATGAATGTACAGATGAATGTACAGATGAATGTACAGATGAATGTACAGATGAAGTACAGATGAATGTACAGATGAATGTATAGATGAATTTGCCCATTCCAGTTAAATAGCTTCAGTACTGCATTAAAAATCTCTGACGTTTTTAACTATGGAAGATTTTCCCATCAGATATTTGCACCACATCATGGAATAGATGTTAACCAATTAACATATGCGGTTTTCAAATAAGAATCATTAACTTTTTATTGAAACATAGGGGTTTACTTGCGGCAGTTTGAGCACATACGGATAAATATAAATTTTATGGCAAATTCATCCAACAATCAGAGATCAAGTAATAATTCATAATTAAAAAGTAGTTAGAAAATGGTATTGTTAGATGATTAGGGCATAGAATATATAATAAATTAATAAAAAGGAGTTTATGGAGTTCAAGAGTATTTCCAGTATCATCCAAACTTCATAAAACACGTCCTAAGGGGTAGTGACCATGTTACCTGTGTGTATATTTAAGCTTGCCTATTCTGCCTCCTGGGTGCTAAACAGGAGAAAAAATAATGGCAATGAGTAAAACTAGAGTAGGCGCAATATTTGCAGTAATGGTTTTCTTGAGTATTGCTTTAGTACCGGCTGTAATGGCATAGGAAGCATCAAAAGTAAGTGATAAACCTTCTGAACTGGAGCAAGGTCTAATTGATGCTCTAAATTCCAATACAAAAAACTCATCCACAGACGATGTGATTGCGAATTATTGTAAAGCAAACAAAGATAAGATTTCAATATCAGAGAACGCTACTGCTTCAGGCATAAATAGTTCAAGGACATATCAACTAAAAGATGGATCAAACATAACTTTTACAGATCGAGGTTATTTTTCAATTGATAACTTAAAAGTGAACAATAATACTCAACTAATTAATACAAAAAGCGAAATTAATCCACACTCTGGAACTGATTCGCTTTATGCACCTCCTCTAACATCTTCCGTAAGTGAATATAATTGGCTTGGCTGGAAATTGTTTACTGTTTGCACACAAGGATATTTTGAGTATAATCACAAATCTGTACAGCCTTATTTTTATGATTCATGGTACGTACATAATATGCCTTTCAATCTCTGGCAAATTTCTAATTGGGAAACAGGTACGCATCAAATTTCCAGTAGCACTGCAGAAATTTATGCTCAGGGGAATTTCCATTATGGTTTTGAGTACAATGGCAATGGCTTAACTGTTCAGAACTATTACGTCAAGGTTTATTTATCGTGCGACCAAAATGGAAATTACGAGGCTCACCATTCTATAACCAATCTTAATCCAACACTCAAAATTCGTTCTTTCAATCTTGAATTCTGATATCAATCGGGTTTCTGATCATGGGAAATAGTTCTGAAACTTTTATTGTAGAGAATAACTAAGATTTAGCCTGAAACTAAAAATAATAAGGGACTGGTAAAAATGAATTTTTCTATGCTGAGAATTTATTAATGTGGATGTGAATTTATTATGATGAAAAAATCAAGAAATATAAAGTTGTTTATCTTTTGCTTTACCTTTTTTTTTCTTTTGAATTATATAAACTTGATTGAACTTAATTTATCTACTTTTATAGCAGTAATCATTGCAGCTTTAATAGAAGCTCTCATCCTGTATTTAACCATAAAGTTATCATCACTATTTTTTAGTCTTTTTTAGTCATATATAAGGGAATACTGTAATTACCAGATACGGCAAACTTTCTGTACAGGAAACTAAAGATCAAAAGGAAAGCTGGAATTCTACCCTTGAAGAACTTGGTAAATCCAGTAATATCATATGGAATTGAGCTTACCAGATTGGATGTAAATATTTACGATGGTTTGCCTTCTAAAGAAAAAGCTGCTTTAGTTGAAGAGATTTACCAGATAATTGATGAAGAGACAAAAAACAAAATGTGACTGATATTCCAGTTCTTTTTGGAGAGAGCTGATTTTACCAACCTGATGTCTGAAGGTTCCTTTCAATGTGGGGCCTTACAGCTTCGATATATTTTGTCGCTTTTTCTTCATCATTCAGGTCAATACGAGCTTTTCCTATTCCTGCAGTAGTATTGTCTACAAACAATTGATATTCTTTTTTTGCAGGTTCTTCAGAAAACAGTTTCCCTATGATTCTCAGAGCCGGAATGTAAGACCCAAGAGCTAATTCCGGTTCACCGTTTTCGGCTTCAGCGAGCCCTCTCATAGAAAAGACATGGTATGAAATAGCAGGGTGTTTTATCTTCTTTGCGATTATTTCCGCTTTATCCAGACCTTCAAAGGCCTTTTTAAAGCGTTTATTTTCAATATCGTCAGCTATTTTAGAAAATAGCCGGTTGCCGAATCTCTCTGCTGTTTGGACATAAAGAGAATACTCTTTTGGATTTAATAATAGTTATCGCGCTTCCACTGAATCTGGAAAAGAAAATTTCGTAAAATGATTCTATTCGCGGGCCTGAATGGATAAAGACAGCAAAAATTATTTGCTAAAAAGAAGAAAAATAAAGCAAACAGGTTAGCAGGTAATTTGTCAATGACTGAAAAACTTGATTATCGGAGTTACAGTTTGATCTGAGTTACAGTTTGCAAAACTTCAGGTATAAAACTTGATTATCAGAGTTATAGTTTGCAAAACTTCAGGTATAAAACTTGATTATCAGAGTTATAGTTTGATCTGAGTTCCAATTTGCAGAACTTCAGGCATGCTTCTAGAGCCAAAAAATGTTAGGAGAAGTATACACGGATTACAAAAAGACTTTAAAGAAGTATCACTATGTTATCGAGAGAGGGTATCCCCATCCTCTTGGGGCAACGCCTGATGAAAATGGAGTAAATTTGTAACTATTCAGAGTTATATTTAGCGGCGCTCCTTTGAGCGCCGCGAGAATACTCTCTAAAACAGGTAAACCATTCTTTCTTATTGTGGAAATATATGCTCTAATTCTGCAGAAAGCTTCCGCTCCTCGTTCAGTTTTGAAAGTTCCTGATATTTTCTGCTGTAGCTTCATCATCCTGACATCTCTTTCTGCCTGATTATTCTCAAACGGAACTTTCAAGTCTGTCAGGAAGCTCAGGATCTTGTCTTTATGTTCTATAAACCTATCAAGCAGATTCCTTGCTTTGGTTTTTGGATGCATACCACGTTTTCCTTGTCTCTTAGGATTTAGAGAAGGTGGATTTTCTTCAATTCCTTTCACGATTACAGCATTGAACATCTTTTCTAATGCCTTAACCTGTTCAAAATCCAGATATTTAACCTGCTCTTTACACTCATCAGTATACTTTTTCATTTCAGATAACAGCTCATTCATATCTTTAGTCCATTGCTGTTTATAATTCTCCTCAATTCCAATAAGTTCTCTTTGGAGATGAGCATTGCAAAGAGCATGATCACAATTATAACCGTTGTAAGGTTTCCATCCATCAGGAACTGCTACCCCTTTAAACTCGGGAAGAATTCCCATAGCATCAATAGCTTCTGATCCTCTTTTTGGATGAGTAAAATAACATGTGTATTTGTCAGTAGAAGCTACATGAAGCCAATGTCTTTTTCCTTGAACTTTCATTCCAGTTTCATCACAATGGATAACAGGAGAAGCTAGTACCTTTTCTCAAATTATGGTTTCAAATTCTTCAAGATTCTGGAAACATTCTCTTTCTGCTTTAATAATAGTAGCAGAACAGATTTTTATCCCCATTACATCATGAAACAATTCAGAAATCCTTTCGTAAGGAATGAAATGGTGATTTTTAAAGTAAATTGCAGAGGACGAAATATTAGGGCCATATTGAACCGGATATTTTACGGATTCTGGAAAATCAGCTTTATTTAATCTTCCACAGTTAGTACAGGTTTTTATCTGACTTCGATGTTCCGTAACAGTAAGATTTACAGGTGGAATATCAAAAATCTGTCTTTTCTCATAAGCTTCAGCTTCAATATCCTCAAGAATATGTCCACACTCTTTGCAGTAACTCAAAGAATGTTCAATTATCTACACAGGATTATCAACCATTTCAAGAGTTGTGCCTGAATGACCTTCTTGACCTCCAGGTTTCTTACCACTCTTTTTACGCAGACTCTTGGGATTAGGTTTTACTTTGGAAAAATAGTCAGTAGAAGGAGGTTTACTGCTGTTTCTACTGTTTTGATTTAAGCGAGATTCTAAAACTTGCAATCTTTCAGTGAGGTCTTTAATTTGAGACTCAAGACTTATAATATAAGCAATAACTTCAGGGCTTGAAGCACATAGAGCAAGAATCTATTCGCGTTTCATCAAGGAGAAAAAGAACTCATTTTATATCCAATTTTTCCTAGGTACGAGGAAAAATTGTGTAGCCTTAACAAGGATACCTGAATAGTTACTATTATCATTCTTTGTTTATAAATACGTCGTCTTGTTGTTTTTAGTTGAGATGAAGTTTTTCTAATAATTTTCAATGTTTTCAATTTAAGAACTCAGAAAATCATTATATTTGGGATTAAGGCTAGTTTTAGTATAAGTAGTTTAAAATAATTCTGGGAATAATTATGTTCTATACGGGAGCAATAAGACTTGTGGATGTGTTGCGGTATAGTGAGCTTACAGTTAAAAAGCAGTATCTAAGCAGGTTTTGTAATTAACTTGATCACAACGTCTATTCTGTGTGATTTTGTACTCTAAATATGTATCCTAACTGCAAGATTAAGGATTCCTACAAAGTTCAAATAAGCCTTTTTTGCAACTGTACTTTCAGGATTAAAATCCATAGGAATATTAGAATCCATAGGAATTGAGGATAGGAGTTGAGGGGACATGGAGAAGAAGGGAGTAATAAATCTGTTCGCTTTTGGCATCGTACTGGTTAACGCTTTAACGATTGTAGCTTTGGGTTCTTCCGAAACTTTGAGTAGCACAAGCACTTCAGAAAAGGAAAAAGCTTTCGACCCCGAAAGTATGAATCTCTCAGTGAAACCTGGAGACGACTTCTATGAATATGCTGAGGGAGACTGGATAAAAAGTCATCCTGTACCCATGGATAAGTCCAGATACGGAGAGTTTGCAATAGTAGAAGACAGGACTTATGACCGTGTCAACGGAATTTTGGAGAGTGCAGCCAGTAATACCTCAGTTCCTGATGGAAGTCTCGAGCAGAAGATTGGCACATTCTACAGCATGGGAATGGATAATTTCACTCTGGAAAAGCAGCATCTTGATCCAATCAAAGGCAAACTGAAGATGATAGACAATACCTCCAGTGCTTCCGATCTTCAGTCAGTCTCAACACAAATGATGGAGTACGGCCTGGACCCTTTCTTTTCAATGTATGCTGCACCTGACAAGAAGAACAGCAAGATCATGATTGCTACCCTTACTCAGGGAGGGCTAGGCCTTCCGGATAGAGATTTCTATTTCAGACAGGACAATGAATCTATCAAAATCAGAGAACAGTATTTGACTCATGTTACCAGGATGTTTGTCTTCCTTGGCGATAGTCCAGAGGTCGCTGAGAATAATGCCAGGACTGTGATGAGGATAGAGACCCGGCTGGCCAATGCATCCTTTACCAATGTAGAAGACCGCGATGAGGTCAAAACGTATAACAAGATGAGCCTTGAGGAGCTTCAGGCCTTTGCACCAGGCATTAACTGGTCTTGTCTCTTCGTCTCTCTGGGTTATCCGGACGTAGCCGAGGTCAACGTCAGAAATCCTTCCTTCTTTAAAGAGTTAAGCAGCGCCCTTCAGGAAGAGAACATAGCTGATTGGAAGACCTTCCTGCGCTGGAAGCTGATTTTAGGGACGTCACCTTACCTAAGCTCCGACGTAGAAGAGGAACACTTTGATTTTTATGGAAGAAAACTCAATGGTCAGCAAGAAATGAAGCCCAGGTGGAAGAGGGTTATTGAAGCGGAAAATGAGGCTATGGGCGAGGCCGTAGGACACGTCTATGTAGATAGATATTTTGACCAAGGTTCCAGGGCCAGGATGCAGGATATGGTATTCAACCTGAAGAAGGCCTTCGGAGAGAGAATTCAAAACCTGGCATGGATGGAGTCTGAAACCAAAAAAGAAGCTCTCAAAAAGCTTGAAGTTCTGGATGTACAGGTAGGTTATCCAGATGAATGGCTGAACTATTCAGAGCTTGAATTTAAAAACGATTCATATGTTATGAATGTCCTCAGAGCTTCTAAATTCAAGTTTCATCATGGACCCAGCGGTCTGGATAGAATAGGTCAGCCTGTAAATCGCAAGCTGTGGGAGATGAATCCCCAGGAGACTAACGCCTATGCGGATTACAATAAAATAATTATAGTTTTCCCGGCAGGCATTCTTCAGCCTCCTTTCTTCAATAAGGATGCCGATGACGCTGTTAATTATGGTGCCATAGGTGCAATTATAGGACACGAGATGACTCACCATTTCGATAGCCAGGGCAGAAAGTTCGATGCAAGTGGAAATTTGACGGATTGGTGGACACCAGAAGATGCCGATAACTTCAACAAAAGCACGGAGGTTCTGGTGGACGAGTATAACAGGTTCGAGATTTTGCCTGGCCTGTACGTCAACGGCAACCTGACTCTGCCTGAGAACGTAGCAGATTTTGGCGGATTGACCGTGGCCTACCACGCTTATAAGCTCTCATTGAAAGAGGAGCCGGAAATGATTGATGGATTCACTGGAGACCAGAGGTTCTTTTTAAGCTTCACCCAGGTGTGGAGGGAGTCGGACACAGACGAATCACTAAGGACGTTAGCACTGACTGATACTCATTCACCAGCCAGGTTCAGGGTCAATGGAGTGGTTTTCAACGTGCCTGAGTTTTACAGGGCGTTCCCAAACGTAAAGCCCTCGGATAAACTCTACAGACCAGGAAGTGAGAGGCCAGTGATATGGTAAAATTATCGCTGGAAGCCTTTTCGTTTCTGAAGATGAAATACAGCACCTATGAATAGTCATGAACCCTGAATGATAGTACCTGTTGGCAGCTCTACTCTGCTTTGAAGTTATGCAGTGAACCTGTGGGGACCCGGCAAAAGATATGCTTCCCAGTCCGGTTCCTTTGCTGGATCTATTTCAGTCAGATACCTCGTTGCTCGGCACCGGGGCTCACTACCACAACTTTGATTGCCAGTTGTCGTCAGACACCTTCTTCAGGGTGGGAAGGAAGCTGCCAGTTAAAAAATATCCTGGAAAATATCCCGGCAGGGAAAACTGAAGGATGGGTATCTCACTCTTCTATATTCTTCCCTATACATTATTTTTCCAGAACTATGCGATTCTCAGATCCGGGAGCCAGAGGAGAAAAGGTCTCTAGGTAATTGACAAAGGCATCTAAATCTGGAGATCCTACCATCCTATCGGTCCCTTCTTTCATTACAGAGAAATTATCTCCTCCATCAGCCAGAAATCCATTCATTGTTACGCGGTAAGGGCTGCTCGGATCAATAGAAGTTCCATTGATTTTTATACTGGATATATCGACTTTCTCGCCCGTAGGAGCGCGTTCGTTCCAGGTATAACTAAAGCCCTTTGAAACCTGCAATATTCGCTTACTGCCAAGGGATGGGTTGTCGAATTGCTGTTCCAGCAAAGCGTCGATCTGAGTGCCGTTTAAGGTCATTGTGACCAGATCGTTTCCAAAAGGCTGGACACTGAAGGCCTCTCCATAAGTAACCTGACCTTGCAGTTCCCCACCGCTAATTTGATCATATACCAGGTCTGTGCGAATGCCGCCTGGGTTCATGAAAGCTATAACAGCACCGCCATTGCTTAAGTTAGAAGTAGCATATAACTGAGCATCGGCTACGACGTCACCCAGAGCAGATTCACCTGAATCACTGGCTGTATTTGTAATATTCTCTGTGATGTTACAGATCACCCGGTCCGCAAGGGGCGCAACCTGAGATTTATATTCCTCTATCAGCTCGCTTATTCCTGAGTCTTCAGTAATGTCTCTGGAAACTATGATATTTCTGGACCTTTCCTCGATCACATCACAAGTCTCGTTGCTTATCACCAGATCGATATCCGTGAGTAAATTACCTGCCGAACCGGCTTCTGTTACCAGACGGCCGTCAATAACAGCATTGTAAGCCTGATGTGTATGGCCAGTGATGAAAACATCTACTTCGTCGTCGGTGGCATTGATGACATCTAAAATTGGGCCGCTCATGTTCAGGCTCTCGTTATATAGTCCCTCTTGGGAACCGCCGTCATGGATGATCACCACTATGGTTTTTACGCCCATACTCTTCAGCTTTTTGACCTGTTCATTAATGGTCGTGGCTTCGTCCAGGAACCTGAACCCTTTCACTTTGGAAGCAGTCACTATGTATGGCGTGTCTTTTAGGGCAATTCCAATGAACCCTATTGGAACTCCCTGGACGTAGGTAATGTTATAGGCAGGGAATATTGTGGCGTTTGTGCTCTCATTGACTATATTTGCAGCCAGAAACTGGAAATGTGCTCCTTCAAAGGAGGAGTTACTCAGGTTGCCATCTGTCGGCTGGTAGCTGCCATTCTGAATGCGCATGAGCTCGCCCATTCCCTCGTCCAGATCATGGTTGCCTACGGCTGAAAAGTCGAGCCCCATCATATTGAGAGCTTTTATTGTCGGTTCATCCTGGAACAGGGCTGAGAGAAGCGGGCTGGCACCCATAGAATCGCCTGCCGATACCACAAATGTATTGGGGTTCTCAGAGCTGAGTTCCTTTATGTGAGTGGCCAGATACTCCATGCCTCCGGAATCAACGCATATGGGAGCTCCGGTCTCATTATAACCCGTAACCACTTTGCCGGTGGACGGTTCAATTTGACCGTGGAGGTCATTAATGGACAGGATCTGGACTTTTAATGTATTTTCTGACGTATTTTCCTGCGTATCTTCTAATGTACCCTTTTCAGGCCCTGAAGCCTCCAGGCAGCCAAGTGAGGCCAGAGAGACAAGTATCACTAGGCATAAATAAAAGGCAAGGTGCCTATTGGGCTTATTTGTCAAACAATTGTACTTTTTTAACAATATCTATCCCTCTTTAAGCATTAAAATCTGAGTCGAAAAACCGGTTCTTATAGTTCCGTGCTACAGTTTTTATATAATTAGGACTTGAGTGACTGAACCGCTTAACTACGCAATTTTATCATCCTCAATTTGTACTAACAGTGTTAAGTCTTGAAACTACAAATTTTTGGACATCTTAGTATTTTAAAATATTTATATGTAAAATTGTTTATATTTTGTAATGTTTATATATGAAATTGTTTATAGGTGAACCTTTGCAAGCCTTCATAGCCAGTTATCTTTTTTTGACAACCTTTGGAAAAAGAGAATATTTGTTGATCAGGAAGTCCGCATTCAGATTTTCATTAAACGTTCTCCATTTTTTGACATTTATAAAAAAGGCAATTTACAGGGTAAAGGTAATTTACAGAGTATTTTGTAAGATGATTTCTCGAAAGGTTGCTATGATCGATTTCTATATCTTAAAAGATGCAAAAATTAAGTTTGAAGGTTAGAAGAGCAGTAACATTTTATAAAAAATGATAGCTATCCTGATAAATTTCTATAAAAGTCAAAAAATTATATTTTAATTTATTTCTGAATTTTCTTCGTCCTGTATACCTTAGTCCAGGATGAGTTGAAGATTCTTTTCTATTTTCAGTTTAATAGCCTATTTTATTGTTAAAACTTATTTTGTCCAAATTCTTTTATCAACCAGTGTAAAACCAAAAGAACTAGTATTCCAATCCCCAAGATTTCAGGAACAGAAGAGAGCGAAATATGAAATGTAAACGATTTTTCAAACAGTTTTGTCAAGTATTCAATTCCATTGAAGTCCGTCCGATATTTGGGGAATTCGAATCCAAAGAGAGGCCAGAATAAAGTTCTGGGATTTGTCCACATATAATCTTCTATAAGATGGAAGAAAGAACCTGAAGCAAGGCTAAGAACTTTGATATCTTTTTTCTTTTCATATATGTATAAACCTATCAGGAATAGGGAAAGAACGAATAACAGAGTATGACATATGATACGTCCGTTTGCAAAGGTAGAAGCAAAGATAATCATTCCTACAGGTTTGTCGATTAAGTCGGGCAGAAGAGCTCCAATGGCTAAGTATTTTGGATCTATAATAGTCCTTAGCCGGGGTATTAAAATCCCAAGTAAGAAGAATACTCCCAATGTAACCCCAATATGTCCAAAAAGAAGCATCGCAAATTATCAAGACTTCAGTTATATATAAATATAGTCCATGGCTTTAAAAATTTTTAAAAAGTCGTATACTTTATTTAGAAGTGTCATTTAATTATAAAGACTAATCATTTAGCGGACTCATGTATTAACTATTAAAAAATATAAATTTCTAAAAATGTATTTTACTATTATAGCATGAAAATACTGCCATCTACAAGTACTTTCATTAGCTGTGCATGTTATTCAAAGAATTTCATGTGTGTTTAGTGAGAACAGGCACTCTCATCTGCTGAGTTTCCTTACCTACTCTGGATTGCAGTCTGCTGAAACTTCGTTTTCATATTTATAAGAGGCTAAAGACAACGTATAATTTTAGTTGATGTGTCTATTTTATTTCATCATACTCACAATTTTTCAGAAAAATTATTTGCCCTTTTCGATAGCTCCTCCCCTTACGACAAGTACTTTTTTAGAAAAATTATTTGCCCTTTTCAATAGCTTCTCCCCTTACGACAAGTACTCTTACATTAGATTGTCTAATCACATTTTCAGCTACACTTCCGATCAAAAATCTATGGACTCCAGTTCTTCCTTGTGTGCCTATAACGATAAGACCAATGTCGTTTTCTTCTGCAAAATCGACAATTTCTTCTGCAGGGTTTCCTTCAAGAATTACGGATTCGACCTTAACGTTTGCAGCTCTTCCGACATTCTCAACATAACTTGTTGCGTCCTTGCCTTCTGCTATGAGCTGGTCTTTAATTGCCTCATTCCATTCTTTACTTCTGGACTGAATTAATGAATCATAACCACCCAGTTCGATAACATGTACAGCATAAAGCTTTGCCTCGCTTAGTTTTGCAACTTCAACTGCTGTAAAAATTGCTTTTCTTACTCGTTCCGAACCGTCGGTTGCGACCATTATATTCCTGAAAACAGTATTTCTCATGCCAAACTCCCCTTTCCTTTTCGTTCTTTATGCAAATTATAGGACAATGATCACTTATATATCATCAAAGGAAATGAGTATATAAAAGCCGGTCAACTTATTTAATAAATCGATACAGAATGTACCATCGATAACAAGAAAAATTATGAAACATGAAATTTTACTGCTGAATGTGGGTTTCAAATACACTCTCCTGAATTGTAATAATAGGACTCAAGAGATTCAGATTAAATCTTCAGAAGCCTCCAGAGTCCTTAAAAACTTAATCTCCATAGATACCTTGATCCCCACAACCTTACTTGTTATACAGTCCAATAGCCTTATTCGTCTTTTCAATTGACTTTGCACCGTCGCTTTCAAGTTCCATCATAGCTCTTATAGCGTCAACATTTTCCGGAACTACAATCGATTCTTGATGGACAGCATGGAAGAAGTAAAGCTCTTTATCAGTCACTGTAATGGATTCGGGCCAGATACAGAGCTCCCACATATCGTGTCTGGGGCGTCCAATATCCCGCGCAAATTCAATTATCTCGGCTGTTGAAGTAATCCCCTGCCCTACTAAACGAATCCTGGACTGAGAACCAAAGATATTCTTAACGTCTTCTGCAGTGCAATCCTTATTGACTTCCATGTTTACAGTATGCACATGCATAAGAGTCGTCGGGACTTTTATAGCTGCAGTAGTTATGTTAATGTGTGGAAGCACACTCTGTACATCAGGTCCATGGTGAGACGGAAGTTTAATCGGGTTAAGTACGATTGCATCAACAGGTCCTTTTTTAATTTCATTGGGATCGACTGCTCTTCTTGTGAGACTTACCCTCACCTTATTTACTCCGAATTCCCTGTCTATAGTTGAAATAGCCCTGCAAAGTGCTGTAGTATTACATGAGACAACTCTTACAAGGTCACGGCCTACAGCCTGTTCGTAATTACTCTCCGCATTAAAGGAGAAACCTGCAAGCGGATGACTTTCGCCCCCCTGCCAGATTGCCTTTATCCCGATTTTCTCATACATAGGCTTATTTTTTTCCCCAATTCCCCCTGGAGTACAGTCCACAACCAGGTCAGCTTTTTCCAGCATTTCTTCAATACTTCCAGCTGCTGGCATTCCTGCTTTCTCAAAAGTTTCAACATTCTCAGCAGGAGCATATATATCATATCCTAGCTTATGTGCCACTGCTGCCTCATAATTCGGTTTTGTCTTGGAAATTCCGACAACTTCCATATCGTCCTGAGCCCTAACGGCGTCTGCAACCCTTTTTCCTATAGTTCCGTAACCGTTTACCGCGATTTTTGCTTTAGCCATTGTTATCCTATCCTTTTAATTTCCATATCTTAGGACTTACACACTCAATGTCCAAAATCAGGCACAATAGATGCAAGGTCAAATTTGCTTCTCAGGCAGTTGAAGGTTAACAACATCGAGTTCACAGTTTAACTGCTAACTTCCATGTTCAGTTCAGAAAATTCTAATTAAGATCCTCTCTCAGATCTTATCTGAAAGATATTGTGTCATGTTCTGCAATTTATAAAACCGGCATAATGTAACAAACCGCATCGATCCTGCAGACAAAGTATTAGACAAAGTATAACTTTTCGAATGGTCATTTTGATTTTTCTGATAAGCTCTTATTCAAATGCTGTAAATTTTTCTTTCAATGCACCACATATGGGACATACATCGGGTGCATCTCCTTCAAGGGTATATCCACATACCTCGCAAACCTGAATAGGACCTAATTCTGGGTCTTTTCCTGAGTTCACCGATTCTAAAGCTTTTTCATAAATCATCTTATGCATTTTTTCAGTACCCCAGGACCATTCAAAACTTCTTTGTGCACTTTTTTCTTTCTGGAATTTTGCGACTTCAATATATGCAGGATACATTTCCTCTATCTCATATGTCTCACCAGCAATGGCCAGCTTAAGGTTTTTCCTGGTATCACCCGGTCCAAAAACTGCCATACTATTTGCGACAAATCCCCCCTCGAGGTGTTTTAACTCCTTATAATGGTCTCCTGCATGTACATATTCCGCATGAGCGATTGCACGAAACAACCGAGCCACATTGCTAAGTTTTTCTATCTCTGCTTGATTTGCAAAATGCACATACCTCATATATGCTTGACTTTCTCCCCCAAACGCATTGATGAGATTCTGCTGTGTCATCATTTTCATTTAAAGCCGCCCCCCCTTTCAATAAGTTTAATAATCTCGTGTCTTTAGGACTTGTATATTTTAGAGCAAAAAAGCATGAGCAAACTATTGCAATACAATAATTAAAAAATTTAAATATCTCATGCTATTTATTTCAGTTTACCGCGTAGGCACTGAGTCATTTGCATTTGGATATAAATAAATAAAATGTCATAGAATACAAAGCCTTTTGCATCAATTAATTGTCTAAAAAGTAAGTAATCAAGGAGTTCTTTAAAGAAATAAAGTAAGTAACCAAAGGAGTTCTTTAAAGAAATAAAGTAAGTAACCAAAGGAGTTCTTTAAAGAAATAAAGTAAGTAACCAAAGGAGTTCTTTGAAGAAATAAAGTAAGTAACCAAAGGAGTTCTTTGAGGAAATTTAAGTTTGAGTCACACAGTTGAATTCAGAAATAATGGCATAAAATTTCAAACTACTTGAATTGGCGTGCTTGAATTGACAGATATTTGAAAGATATAATTGACTTTTCTATGCTTTGATAGAGTTCATGTTTTCTTTGCACTTCAAGGTCTTGAATCGTACATATAAAAGACAGCTTGTATGAACCCTTTAACCTTTATGGTACCTGAATGTATTGTTTTTCAGAGCCGTGATTCCTGGCAAGGGCTCACCAGAAAGATAGGTTATACTTGCACCTCCACCCATGCTTATATGGGAAAATTTAGATCCCAGGCCGAGTTGATCTATAGCATCTAAGGTATGCCCTCCTCCTGCGACAGAATAGCTTGCTTGAGTTGCAGCCTTAAGAAGTTCATCCGTGCCAAGCCTGAACTTATCTAACTCGAAAATACCGGTTGGACCATGAAAAACACATAGCTTTGCTTCCTTAAGATATTTGGAATAATTTTCGATGGTCTCGCGGCCAATATCAGCTATTGGAAGATTTCCTTTTTTAATCTTGTCCACTTCGACTTCTTGACGTTCTCCACCATTGTTTAACGCTACATCCTGAGGTACGATGATCTTGCCTGAGTACTCCTTGAGTAGCCTGGAAGCAATCGAAATCTGGTCAATGTATTTTTTATTTTCAATGAATTTCCTGTTGACTTCGCTTACATCAATGTTCATTGCCATCATAAATATCGTAGCTACTACCCCGGTGGTAAGGATCTTATCAGCTCCATCCCGCTTGAGAATAGTAGAAATTGCCTTTATGGAGTCGTTTGCTTTCGCTCCTCCCAATACAAAGATTGCTGGATGCTCATGACATTTCAAGGCTTTATCTAAACCTGTAATTTCCTTGTCCATAAGCATGCCAGCAACGCTAGGCAAGACCTCTGTAAACCCTACCACAGAACACTGAGATCTATGAGAAACTGAAAAAGCATCGTTTATAAAGAGGTCAAATAGTGGATACAACTTCTTGACCATCTGGCTTTTAGCCTGTTTATCTGGAGGGCGGTTCATGATCTCCTCAGCATTGAAGCGCGTGTTTTCAAGGAGCAGGACCTCTCCCTGGTCAAGGGATTTTATAGCATTCCTTGCGCAGGAGCTGAATATATCATCCTCGTAGGTTACTTCTCGACCCAAAAGCTCTGTTGCCAGCTTTGCATGGGCTTCCAGGGGGGTATAGTCTTCATCTCCTGGTCGACCCTGATGAGACAGCAGAACCACTTTTGAGTGCTCCAGGGACTGCAACGTAGGCAAATGACTCTTAATTTTCTTGTCGTCCAGTATGTTTCCATTGTCATCCATGGGTGAGTTAAAGTCCACCCTTACAAGTACTCTTTTATCGTCCAGTACGACATCACTCATCGTCAAATAATTCATTCCAGTTGTTTCCTGAGACATTATAGTACCCCCCATTCACATGAGTGTAAAGTTCTAACTTTCAATTCAATGCACTTTTTTCTCTGATTAGTTTAGCCAGAGATATTATCTTAAAAATATTCTAGATGACCAGATCTAATTATAACTCGCAGAGGTTCCCCGTAATAATTCTATACGTCCAGAAAAACCTCAAGTATTTACTCACGATAAAACACTATAGTGAGGTATATTTACTCAATTTTGCCGGTCTTACCATTGAAGGCCATCTAAGGTTTTTCTAATATTATCAAGCCAAAAACTGCCATAGATTTGCGACAAATCCCCCAACCTGTCACAAATACATTAACTTAGAGATTTTGCGATTTCATGCTATTGTTTTCAGTTCGTTGCGTAAGCCTTAATCTATTTTGCATTTGGATTTAGAGAATAAAAGCCTTTTTGGTTTAAAGAAAAAAACTATTATTTGAAACTTGATTGTTTATAATCCATTATCTTATAATATTAATTATGACTGTGTTGTGTATATGACCGAAGAAAATAGTTTCAGAATTGATCCTTCGGTGTTGAGTTTTAACCTCTTGGAAACAAAGAAATTGATACTTAAAGAGATCCAGAAAGGAGCTTCTTTGGTTCTTCAGATTGCGACTACTGTTTAAATTTCTGAATGGATAACTTACAAAACCATTTTCGGAATCTCAAAGCAATGGAATATAGTCTACTGGGACAATAGGAGCTGATCCCAAAACTCAAAATTGCTTCTCTGAATCATGTATTTTGAATAATCAATCAAGTTTCTGATCATGAAAACAATCCTGAAAATTCTTGATGATTGAGGACTAAATGGTTTTTGGGATAGGCTCTAGGTATACTATAAAGGATGTGCGAAGAACCGCATAAATTTGATCTAACTTCTCAAGAGGTAAGTTGTAACTAAACAATAACTTGTTCCTTTCCCCATAATTGAAAACAAATTTTAAAGAAGAATCTCTGTTTCCAAAAGTTTGCTTATATATGTACTATGTTCTTCGGTCTGGTTTTGTCGCAAAATAGGATTTAATACATTATCTGCCTAGAAGTATAAGACCGATAATAAAAATTACAAGGCACAGTACTATAAAATATGTAATAACTTTAACTAACTTTTCCATAATCAATTCACCTCTTTAGGGATTATTGTAGTGATATTCACAGATTAACATATAATTGCTTTGAGGATTCGATTTATTGCTTTCGTAAAACTTACCTTAACTTATTATGCTTGAATATGTTTATGCCATTAACCAACACACTGGCACCATATAATCACATATTTAAATATCATAAACACTAAATATACTTAATTATTTTATTTGTTTAATTATAATAATAAACTATTTTGTAAATAAAAAATACCTTGTAATGTTTTGTTTTGACGGCATGAATACTACATAATTTGTGAAGAAGTGTGGTTTACGATATTTAAGTGACTCTCAAGCTCAAGGTTCTATAATTTAAAAAAACAATGTATATATTTTCAAGCATGTGTTCAATTAATAAATATCTTTATCTACTATTTTTTAAATTTAGTAATATTGTTATACTGAGAAATCATTTAATTTTTATGCATTAGATATTTTTTTTAGATTAAAGAGATACTCTCGCTTGTGAGCGGTCATAGTGACATACTAAGTTAGGTTGTCGACGTCAAGGAGAGGAGTCTGAAGGAATTATGACAATAGACCTGGAGCAATTAAAGGCAACAAACTTGAATCCTGTGCTCAGTGCTGCGAGCCTTGAGTTAGCTGATATTCTTGATGTTCCAGCGCTCAAGTCTCTTATGAATGACTTATCTCAACTTACTTACATCACCATATCCATTATTGACCTCAAAGGCAATGTCCTTATGAGCGTTGGATGGCCGGATATATGCACAAGATTCCACAGAGCCCATCCAGAGACCTGCAAGCACTGCATAGAAAGCGATACACAGCTATCACTGGGTGTTGCTCCTGGAGAGTTTAAACTTTATAAGTGTAAGAATAATATGTGGAATTTTGTGACGGGCCTGATCGTGGAAGGACAACATATCGCCAATATATTCTCAGGACATTTCTTTTTTGAAGATGAGACTTTGGACTATGAACTTTTCCGATCCCAGGCTAGAAAATATGGCTTCAATGAAGAGGAATATATAAAGGCGCTCGAAAAAGTTCCACGGTTAAGCAGAGAAACTGTGAACAAAAATATGTCCTTCCTTATGAAACTTGCCAACATGATCTCACAACTAAGTCACAGTAACTTCAAGCTTTCTCAAGCATTGGAGGAACGTGATATCCTTGTGGATGAGCTAAAGAAAAATAAGGAAGATCTCGATCACGCTCAAGCGGTTGGTAATTTAGGAAGCTGGCGTCTGGACGTACGTAAAAAAGAATTAACATGGTCTGATGAAAATTACCGTATCTTTGGTATCCCAAAAGACACTCACTTGACTTATGAAACCTTCTTTTCTAAAGTCCATCCGGATGACAGAAAATATGTCAAGAAAGAATGGATAGCGCAATTAAAGGGTGAACCATATAGTATAGAACATCGGATTATCGTAGACGGTAAGGTTAAGTGGATTCGTAAGAAGGCATATTTTGAATTCGACAAAAATGGAGAGATTATTGGCGGCTTCGGTATAACGCAGGATATAACTAAGCGCAAAAAAGCAGAACAAGATCTTAAAAGAGCGCATGATAGCTTAGAAGCAAAAGTTAAAGAACGTACAGATGAACTTGAAAAGGCTTATGAATCATTGATGGAAGAAAAGAGAAGGCTTTCTGAAGCCCAAAAAATAGCTCATATTGGAAATTGGGATTGGAATCTTGCAACTAATGAAATGTACTGGTCTGATGAGATGTGTCGTATTTTTGGGTGTGTTCCCCAAAAAGTGGTTCATAAGTACAGTGAACTTTTTAACTTTATACATCCCGAAGATCAAAGTTACGTGCATAACACTGTTAAAAGTACTTTACATAGAAAGTTCTTTAGCATTGATCACAGGATTGTCTCATCTGATGGGACAGATCGCGTAGTCCACTCACATGGCGAAGTTGTTTTTGATGAGAACAAAAAACCAATTCTTCTGAGAGGAACTATTCAGGATATTACAGATAGCAAGAAAACAGAAGAGAAGATCAGGACATTAGCCGATGTTGTGGAATCATCAAATGATGCTATTATAACTGAGACCTTAGATGGTATTATTGCAAGCTGGAATAAAGCCGCAGAGCAGATTTATGGTTATTCGGCTGAAGAGATTCTGGGGAAAAATATCTCAATCCTTGAACCAGAGAATCTTAAAGGCGAAATAAAAAAGTTTATTGAAATAGTTAAACAGGGAGAAAAAATCCAGCGTTACAAAACTTTACGGCTAAAAAAAGGTGGTAGACTAATAAATGTGTCAATAACTTATTCTCCAGTTTTTGACGCTTCTGGAAAGCTGAAGGCTGTCTCAGCTATTAGCAGAGACATTACTGAGCAAGTCAATGCGGAAAAACTTCTGGCAAAAGCCGAAGATGCCCGAAAAAAAGAAATCCATCATAGAATTAAAAATAATCTGCAAGTGATCTCTTCCCTTCTTGACTTACAGGCTGAAAAGTTCAGAAACAGAGAACGTGCTGAGAATGAAGAAGTTCTTAACGCTTTCATAGAAAGCCAGGACAGAGTAATGTCAATTGCTCTTATCCACGAAGAGCTGCATGAAGGCAGAGGAAACGATATACTAAACTTCTCTTCGTATATTAAAAGGCTTGTTGAAAATCTGTTCCATACCTATAAACTTGGAAATGTCAACACGAGCCTGAACATTGAACTGGAAGAAAACATTTTCTTCGATATGGATATTGCCGTCCCGTTGGGAATAATCATTAATGAACTTGTTTCAAATTCCCTTAAGTACGCATTTTTAGGCAGAGATAACGGGAAAATTCAAATCAAACTTCACAAAAAATGCTCTATAAAACACGTAAACAACGAACAAGGAAATACAAAAGAAAGTTATAACGGCACTGATTTCGTATTAACAGTCTCGGATAATGGGATTGGTGTTCCTGATGAGTTTAATTTAGAAGACTCCAATTCTCTTGGCTTACAGTTAGTGGAAACCCTGGTAGATCAATTAGAAGGTGAAATTGAGTTAAAAAGAGATTCTGGAACTGAATTCTGTATAAGATTTGCGGTACCAGTACAAAATTGAAAAATAGTAAAATCGAATTTTCACACAATGCTCAGTTTACGAAACTGGATCTTTTGTAAACTTAAGTATCCGAATTTCAATGATTTCTTGAGTTTGGGTCCTGTCGGAATTCATAGCATATAGCGAATATCTAAACATGTAGTAGGATAGGTAAATACCAGCTTTTTTATGTCCGACGCCTTGAGTCCAAGCCGTATTACAGCAGCGAAAATATTGATAGCTTCTTCAGCATTTGGACCCAGGATATAAGCTTCCACTATACGGTCATTTGTTTCATCAATAATTACTTTTGAAGCTGCAAACTCCATTCCTGCTTTTCGGGTTGTGTACCAGTTGCTTCTGTCCTGGTAAATCACTTTATATTTGTCACTGTCTTTAGCATTACTGGTTTCTACTGAAGCCAGGATAGGTATTGCATGAACTACACTTGGAATACCTGTATAATCCACTTCGACACTATTCTCATTAAGGATGTTAGCTGCTGCAACTTCTCCTTGAAGAGCTGCTACAGAAGTAAGTTTCATACCTTCTGATACACAATCTCCACCTGCATAGACTCGAGGGTTTGAGGTCCTCATGTACTTATCAACTACAATAGCTCCCTTTTCAATCTTAATCCCAGCTTTTTCGAGATGAAGCTCCTCTATCTTCGGGACGCGACCTGCTCCATGAATTACCATATCCGCACGGAAGCTCCGGGTTTCTGACTCGATTCCTGATTTAGATCCAGTTCTAACCAGAAAACCATTAGCATCTTTTTCGATCGAGTCTACTGGTTTATTCATAAGAATCTTAATTCCTGCGGCTTCGGTCTCTTTAATAAGCAAATCTACCATGTCAGCATCAGAGTGCCTCAGGAGCCTTTCACTTCTGTGCAGAATTGTAACCTCCGACATGGCTCTTCGTGCAACATGAGCGAACTCCAAGGAGATATGACAGTCTCCGATGAAGATAATTCTTTCAGGGAGCTTTTCGGTCTTCATAAACTCTTCACTTGTGGTAACATACTCTTCTCCGGAAATGTTGAGTTTTCTAAGCTTTGAACCTGTAGCAAGAAAAATATGTTCCCCTTTAAGTTTGTCTTCTCCAACAACTACTGTGTTTTGATTTTCAAAATAAGTTTTCCCGTGGTATGTATTGATTCCCATTTCAACAAAATAGCTCTCAATTCTTCCAGGACATTCTTCAGTAGCTTTCTTCTTGAATTCGAGAAGAGAAGACCAGTTAATCTTTATAGAACGATTTGTCCCCATACCTTTACCTATCAATCGATTGTTTGAATCAATTATCTCGGCGAGATCCGTAAACATTTTTTTAGTATCACAGCCTCTGGGAGGAGATATTCCTCCCTACTCTTTCGAGTCAATAATTGCTGTTTTTAATCCTGAATGTGCCACATTATCTGCAAAAGTTCTGCCCGAGGTTCCAGTTCCAATAATTACAATATTATAGTTCTTTTCCATAATGTCCCCCGTCTTCTATGTTCTCTCTTCTCCTAGTCCACGTGCTTTCCGAAAAAAATAGTAAAAAGCTATCCTCTATGCAAATTTATATTGAATTTATTATATTAAAAGATGGTTAATTAACAAGCTTTCCCGAAACTCAATATTTGATTTATGAATCTCGTATCTGAAACAGTAAATCTCGTATCTGATCTGAAAAGAGATCCTGAAAACTCTAATGATTTAAAATAAAACAGGTTTATAGAATATTCATGACAAAAATAGAGCAAGGAGTGAAAATCAAAGCCCTGTGCGCCCTTGGATTTCCCTGGAAGAAGTAAATACTCTTTTTACCATCTTAACGCGGAAGTCTCCCCCGGGGAAAAGTAAGGTTGTTTATCTAATTTCAGGATAATTACTGGATTGAGCAAGATGTCAGTAGATCAGATTCCAATCGGTAAGTTTTCTTTCATGACTCGTCTCTCGCAAAAAGCACTCAGGCTCTATGACCGGAAAGGGCTGCTTGTTCCGGAAGCAAAGGACCCTTTTACGGGATACAGGTACTATACCGTTTCCCAGCTGGAACAAGGGATGAAAATTAAAACTCTGTGCTTCCTCGGATTTTCACTGGAAGAAATTTCCCTGTTTCTGGATGCGGAAAGCAAAGGAGACTTCGAGTACATAGGAACAGGCTTCAGGAAGAGACTTGCGCAAACTCGACTGGAAATCGGACAGCTGCAAAGGATCGAAGGGATCTTGCAGGGCGCCTGCAAACACAATGGAAAAGTTATGGAGTTATTCAAAATGTCTGTTACAGAACCCGTTATAAAAGAAATACCCGAGATGCGAGTAATAAGCAAGCGTGAAAAAGGAACTTTTGTGGCAACTATTGGAAAACTTATAGGCGAAATCTGCACAAGCGTCGGCAGCCCTGAAAACCAGCGAAACCGTGTAAAAGTTACAGGGCCTGTTATGTTCCTCTGCCACGACGAAGAATACAAAGAAATCGGGGCTGATATCGAGATTGCCATGCCTGTATCTGGCAGGATCTCAGTCGAAGACCCGAAAATGGAAGTGAAAACCCTGCCTGCCATAAGAGCTATCTCAGTGGTCTACCGAGGTCCTTATCCGGGAGTCGAAGCCGGTTACAACCAGATTTTCTCGTATGCAAAGGAGAATAACCTGGAAACCTTGAGCCCTGACAGAGAATTGTATTTCAATAACCCTGAAGAAGTTTCTGAAGAAGAGCTTATGACTGAAATTCAGGTCCCGATAAAGGAGAAGTAATTTATTCCTTGCTCCAGCTCTCTGGAGCAGTTCTTTTTTCCAAAAGGGTACTGTTTTCCAGAAGCATAATTGCATAATTTTATGGCTTATTACCAGAAAAATTTCATGAAAAACTTAATGATATCTTCTGGTGTTATGATAAATATGTATGAAGTTAATTGCGAAACTTGTGGAAGAGAGTTATTCATCAGTAAAATTTTTGAAAATTCATATGCTTATTGGTGTCCTTTTTGTTTTGGTTTAAATCCTTTAGAAATAAACGAAGCAATAAATGTATGTGAAAACTACATAACAGAAACTCGAGAAAACGCACTAGCAGTTGCACGAACCTTTTCCAAAAGTGCTTTGCTCTTTGCAGCTCTTAATTCAAGAGAGATGGAATCAAGAAACATAAGTAAGATGGAAAATAACCACGTCCAAAATATCTTATGGTCTAGTCTTATAATAAGAGATTGCATTAAAGGCAATTATAACAATAGATCGTCAAAACAGTTCACGGCACAAAACCTTTCTGAATTATTTCGATATTATGCATGTATAATTCAATCCGAGAATCTTTTAGTTAAAGTAAAAGAAGGGCACTTTTGTCTTTTTGAAGTGGATTCAACGACAACACTTGACTATGTTCATAAAACCATCGAGACCGAAGGTAAAACGTATGTGGCTTTTCCTACTCAGCAATGGCGGTATTATTTAGAAATGCTAAAAACAATCCAAATGGGTCCTGACGAAACATTTGACCAAATTAAGGATAAAACAAGCACTAAGTAGAGAAATATCTCAAAGAGAAGAAATCCATAGAATTCAAAATAGAACGTGCTGGAAAAAAGGCTAAAGAAAAGTGGAAAAAAAAGCTATTAAATATTGAAAAGTCATTTAGATCAGAATCGTTTGAAATAATTTACAACTCATTTCACAGTGTTTACTATAATAAAGATTTTTTTCTTTTGAAGAGATAGGCAAAAATGCGAAGATTATCGACTTTATTGATTTGATTATCGAAGCAAGCATTCAGGAAATTAAAAGTTTATCCGAAAGATTAGGAGAGGAACAATTTCTTTATGAAATAGAAATTGGCAAATTTAAAAATTTATGTGATTCAAAAGGCTTAGATTTCATTGAAATACGGAGAATTTTAATTTCTTCTGAAGACGATTATAAGGAATTCCCCTTGCTTGTAGAGTACGAAAATAAAATATTAGTTTGTCCTGAAACTCTTCTTTTTATCATAAGTTTAATAAAATTTGGTACAGACAAAGAAAGTTTCAAATCGAATTCGTATTTATTAGGCAACGATTTTGAAAATGACGTTAAAGCAATTTTTGAATCAAACGGTTTTAGTTTGAAACATCCCGTATATAAACACGAACTAGTCAGGCAAAAAATTGAGTTCGAAAAAGAAGGGAAACCAGCTAAGCGGGAAATAGATTTAATACCATATGACGACGAATTATTACTTGTAGTCGAATGTAAGAGAAATTCGTTCAAGCCAGGATATATTTAAATCTTAAAGACAAAAACGAATCTCTGCTAAGAGGTATTAAGGATGAAATTGACAATAAACACATAGATAGAGTGACATACTTCCAAGAAAAACAAAACGAATTCGGCTTTAAAAATCATAGAAAAGTTAAAGGCTTGTTAATAACGTTGATAAAAGAAGATATTGAATCTTATAGAGATATAGACATAGTTCCTCTTTGCGATTTGGAAATGTATTTAAAGTAAAGTTCTTAACTCACTATATGTTTTAATATGTTTCACTTATGGGTGGGTATCAAGGATTATGTAATAATAACCTTATAAGTTGAAAACTAGCATTGGATCAATCCCTATTTCAAAAAGAGATGGGGATGAATTACTTAGTACCCGCGACGAAATAACCTATGCAACTTATAATTAATTGTAACTTTGATTGACGACCGTGATAGTGAAAATCAAAGCGTCCAATTGGAAATCTGCGTAGTTTATTCTGAGACGGGACCTTAGTATTAGAAAGATTAAAAAGATAAGGAAAAAGGGAATAAATCCCTCCTCATAGAATCAAAAGCTTGTAATCTTTACATCAAACTCTTTTTTCTATTTTATCCTAACATTTTTATATTTTGTTTTTTGCAATCCCATTATTTTACCTGTCACAGCATCAAATTTAACCCATAGACCCGTTTTTGGATTAAATGCTTGGAACCGATCTTTTATGGCGCCAACTCTTCCATCGCCTTTATTTGTTGCTATATAAATCCCCCCTTAGTTTAAAAAGATAATAAATAAACTGTATGCATATCATTTAATAGTTTTGGATGTATAGTTGAAAACCTAGAAAGCACTTAGATCGTGGCTTGTGTGCAAATGTTAATATTTATCAAAAACTATTTAAATATATAATTCGGTTTCAAAATTATTTTACATTGTGGTAAATATATTTATGGGGTGGTGTATTATGACAGTTTATTGGAATTGGAAATTAACAAGGGACGGCGCTATACGATTCGGCCTAATGTTAATGGTATTTTCAATTGTCTATCAAAATGTCGCATGGCTAAACTCTAAATTTTTACCACAACTACCTGTTGGTTACATTCTGCTTATTTATTTTGGAATTTTTATTATTCGACATGTGTACCGAGTTTTAAAGTGGTATTCTGTTTGGTTTAAGTATGGCACAAGACAAAAACTCGAAAATTTTATTGTGCATCTTTGTATATATTTTATTGTAATTTCAGTTGCATTATCTGTACCTAATTTGAATATGCCTAGGCTAGCTGCAGCAATAACAGCTACGAATGAAAGTAATAAAATACCAGTGTTTGAATCTGAAGTACCCGATCTAAACTCAATAATTACTGATTCCAAGGACTTTGATCTAATAGAAAAGAATGAAACAAGAATTACATCTTCTACACTCTGGATTAACTATAATACGTATGCTATCGGTGGAGATGGACATATAATCAAATTGAAGCAAAATTCTAGTGCAAAAAACCCAACGTATCAAGAGGTTCTTAACTTCTTACAAACAGATCAGACCGACAAATGCAATTATGTTTTAGATAAATTTGTATGTGCTGATTTTGCAGAGCAAGTTCAAAACAATGCCGAAATCGCGGGCTATAACTGTGCATATGTGGATATCAGTTTTACTGATAATGCTGGTCATGCGTGTAATGCATTTAATACAACAGACCGTGGGTTGATCTTCATTGACTGCACTAACAGTCTTGAGGGTGGTGGACCATATAATGGAGACTGTATTGTTAATATTGTCAAGGGTAGTATATATAAGCCGCAATACCTGTTTAATAGCGGCGGATGGTATAACTTACCAATGGGGACTGTTAAATCTTATACCGTGTACTGGGATTAAATATGTATCAAGGAACTATATTCAGGAGTCAAAGCCGGTTACAATCTGATTTTCTGGTATGCCAGGGAAAATAATCTTGAAACTCTAGGCTCAAGTAGGGAATTGTATTTCAATGTCCCTGCAGAAGTTCCTGAAGAGGAGCTTATGACTGAAATTCAGGTTCCGATAAAGGAAAAATAATCCGTTAAAATCGTCTGTTAATAATCTGTAACAATCTGTTAATAGTCTGTTACTACTCCGGAATTCCGGAGCAATTACTCTTTTTTTCCAGAATGATGACTGTATTATATGCAGGAGGTTCGGGCCGGATTCGCTTATATTCCCTGTAACCGTCTGGCAAATCAAGCAGAAAGTCCCGGTTTAACAGTTTCATTAAGCCTTTTTCGTAGATCCTGTAAGAAATCTTGCAGCCTGTAGGTATTACTTTTAATAAATAATCAAGAATTTTTTTTTAGGTCCGGCCTGTGCAGCTATTATGAAAGCCTTTACCCCGATACCCAGATCTAGAAAATCAATTGGGTTCATAGAAAAATGGCTTCCGTTAATTATGGTGATATCTTTAGAAAGCCCGAGCTTGTCAAGCGTTTCTATTGAAATCTTTGCCCTTTCAGGATTCTGCTCTATCCCTGTGCCTTTTACTGCATGATATTTGAAGAAAACGATAAGCGTCAGGGGAAGAGGCCCGCTTCCGAGGAAAATAACTCTATCCCCGGCTTTTAGTTTGAAACCTTCGAATTCTGCCTGGACCAGCCTGAGGTAATTTTTGTAAAAGGGAAATTCCTCAAGGACATTCAGGGAGATTGGCTCGCAAGAATTTCCTTTGCATATCCGGTTTCCAACCTTACCGTATATAAATTCCTGAATAGGTTCAGGTGAGCGAAAATCGGTTTCAGCTCCTGTTTATTCAGAAGAATAAAAACTAAATCACTTTCCAGGTCCCGGGTAATTAAAGAATCCAGCTTCATGAACAGTTTCTCGGGCCTATCCGAAGAGCAGGATAGGATTTCTTCATCAGAAAGCTCCCGTATGTCCTTATACAAATCGAGTATTTCTTTGAGTACAGCCTCTGAAAGCTCCAGACTTTCATCAATCGCACCAACCATACCAATCCCCAAAGAGTATTATAGTGCGCCTAAATATATTCCTGTTGAGAATTATCAGATCCTGAAACTCAGAAGGTTGAGACTTATATAATACACTGGCAGTAAAAAATTAATAATATAAAAAATATATGAATAAAGTAGAATCCAGACTTCACTCGAAAATCCTTTTTAAATCTTCCATTCCGAGAGAAACCTTAAACTCCTTTAAGCGATAAAACTTCTTGGCCCTGAGATCATCATCTTCAAGTCTGAGATCACTTTCAACAAATCCGGCTTTCTCCAGGCGTTTTAAATGCAGGTTTACTACCTGCCTTGAGAGATTCAGGTCCTTGGCGAGCTCGTACACATACCTCTCCCTTTCAGCCAGCAGGTAAAGCAGTTTAAGCCTTACGGGATGAGAGAGAGCCTCGCCAATATCCACTATTTGCTGAAGTGATTTTGTCATCCAGAATGTCCTCGCATACTTTTGGTTGCACTTGGCCCGGAAGGTCTCCAGAGCCTGCAGCAGACATAAAGCTTTAGATTTCTTCCAGCTTGGATTTTATATCTTCCACTGTTTTTTTGATTTCTTCTATATCTTTTTCCATTTTGATAATTCGTTCATTATCCCTCGGAGCTGTGTACCCGGACCTGTTCAGCAGCACTATCGCCACACCTACTATAAGAAAAATGATTAGGAGATTCAGGAGAAATCCCCAAAAGGAACCAGTTATGCCATATCCCATGCCATTCAAGCTTTCCACCTCGAAAATAACAGATATTCTTGAGATTATCGGTTTTTCTTGTTCTACCGACTTTTTTCTCAGATATTGCTACCATAAATATAAAAGAATATCCGGAAAAAGGTAACTGTAAATATAAAAATCCATTAGAAATTTTTGATAAAAAGGCAATAAATTGACTAATTAACCTGCAACTTGAAGAATTAACCTGTAACTCAAAGAATATCTGTAACTCGAAGAATTAACCTGTAACTCGAAGAATTAACCTGTAACTCGAAGAATTAACCTAAAAAAATAAATAAAAAGGATAGTATTAGGGATGGCTTCAATATTCAATTAATATTGAAGCGCTGTTGCTCTTAGCAGGCATTTGTCCTACAGTAGCCCTGACCTCTGCCGTATCTGTTGCCTGTCTGTGCTCCTGTGCAAAAGGATAATCGGTAAACACTTCACCGCTGAAGGAATCAATTCTTGCCTGCTTGTAAACTCCGTCTTGATCCTGATAGGAAACAATCCACCAGCGACGCATCTGAGAAATGTCCTCTTTGGAAATGTTGCTATCTATTTTTGCCTTTGCGATTTCGAGTGCTTCATCTACAGTCTTAACCTCAAGTTCCGCAGTACTATTTGAGTTGAAATAAGGACAGTCGGAAAAGTTGCCGTAACGTGGGCCAGAATCCATGTTTCTTGCAGCCCACCTGTGCATTGATCCAGAACCATAGTTTGTCCCTGCATTATCCGAAGCAACTGCACTGACTACTGCTGCTCCGGAAACCCCTATAAACAGTATTCCCAGAAGAATTGCTATAATTGCTTTTCTCATTTTTACACCTTCACTCATGTTTTTCTTTGTTTGTAACCTGTAATTAATTGTAAATGCCTGTTACTACACCATATGTAGTGTTTTGGCTACATATGTACTACAGAATAAGGATATATAATTTTTTTCATGTACTGCTTATTTTCACGAAAAGTCAGCGGTACTTTTCATTTATCTACCCTACAAGTGGTGGTATCCAGAAAAGGTTTGCAGCAATGGTTTCAAGGGCTGTAAAAATCTGGATTATCGGGCTAAACCCAGGAGTTATGGTTTTGTGCAGCCCGAAAGGAACAAACATTATGTCAAAAAGCCGAGTATCTCTCTGCGAGTATAAAATGAGAGCGAAATGTAAAAAAATGAATTAATAGATTAAGTACAGTAAAACTCGATATCTAAAGAATGAGAAATAAGAGTAGAAGGTTCTACTCTCTTTGAGCTCCATAGCATATCAATTTAAAATTGGAGATAATAATTTTATTTTGGAAATCCTTTTGAAGAAAAGGGTGCCAAAGTATGTTTAAGGATTCAAAGTATGTTTAAGGATTTTAATAGATTTTGAGATTCTCCTCGAACAAAACTCCAAATGTCTTGCAACAATAATGTAGGCTTCTCCAGTTTAAACTCTCAGGAAGTGAGCTCACCATCACTTAACTTCACAATCCTATCTGCAACGCTGGCCATTTCATGGGCGTGGGTCGCAACGGCAAAACTAACCTTCTGTTCTCTATTTATATATTTCATAAGATCTGTGATTTTTTTCCCGGTAACCGAATCAAGGTTTCCGGTAGGTTCGTCAGCCAGAATAAGCCTGGGGTTATTTGCAAGAGCCCTGGCTATGGATACTCTTTGCTGTTCTCCTCCAGATAACTCAGAAGGCAGGTGATGTATTCTATCTCCAAGTTCAACCATGTTAAGAAGTTCAGTTGCTCTCTGTTTTTGTTGGGAACGGCTAATCCGGTTAAAATGCATTGGATAGCAGACATTTTCAAGGGCGTTCATTGTAGTAGGAGTTACGCAGTTGGCTCCTAGCATATTGTTTTTTCCAAACTTTCAAATATTTGAATTAATTTAACGTGTATTGGGGATTCCTTAAGTATTCTGTCACTGCCACTCTTCTAATTTTCATAGCACTTTCAAACCAGGATATTCCACTTTTGATTCTTTGTAATTCCAGTCTAAGAAAAGCTCTTAATGAGAACATTATATGTGCTCTTTGTGATTCTTCCTTTCTTGCCTGACATTTTTCGACACCACAGAACTGTTTTATTCCCCTATGATATTCCTCAATTTTCCATGACTTCTTTGCCAAATCTTCACGTTTTGCTTCATCCATCTCTTGCACATCTGTAACCCAGTGTTGCGTGTCTCCATTTTTTGAAACTATCCTAAACACCTTTACAAATCCATATGCTTTGAGGTGAACCACACGTCCTTTTGGAGGAATATCTACTGTTTCAAGTGGCACATTTCCCTTGTTGTCAGGATTTACCAAACGATTATTTTTCAATCTTGTAAGGAAATGCCACTCTTTCTGTCTAATGGCTTTAAGGTTTTTCACACTTGCATACCATGTATCAAATAAAACGAATTTGGGATTAAAACCACGTTCTTCGGCCTTGTCAAGCATATCACGGAAATGGTCATTCTTTGTTTTGTCGTCTACATCGATGTTATAAATTCGAAAATCGATAGGTATAACGGTTGTACCGTCAGTCCAAACTAAGGTAACCAGGCCTATTCCCTTTACAGTACGATGATGTTTTCCACTCCACATACGACGAACAAAAGCAATTTCTTCTGCGTATGGTTTATCTAATGTTGAATCATCAACAATTAGGTATCCTCCCTTAAGCTTGACATAACTTTTTACTTCCTCCCATAGTGCTTCCGTGTCTGGAGGTTGCCTTTGAAGGCAACGAGTAAAAGCATCATGAGAAGGAGCATTAGCTATGTCTGGATAACATCTAGCAGCTTCAGTACAGCTAAAAACGTTAGAAGCCGCAATGAGAAAATTAATGTAGTCAATGTCGGTACACTTAGGTGGATTTATGTCCATAACTCCGTACGTTTTTAGAGAAACACTAAGCCATAAGTATATTTATAAAGATATCAAGTTTTCGGCATTTTAACTGCGTAAGTCCTATGTAGGTATCAAATTAAAAGCCTGGAATACAAAACCTATCGTCTGTCTGTGGAGTTGGACAAGATAGGAAGAATTTCTGTAGTCAACTTCGGTACCTTCTATAAAAACACTGCCAGAAGTAGGCTGGTCAAGGCAGCCAATAATGTTAAGTAGTGTTGACTTCCCTGACCCGGAAGCTCCAATAAAGGAAACAAATTCCCCTTCTTTAATTTCCACATTTACATTCTTGAGGGCTTCTACACGCAGTCCGGAGCCAAAAGTATAAAACTTTGATAAGTCTCTGGTTTCAACAATATTCATCTATCATCCCTTTCCTGCAAGAGGTTAGATACCTCTCTTTTCAGAGGATTCAGGCTCTTCAAGATTAAGCACAAGTATCGCATTTGTTGCCAGAAGATAGTCCCCTTCGTCCTGAATGCTAACAAAATTCTCAGTTGGCACCAGATAGTCTCCTACCGGTTTCTCATCCAGAGCAACCTGAACAGTATCATTTGTCTGGTATACATTCTCCCAGCTTTTACCACTTCCAAACAGAAGCTGGATGATATCTCCCAGGACTGGAAGACTACTGGTCTCCTCGTTAAAAAAAAGCTTATTTCTGGCTTCTCTGCCTGAACTGTAGCCCCCTGAAGGCGAGACTGTTATCAACTGTGCATCTGTAATATTATCGGGATTAATATCCCCTTTAAAATAAGTGGTCATTGTTGCTACTTCTGGAGTAATCCCATAATCGGCATACAGCATATCACAGCCTTCATTAATCCAGTATTCGATAGTCGGTGATTTGGGGTCCTCATAGGCGAGAAGAAGCCCGATACCCTGTACGCAAAAGGTACTTCCGTTTTTGTCCGTATTCATCAGTGAAATGGAGTAATTTCCGGGCTTGGAAATTTTTCCACTTAGGTCATATGCATTCATCCCCGAGAAATAATCATATCTTGAAACAAATCCCTTTGTGTCCGTATACATATGCCCCTCAGGCAGAGATTCAATATTTCCTGAGCTTATAATGGAAGCGTTGAATTGCGGATATATGCCTTCAAGATCCTTTTTACTCCAGACCCAGTAAACGTAAGCTTTTGCAACCTTAATAGAACTCCCTGAAGGGGGATTAACACTAAAGTTAACCATATAGCTTTTATTGTATGCAAGCTCACCGCTGTATTTACTATCCCCAAGAGAAAAATCAAGGCCTCCATGGTTCTCGTCATGGATGATAGTCTGAAGGGGTTTGTCTCCGGCGTACGAAGCTGAAGCTGGAAAAGTGAGCAGCAGGAGATTAAGTAAAATTGCGACTGGCTTCAAATTCATTGTTATCATCATCCGACTCAATAATATGGTTATTCTCATCGACTTTCGCTTTAATGGTGTGTTCTCCGCTCAGGGTTTCAACCTGTATATCATTCACGATTGTTTTTTGGCCTGCCAGCTCCGGGATATTCAGTACAGTGACACTTTTTCCATCAAGAGAGATATTTACATCGAAGTTCCGAGCTGAAGCTTCTCCGTTATTAACAATCTTTACCGGGATAGAGTAGGCAGTTTTTTCTGTTGCGTGAGATTCCTCAACACAGCCACTTAAAGCCATTATTAGAAATACCGCAAGTAAAAGTAGTAGAATCGGTTTTTTTCTCCGAGACCCTAATATCGAGAGGAAAGAAAGGCAAATTATCGAAGAAGATGCAGCTTCTGTCTTTGTCTCGATTTTCACAGGGTCCCCAAGGGAAACCGAAAGATCTGGCTTTGACTTGACGTTTACGTTTAATGCGCAAGCATTATTTTCATTATTTGATTCATTTATACTGTTTTTCGGATTCACAGAAAGTTCAAGCAAGTGTTTTCCTTTGACAGCAGGCCATGAAATAGAAGAACTGTACACTCCTGATGCCGTCATCTGTATTGGGATAGTTGAAACCTCATTTCCATCTACCCGAAAACTCACGGTACAATTCTGATCGCAGATTCCTCCAGGATTGTTTATTGTGAAGGAAACTTTAGCAGGCGTTCCATCAACCAGCTCATTTTCTGAGGCATTCATCTCAGGATAGAGATCAGGAAGTACAGATGCGGTATCCTTTGAGGTCAGAATCAGGGCTGCAAGGACAGGATGCAGGTAGTCCTCCCCTTCCTGTTCATCAATTTCCCCGTCCCCGTTCATGTCAATTCCCCTCAAAAAGGCTGCGGAGTTATTGGCCTGTAAATAATCAAGAACATTGAAACTTTCTATATCAAAATATCTGGAAATAGGACCTTCGCCTCCATAGGCATCATTACTGATCTCATCAGCAACGTCCCTAACATTTTCTCCATACTTTTCAGAGAGGTTCTTAGGTGAGGTTCCAAGCATCTTTCCATTGAACTCGAGATAATCAGGCAAGCCTTTTGTTCCGGTAAGGTATACTACCGAAAGATTTGCAGCATCCTTGCTGCTCAAAGCCTGTCCGCAGCTGAAATTGACATTTGTCACGTCATTTGAATTTGCCAGGGTACCGCTCCAGCCTTTACCATGAAGATTTACGTTTCCACTCAAAAGCTGGTAGGAAACTGTAGATGCTTTTTTATTTTCACAGGCCGCAGCAAGTACTGCACCATAGACCCTTCCATCCAGTTTGTTCCCTGGCTCACCCTTGCTCGTAAGGACATTCACCATATTTTTACCGTTTTTCGTGATATTGCTTACATCATAGGAAACCCAGTAAACTCCATGACCTGCGCAGTATACATCTTTGCTTTCGTCATTAACCCCGGCAAGCGGTAGCTGCTCAAGCTTTTGCCCGTTAAACTTGGGTTGTACCCATCCTTCGTAATTTTCCGTACCTCCCCAAACTCCGATATACAGGCGAGCCCAGCGGACAGTACCGTCTGGAACGCTAAAATTTTCGGAGTAGGGAGGAAATGCAAGTCCATGTCCTCCGTCTATGTAAACTTCTCCTTGAAAAGTGCCCTGAGCATCCGGAGTTAAGGGTATACCTTCAAAAGAGTAGCTGGCTCCTGTAGGAGGAATTGAAATGAGCAATGAGAGCAAAAAGACAAACAAGATAATTATTTTTGAAATTTCTGTTTTCATAGCCGTTCACTTTCACAACAGAGTAATCTCAACTTTGAGAGAAGCTAACAAATCTCTGATTTCATTTTGGGTAGATTCCTTTAAGTTTGTAAAATTAATATGTCAAACTTTACGTCATAATTGAATAATTACAAAAACTTAAAGGTTATTAAATATTACTATTTTCTTATATTGTATGAAATATTATAATAAAACGTAATTTAATTATATGTTAACGAATATCTTCGTTCAGAAACAAATTGTAAAAAGATTATATTGCCAATAATAAACAAATCTTATTATAGGAATTTAATCTCATTTAGAATCATTCAAATCAAATTAAAAGTAATAATCAAGTTGCTTGCTATTTAAAGTATCAATATTTCTATTTTCAATTTTTAAGCTTTCATTTTCACTTTGGTATGGATTTTAATATCTAATAATGACAATAATTATTGCTATATTAACATATTAATTAATCATTTTTTAACAAAAATTATATACTCTAACTTATTAGCTATTTACTAAATTATACCCTTTGAAAATTTATTTAATAAATTATATTATTTAAAAATTTACATAATAAGTTACAACATTTTAGTCTACTGAAAAACAAAATTAAACAATATTTCGTCCAAATTAGATATTTCATCCAAATTAGTTAGTGTTAGAGTCTCAAATTTGGCGAAGACGAATGAGAAGGAAGAGCTTGACTCGGGCTTTCCCCAGCATCTTGCAGAATTAGTAGACAAGCAAGACCTATGTGAAACTAGAATAGTAAAGATAGCTGAAAAAGGAACATGGAGATGCGGAATAGTAATAATAGGCAAATTTTGCAGGTGGGAAGATAAAATATGAAGACAAGAAAAGTAGAACAAAAAGGAGATCAAAAGGAGAATTATAATAAGAAACAGAATCGGAAAACAACTAAAAAGCATAATGTAAAGAGTGAACATAAAATAAGGAAAGTAAAACTCAGTAAAGAAATAAATATATTTCACCGTATAGCAAAGATATTTTGCGTGATGGCAGTATTATGCTGTTTACTTACCTTGCCTGCCATGGCTCAGGCCCCCGAAAAAAACGGATACATAGCTGATAAACCCCTTGAAACATATGTCCATGACACAGTTAAGGGTGACCTCTATTATAGTGTAGGGAGCAGTTACTACAGCGGTAAGGTCTATCCCGGAGACGTATATTCTGCAACACATAATGTCGACCTGCCCGAAGGGGCGACAGTAAAATTCGCAAGGCTCTATAATTACTGGACCTGGAGTGCCGAAGGTGTTACGGGCAGGTATCCTGAAATGAAGTTGAGTTTTAACGGGAAAGAGCTTACACCTGATAAAGAATTCAGTGACCGGAAAGGCTGGGGCATCTATGATTATCCCACAGGCACCTGGGCTTATAATGTAACGGATCTTATAAGTGGTTCGGGAACTTATAGCACTGAAATTGGAAACACAGGCCCTGAGGCATCTTTTGTTTGTATTGATGGTGTAGGTTTGCTAATAGTTTATACGGACGCGAACGGAAAAGATATTGAATACTGGATCAACGAAGGAGCTGACGAACTTAATTCCCAGATGGATGAGAACGGTAACCCGCTTTATTATGCGACCCCTAATGAGACAGTATGTGAAATGCTCAAGCCTACCTTGCAGCTTCCTGTCCGCAGTGCAACCCTCTGGACAATCGCTCAATCTGGAAACTGGGAGAATAGCAATCTCTTAGTAAACGATCAAAAGTTTCCCGGAATTACCAATGGAGAACCCTACCCGGACCTTGATACCGACACAAGAGACATCACAGACAGTCTGAAACCTGGAGAAAATTCTATCCTTTTCCAGGATATCGGAGATTATGTAGTACCTTCAGGGGCTTTCTTAGTGATTGAAACAGATCCACAGACAGCACAAGCCTCTGAAGAAACTTCCGGGAAATCAGATGAAACAGGTAAAACTCAGGATACCTCTGGAACCGAAGCAAAGGATACCCCAGGATTTGGATTTGGTTATACCCTTGCTTTGTTAACCGGAGGCAAATTGCTTGCAGGGCATAGATATAAAAAGTTGAAATAAACTGTGCCCCTATTCTTCAGGCATTCTTCGTCAAACAGGTACAGTACCTCCGAAACCCATATAGCTCAGATAAAGCCCACCTGACGTTAAAAGGATTGTATATATCAGAAAGATGTAATCGCTCCTTTTTAATTTGAGTTCGTTTACGTAGGTCCTGTGCCTGTTTGCCCGAAAGCCCCGGGTGTCGGCTGCAATAGCAAGCTTTCTTCCTGCACGGAGTATATTAACTACGAGAGGAACAAGGATATATTTCAGGGCCTTTGCTTTTCTGCGGATGTCTTTAAGCTCAAGCCCTCTTGCTTGCATTGCATTCAGGATTACACTACTCTCTTCGAGCATTGTAGGAGCAAAGCTGACCGCAGAGGAAACCATAAATGCAATTTCGTATGGAATTCCTATTCGATAATTTTTCCCTGCGATCCGAATTTCAAAAAAGCGAACAAATGCATCGATAAGCATTCCGGGATGAGTTGTGGCAATAACAAGCATAGCAGCACTTAGACAAGCCATAACACGGAAAGATTGATACAGGCCATAGATGGCTCCATCTGCATAGAAATAGATCCCTCCTGTAAGAGGTCCTATCAATGGGAAAGAAGATGGAATGAGAGTAAACAACGGTTCTTTGGCCCAATAATAAAAAAAAGCCTGTGATATTGTAAAGCTTAACAGGACACTCCCGAAGATAATAAGCATTGCCTTTATCCTGCTTTTTGAGGGCTTTAATATAAACCAGAAAGGTAAAGTTGATATGAATAATATTGCCAATAAGTCTGGAGTTCCGAAAACAACACTTAGCACCGAAATTCCAAAAAGCCAGAGCAGTTTAACTCTCGGGTCAAGCCTGTGAAGCAGGCTATCTTTTTGTTCATAGCGAAAAAGACTTTTCAAATAAGGACTCTCCATAGAAGTTCGTCATACGAAAATATATTATAATCAAACTATTTCTTACTTTTCATAATAAATTTAAACTTAAATGTGTAACGAAGAGACAGATAATATGGATTCCATGTTGGAGAAAGTTGCAGTTGCCAGGCCAATTGCACATATCAAGCTTGAAAACCTAACATACAGCTACCCCCATTCAGATTCCCAGATACTTTCGGACATAAATCTTGAACTTAAAAAAGGGGAATTTGTGCTCCTTGTGGGTCCCAGCGGGTGTGGAAAAAGTACTCTTGTCCGCTGCCTTAACAGGCTAATTCCAGAAATTTCAGGAGGAAGTTTTTCCGGGCGTGTTCTGCTTCATGGACAAGATCTTAAAAACGAAAAAATTAATAAGTTGGCTCTTGAAGTTGGAATGGTGTTCCAGAACCCCGAAACCCAATTGTTTCGTATGACAGTAGCTGAAGATATTTCTTTTGGGCCTGAAAATTTAGGTTTACCCATAATTGAAGTACTGTCCCGAGTAGAAAAAGCTCTCAAAGCAGTTAGGCTGGAGAAGCTAAGGGATCATTTCATTTTCACACTCTCAGGAGGGGAAAAACAGAGGACTGCAATAGGAGGAAATCTAGCAATGGAGCCTGAGATCCTTGTTCTTGACGAGCCAACATCGGATCTTGATCCTGCAGGCACCCAGAAAGTGCTTGAGCTGCTAAGGAAACTAAACGAAGAAAAGCAGACAACCCTTATCCTTATAGAACACAAACTTGACTCGGTTTTTGAAATTGCAGACCGTATGCTTGTTATGGATAAAGGTAGGTTTATCTTTGATGGAAAACCTTTTGAAATCCTATGCCGCGAAGAAGTAACACTTAAAAAACTCGGGATTCACCCCCCTCAACTCACTGAAATTTTTCACCTGCTGGAAATGGATTATGAAGCTTCAATAGTTCCGTCCTATGAAAATGTTCTGAAGCGACTTGCTGAACTTCTGCAAGTGCCTGCTACCAGGCAACTTGAAAACCATAGATGGCAAAAACCTGAAACTTCCGGTTCTATTTTACCTTCAGAAGAAAACTTACCCTTTGTACGGATAGAGAACCTCTACTACAGGCCTGAAGATGGTTCGGAAATCCTGAAAAACATTAATCTGAATATCAAAAGTGGAGAGTTTCTTGCTCTTCTTGGGCACAACGGAGCTGGAAAGACAACTCTAGCAGGCCACTTGATAGGGTTTTACAGACCCTCTTTTGGAAGAATCCTGCTTAATGGAAAAGACATAGAGAGGTATTCTACAGCTCAGTTATCGAAAAAAGTCGGGTATCTTTTCCAGAATCCAGATTCGCAGATATTTATGGATAGTGTAACTAAAGAAGTCCGTTTTGGACTCGAAAACATGGATATTCCCAAAGACAAAATTGAAAAACTGGTAGACGAATCCCTGGAAACAATGGAACTTTCAGCTTATAAAGATAGGCACCCTCATTCTCTTTCAAGAGGGCAACGACAGCGCTTGGCAGTAGCTTCCATTCTTGCTCTCGAACCGGACCTTCTTGTTCTGGACGAACCGACAACAGGGCAGGACAGAGGGCACATAGCAAAGTTCCTGGACAAGATTAAGGAACTGAATAAACTTGGGAAAACGGTCATTCTCATAACACATGATATGGAACTTGTAGCCGAGTATGCTGAGAGGGTTGTCGTGATGAAGCAGGGAAGAATCCTGCTGGACGGACCAACAGCAAATGTGTTTTCAAATACGGAAAAATTAAATGAAGCTGGAATCATCCCTCCCCTTCTTTCAAGGCTTTGCTTGGACCTTCGAAAACAAGGAATTAATATACCTCCCCTGCTCACGGTTTCCGAATTGAAATGTTTCCTTCAGGAGCATTGCCCCGAGTTTAAGGATTGAAACGTGAAATCAAAGAAAGATCCGCATAAAAAGAAAAAGAAAAAGAAAGATTCACGTAAAAAGAAAAAGAAAGAAAATGTAAATAAAATTGATCAATGGCTCCCCACTCCTTTTTTAGTCCTGATCTTTTTCTCTTTTTCAGTTTAAGGGTTTATTTGCTTTCAGAATATACTCCCGGTCTTGTATTTGTTGTCACTTTTATGTAATTTGTTTTTGTTGTCGTACTGCTACCTGCAACGTTGGTCACTGTAAGTGTAACCTTATAGCTTCCTCCCTGCAAATACTGATGTTCTGGATTCTGCTCGGTTGAAGTTGTTCCGTCTCCAAAACTCCATTTCCATGCAGTAGGAACTCCTGTACTGTTGTCAGTAAATTCTACTGTAAATGGTGCTTTTCCGGAGGTAGGAATTGCAGAGAAGTCGGCAACTGGTTTTGCTACTACTGCTATATATTCTGTTTTTGTTACCATGTTACTGCCTTGAACATTCTTTACTGTTAAGTTAACAGTATATATCCCTGTCTTTGAATACTTGTGAGTCGGATTCTGGAGGTATGACTTTGATCCGTCTCCAAAGTCCCATTTCCAGGAAGTTGGGGAGCCTGTGCTTGTATCGGTAAAGGCAACCTTTAATGGTACTTTTCCTGATGTAACACTGCTGGTGAAGTTTGCAACAGGTTTTGTTACTACTTTTATATAATCTGTTTTTGTTACTGTATTACGGCCTGCTGCATTCTTTACTGTTAAGTTAACAGTATATATTCCTGCCTTTGAATACTTATGAATCGGATTCTGGTGGAATGACTTTGATCCGTCTCCAAAGTCCCATTTCCAGGAAGTTGGGGAGCCTGTGCTTGTGTCAGTAAAAGCAACATTTAACGGCGTTTTTCCTGATGTAGTACTGCTGGTGAAGTTTGCAACAGGTTTTGTTACTACTTTTATATAATCTGTTTTTGTTACCGTATTACGGCTTGCCGCATTCTTTACTGTTAAGTTAACAGTATATACTCCTGCTTTGGAATACTTATGAATTGGATTTTGGTGGAATGACTTTGATCCATCTCCAAAGTCCCATTTCCAGAAAGTTGGAGAGCCTGTGCTTGTGTCATTAAAGGCAACATTTAACGGCGTTTTTCCTGATGTAGCACTGCTGGTGAAGTTTGCAACAGGTTTTGTTACTACTTTTATATAATCTGTTTTTGTTACTGTATCACGGTCTGCGTCATTCTTTACCCTCAAGCTAACCGTATATACCCCTACTTTTGAATACTTGTGAATCGGGTTCTGGAGGAATGACTTCGATCCGTCTCCAAAGTCCCAGAGCCAGGAGGCTGGGGAGCCAGTGCTTGTGTCAGTAAATTTAACGTTTAATGGTGTTTTTCCTGAAGTAGGCGACGCTGAAAAAGCAGCTACTAGCTTTGATGGAGATGGACTTGAGACTTCAATGTACCCAGTTTTTACCTCAGAATCACTTCCACCCGGACCGGTTACAGTAAGGTTAACCGTGTAGGTACCAGCTGCGGCATAAGTGTAGACTGGATTCTGCTCAATACTGTCTACAGTTCCATCGTTATCAAGGTCCCATGCATATGATGAGACAGTGCCAGTTGAAACATCAGTGAAGTTAACAGTAAGTGGTGAATCTCCGGAAGTTGGGGTTGCTGTAAAATCTGCAACTGGAGCTCCAGGCAATGGTTCACTTACGACAATGTATTCGGTCTTTACTTTAGAATCGCTTCCACCCGAGTTGGAAACTGTAAGGTTAACGGTATAGTTACCAGCCGCAGTGTAAGTGTAGACTGGATTCTGCTCAGTACTATCTACAGTTCCATTGTTATCAAAGTCCCATGTATATGATGAGATGTTGCCAATTGATGCATCTGTAAACTGAACGTCAAGCGGAGCCGTTCCACTGGTTCGATTTGCAGTAAAGTTTGCAACCGGAAAGCCAGGAAGCGGTTCACTTACGACAATGTACTCAGTTTTTACTTTAGAGTCGCTCCCACCTGTATTTGCAACAGTGAGGTTGACAGTATAATTGCCGGCTGCAGCATAAGTATAGACCGGGTTCTGCTCAGTGCTGTCTACATTGCCATCGTTATTGAAATCCCACGAATAGGACGAAACAGTGCCAGTTGAAGCATCAGTGAAGTTAACAGTAAGTGGTGCATCTCCAGAAGTTGGGGTTGCTGCAAAATCTGCAACTGGAGCTCCAGGCAATGGCTCACTTACGACAATGTATTCGGTCTTTACTTTAGAATCGCTTCCACCCGAGTTGGAAACTGTAAGGTTAACGGTATAGTTGCCCGCCGCAGTGTAAGTGTAGACTGGATTCTGCTCAGTACTATCTACAGTTCCATCATTATCAAAGTCCCATGTATATGATGAGACAGTGCCAGTTGAAGCATCTGTAAACTGAACGTCAAGTGGAGCTGTACCGCTTGTTACATTTGCAGTAAAGTTAGCTACTGGTGCAGCTTCTTGTTCTTTCTGATATTCAACAACAAGGATCTGCTGGAGTGCATCCATGCCTCCGCTTGTTGTGCCCTGAATTCCGGCCTCGTTTTCTGTTTCATTAATGTAATTTTTCACATTAAAGACCAGAGGACTTGCTGAATTGGAACTTCCCTGCCATGCCAGGGGTGCCACTGTGTTTCCGTTGAAAAGCAGGTTTCCTTCATCGGGACCGGCACTTCCGGCGAAACTGTACATTGTAGCATTTGTTACCTTGCTCTTATCAATAGACATGCCAGTGAAAGGAGCATATGCTGTAGCCTCTTCGGAAGTTGTTCCATAACTGGACATAGATACGCCAAGTTCGTCGCACTCTTCATTGATGAAGATCTGCTTCCTGGTTTCATTGGAATCACGATAGATCACAACAAGAGTGCTTGGATACAATGCGACTTTGTTGTAAGAACTACCATAGGGACTTGTTACAAGGCTATTTCCGGTCTCATTGAATTTGTCAGTTACATCATAAACGCAGAGTCCATATTCATAATCAGCATACCCTCCAAAATTGCTCCAGTCCCTGTAGAGAGTTCCGTCTCCTGTTGAGAGGTTTCCGTTCTCAATTGTGTTTCCGTTGAAGTTAAGATTCAACCACGGATATCCACCAGGAGTTTGGTCCCAGTTGTAGGCAAAATAAAGGAAGGCCTTTTCTATTGTGGAACCGCTGGGGATCGGAAGATCATCTGCAGTCCAGATTTCCGTCCTGCCAGTCCAGCCGACAGCTTTGTAAGAAGTATCAGGCTGGGTGGAGTACAGAAGGTTACCCTGAAGGTCATAGGTATGTTTGGTGGTGATGTTGCTTTCGCCTTCCCAGTAGATGCCTTTGCCCTTATAACCGTTGTATCTGAGTGGTTTGGCAGAACTGCTCTTGTTGTTGTTTTCCTCATTGGTTTCAGGAATCAGGTTATCAGGATCAACAACTGAAGTGTAAGTTACGGTACCGTCTTCAAGGTTGCGGATAGTTGGGTCAATTAAAGAGACAGTGGTTTTAGCTCCACCTGCAAGGGATGAAATTGTTGTTGTGTTTACCGGAACCGTTCCATTGGATACGTCGCTGGCATAAAATGCGACTGAAATGTTAGTAAGGCTGGCAGTTCCGGTGTTCATGACATTGGTAACTTTTATGGTATTTGGTTCTTTGGCAAAAACCGCAGAGCCTGGAACCGTATTGACGATACCTGATATACTGAGGTCGTTCGTCGCCGCTGAAGTTACGGTTATGTATTCGGTCTTTACCTCAGAATCGCTTCCGTCGGCATTGGAAACAGTGAGGTTAACGTCGTAAGTTCCGGCTGTACTATAGATATGTGAGGGGTTCTGCTCAGTGCTATCAACTGTGCCGTCGTTATTAAAATCCCACTGCCAGGAAGTCGGGGAACCAGTTGAACTGTCGTTAAACCGAACCGTGAAAGGAGACTTTCCATTGGTCACGTTCGCGCTGAATTCGGCATCAGGTGCAGAGCTTGATTGAAGCGGTTTTTTCGCCACCAGGAACACGAGGGGGATTTTGTAGAATGCTGAGGTACCTGTACCCGGTAGGTATCTGGCATAGGCAAAAGTGGAACTGCTGCCGGAAATGGACGATGTAACGTTCCAGGAATCAATCCCTGAGTAAGGGCCCTGTGTATCAGCATCATTGTCAAGCCCTGTGTTTGTAAAAGACCCGGTTTTTGCAGATGCAACAAAATCATTATCTGCAGTTGGGAAACCGTAGTACCCATTGTTACTTGCCATGTAGTCGGCGATGAGTGTGGCCGAGGTAATGCCTGAAAGTCCGGATGTGTCAAACGTGGTGGTTCCAACGGCAACATTGTCCTCGTTTTCCTCTGTATAATAAGTGCAGGCATCATGCCCCTCGTTAATCCAGTACTGCGTTTCTGTTGTTGAAGAAGGATCATCGTAAGCGACGACGAGCTCGACCATCTTTATCCGGCCGTCGTAGGAACCTGTGGCGTCTACGTTCACCTTGATAGTGGGCTCATTTTCCTGAATCAGGTTCGTCACATCATACCAGCTAAGATAGTCACTCGTCACACGGGTTGTGTGGTCGTTGAGCATAAGATAGGGTTCACCGGTGTCGTGCCCGGTAAATTCGCTATTGTCATTACCGCCGCCACCGTAGTCCCCACCCTGCATGTAGATAAAGGGCTGCCCAGGATCAGACTCAGTCCAGTTGTTGTCCCAGGTTCCATCGTTATTCCAGTCAACCTTGGTAGTGTAGGTGATGGCTTTTGCATCCTGCATATGCCCACAGTAGCTGGAAACGTAGAGCCGGGCCCATTTGACCCTACCTGACCCTGCAACGGCAGCTGTCGGAAGGGTGAAAGTCCTGTCCACAACGGTAGTGTATGTTGCTGACGGAGGGTTCCCGGAGATGTACAGGTCGCCGGTCACTGTTCCGGTCTGTACGGTTGCCAGTGGAAGACCCCCTACCCAGTCGTCAGCAGCTACGGTGCCTGCAAGCAAGGTGAGGCAGACTCCGATGCTTAGAATCATTAGTAATAATGTTGAAATTGGTTTTTTATTCGTCATTATTCCTCCTGTACTTAGTTAGAGGCAACTATTCAGCCTGCCAAAATCAGTTGAACGCACTTATTTTGGAAATATCCGAAAGTCTGGTTCTAGCCTCTTAAAATAAAAATAAAAGCACACTCAACCGCCAACATTATAAAAACAGGTTCACACAAATTTGCTCACCGGTTTTAATGAAAACTGCTCTTGGTGTTGTTCTGGTCAAGCTGAATTCACCTACTTTTTAAAGCCCTAAACTTCCTCCATTGCAATCCGCTTTGGAAAGGCTCGAGAGGGCTGTTCAGGATTTTAATCTCACAATTTTATATTCAATTCAGAGGGAAAACCCAAAAACAACAAAATTGAAACCTTTTTGCCATAAAATTTAAAATTTGGATCTGTACTCACGAATGGTTTATTAGATCAAATTCGACCTCTGAAAAATTCACATACTCTGTATACTTTAAATTTCTATTAGAGATCAAGATCAAAACTTTTTAAAAGTGACATGGACAAATTTCTCAAAATTGCAACTTTTATTCTAATTCAGTTTGTAGGGTCAGACGTTTGACTCTGCTTTGAAGACGGTGTCTCCTTTTTCAGAGAAACATCTATTATAGTTCAGCCACTTCTAAAAAGAATAGATAACACAAAGTATTTAAATTCTTTGAAAATATTAAGAACATATTAATTTATATTCATCATATTTGTTACAAATATAAAAATTCGTAACATAATATCAGTAGTTTATTTCTTTTTAAACTTACTATGTATAAAGCGGCAAGTCCATCATTAGGAAGAAATACATAATATTCATAAAACGGCAAGTTCTTCATTAAAAAGAAAAAACCTAAACATGCATGATATTCTTTGAATAAAAAGTACAAACGAAAATACTCTACTCTATCTTTTTAGCTATTAAGTCCTCATTACCGGGCAGTAAATTGTCGACATTTTGGTTTTCAAAATCATGCCTAAACTAAATAGTAAATTACCATCGAAGGCTTAAATATGATTATGAGTAGAAAACGAAGAATAAGCTGATGAATCAGTTTTATTCTGTACTTCATGCTAACCTGAGATTAGGTCACTCGCCAGTTATTGAAAAACACAAGCCAAAGTTGGCTTTCAAATCTGGTCAACGAGGCTAAAGGGTTGTTTTGCCAGTTTTTCTCAATGACTTCTACCCTTTAGCCTCGATTTTTTTCTATTTTCCAATTAAGGTTTATTTGTTTTCAGAATATATACCAGGTCTTGTATTTGTTGTCACTTTTATATAGTTTTTCTTCGTTACAGTACTGCTACCTGCAACGTTGACCACTGTAAGTGTAACCTTATAGCTTCCTCCCTGCAAATACTGATGTTCTGGATTCTGCTCGGTTGAAGTTGTTCCGTCTCCAAAACTCCATTTCCATGCAGTAGGAACTCCTGTACTGTTGTCAGTAAATTCTACCGTTAATGGTGTTTTTCCAGAGGTTGGAGTTGCAGAGAAGTCAGCAACTGGTTTTGTTACAACTTTTATATATTCTGTTTTTGTTACCGTGTTCCTGCCTTTAGCATTCTTTACTGTTAAGTTAACAGTATAACTTCCTACTTTGGAATACTTGTGAGTCGGATTCTGGAGGTAGGACTTAGACCCATCTCCAAAGTCCCATTTCCATGCAGCAGGTATTCCTGTGCTTGTATCAGTAAAGGCAACCTTTAATGGTGCTTTTCCTGATGTGACGCTACTGGTGAAGTTTGCAACAGGTTTTGTTATCACTTTTATATAACTTGTTTTTGTTACAGTGTTACGTCCTATAGCATTCTTCACGGTCAAGTTAACAGTATATGTTCCTGCCTTTGAATACTTATGAATCGGATTCTGGTGGAATGACTTTGATCCGTCTCCAAAGTCCCATTTCCAGGAAGTCGGGGAGCCTGTGCTTGTGTCGGTAAAGGTAACCTTTAATGGTGCTTTTCCTGATGTAGCACTGCTGGTGAAGTTTGCAACAGGTTTTGTTATCACTTTTATATAATCTGTTTTTGTTACCGTATTACGGCCTGCAGCATTCTTTACTGTTAAGTTAACAGTATATACTCCTGCCTTTGAATACTTGTGAATCGGATTCTGGAGGTAGGACTTAGATCCGTCTCCAAAGTTCCAGAACCAGGAAGTTGGAGAGCCAGTGCTAGTATCAGTAAATTTAACGTTTAATGGTGTTTTTCCTGAAGTAGGAAACGCTGAAAAAGCAGCTACTGGCTTTGCTGAAGATGGACTGGTGACATTAATGTACCCAGTTTTTACCTCAGAATCATTTCCATCCGGTCCTGTTACGGTGAGATTGACTGTGTAGGTACCGGTTGCAGCATAAGTGTAGATCGGGTTCTGCTCGGTGCTGTCAACAGTTCCATCGTTATTGAAATCCCACTGCCAACTCGTCGGTGAGCCAGTCGAGATATCTGTGAATTCTACGGTCAGTGGTGCTTTACCGCTTGTTACATTTGCAGTAAAGTTTGCAACTAGAGCTCCGGGAAGTGGTTCACTTACCACAATGTAATCGGTCTTTACTTCAGAATCGCTCCCATCTGCATTTGCAACCGTAAGGTTAACTGTATAGTTACCGGCTGAAGTGTAAGTGTAGATAGGGTTCTGCTCAGTGCTGTCTACAGTTCCATTGTTATCAAAGTCCCAGGCCCATGAAGTAGGCGTACTGGTAGATTCATCTGTGAAATTTACTGTCAGCGGGGCATCACCAGAAGTTAAGTTTGCTGTGAAAGCTGCAACCGGAGCTCCCGTTCCATTTTGGGTTTCACCATAATCAGCCACTAGAATAACATTCATGGCAGACATGCTGTCTCCGCCGGTTCCATTGTCGTAGCTCTGCACCCGAGCAGTATCCATTCCGGTAAGAAGGGCTCCAGTAACATTATATGAAGAGAAACCGATCTGCGGCATTGTCTGGTAGTCTGGCCAGAAGCCTGTGTACTCATTGTCGTTGAAAACGAACTTACTTTTGTTGTTATCGTTTCCACTGGCAAGGACAGCTATTGCTGTGGCTTTTGAGATACCAGTAGCATTTACATCACTGAAGGACGCATATGCCGTAGCTTCCTCGTTGCTGACTGCATAGGAACCTTTGGATGCGAGGAGATCGAACTCATCATTGATCCAGATCTTTTTCTCGGTAGCAGTAAGATCATTGTACACGACAACAAGGTAAGCTCCGTATATGCCATAGTTGTTGCCAGTCTCAGGGTTAATAGTAATGCTGTTTCCTGCAGGGTCAAACAATGAAGTTACGTTGTAGACATAGAGACCCGACGGATAATCGTAGCTGCCATAGCTCTTTCGGTCCTTATAGGTGGCAATCGGCGTTACTGTGTTGTTATTAAACGACATCGTGAAAGCCGGATCATTTGTCATCTTGTTCCAGGTATACGGCTGGTAAAGCCTGGCACTTTCAACCGTCGCTCCTGCAGGGATTGGAAGATCTGTTGAAGACCAAGTATAAGTTTTTGCGGTCCAGCTTCCTGATGCATATGCCGTGTTTCCGTAGGAGTAAACAAGCCCGTACTTTCCTTCGAAAGTGACCTGAGTGCCTAGATCATTTCCACCGGTATAACGCTTGCCCTTGTAACCGTTATAGACCACGGACTTTGTGATGTTCATCTGGTTATTTATCTCACTGGACTCGGCAATCTCATTCCCTGAATCTGCAGCGGCTGTGACCGTTACATTGTCTCCAAAAGACCTGATTGTCGGATCAGTTATCGTGACTGTGGTATTTGTTCCCGCTTCAAGGGCATCAACAGTGACATTTGTGTCAATACTATTCACAGTAAAAGTGACCGTAAATGATCCAGAAGCATTCGTACCTACGTTTTCTACCTTTGCCGAGATATTGTTTGTCTCATTTGCAAAGAATTCGTCGGCATTCGGTATGATCGCTGAAACAATAAGGTCCGGCTGTTCCGTAGAAGTCGGAGGTTCGGTCACTTTAATCAAATCGGCAAGCTGACTGCTATTGCTTCCGGCTGCATTTGTGACCTTGAGGTTGACGGTATAGTTACCAACCTCATTATAGGTATGCAAGGGATTCTGCTCGGTAGAATTGGTACCGTCTCCAAAGTCCCAGAGCCAGGAAGTCGGTGATCCGGTTGAAGCATCTGTAAACTGAACGTCAAGTGGAGCTGTACCGCTTGTTACATTTGCAGTAAAGTTAGCTACTGGTGCAGCTTCTTGTTCTTTCTGATATTCAACAACAAGGATCTGCTGGAGTGCATCCATGCCTCCGCTTGTTGTGCCCTGAATTCCGGCCTCGTTTTCTGTTTCATTAATGTAATTTTTCACATTAAAGACCAGAGGACTTGCTGAATTGGAACTTCCCTGCCATGCCAGGGGTGCCACTGTGTTTCCGTTGAAAAGCAGGTTTCCTTCATCGGGACCGGCACTTCCGGCGAAACTGTACATTGTAGCATTTGTTACCTTGCTCTTATCAATAGACATGCCAGTGAAAGGAGCATATGCTGTAGCCTCCTCGGAAGTTGTTCCATAACTGGACATAGATACGCCAAGTTCGTCGCACTCTTCATTGATGAAGATCTGCTTCCTGGTTTCATTGGAATCACGATAGATCACAACGAGAGTGCTTGGATACAATGCGACTTTGTTGTAAGAACTACCATAGGGACTTGTTACAAGGCTATTTCCGGTCTCATTGAATTTGTCAGTTACATCATAAACGCAGAGTCCATATTCATAATCAGCATACCCTCCAAAATTGCTCCAGTCCCTGTAGAGAGTTCCGTCTCCTGTTGAGAGGTTTCCGTTCTCAATTGTGTTTCCGTTGAAGTTAAGATTCAACCACGGATATCCACCGGGAGTTTGGTCCCAGTTGTAGGCAAAATAAAGGAAGGCCTTTTCTATTGTGGAACCGCTGGGGATCGGAAGATCATCTGCAGTCCAGATTTCCGTCCTGCCAGTCCAGCCGACAGCTTTGTAAGAAGTATCAGGCTGGGTGGAGTACAGAAGGTTACCCTGAAGGTCATAGGTATGTTTGGTGGTGATGTTGCTTTCGCCTTCCCAGTAGATGCCTTTGCCCTTATAACCGTTGTATCTGAGCGGTTTGGCAGAACTGCTCTTGTTGTTGTTTTCCTCATTGGTTTCAGGAATCAGGTTATCAGGATCAACAACTGAAGTGTAAGTTACGGTACCGTCTTCAAGGTTGCGGATAGTTGGGTCAATTAAAGAGACAGTGGTTTTAGCTCCACCTGCAAGGGATGAAATTGTTGTTGTGTTTACCGGAACCGTTCCATTGGATACGTCGCTGGCATAAAATGCGACTGAAATGTTAGTAAGGCTGGCAGTTCCGGTATTCATGACGTTGGTAACTTTTATGGTATTTGGTTCTTTGGCAAAAACCGCAGAGCCTGGAACCGTATTGACGATACCTGATATACTGAGGTCGTTCGTCGCCGCTGAAGTTACGGTTATGTATTCGGTCTTTACCTCAGAATCGCGTCCGTCGGCATTGGAAACAGTGAGGTTAACGTCGTAAGTTCCGGCTGTACTATAGATATGTGAGGGGTTCTGCTCTGTAGCGTTAGTATCGTCCCCGAAGTCCCATAGCCAGGAAGTAGGTGAGCCAGTCGACTGATCCGTGAAATTGACAGTAAGAGGAGCAGAACCAGAAGTAGGGGTTGCTGTGAAATTGGCAACCGGAGCTTTGGAAAGTGGTTCACTTACGACAATGTACTCAGTTTTTACTTTAGAATCGCTTCCGTCGACATTGGAAACAGTGAGGTTAACGGTGTAGTTACCAGCTGCGGTATAAGTGTGGACCGGGTTCTGATCAATACTGTCTACATTGCCATCATTATCAAAATCCCATGACCAAGATGTAGGAGTATTTGTGGATTCATCCGTGAACTGGACGGTCAACGGGGCAGTGCCACTCGTTACGTTCGCCGTGAAGTTTGCAACCGGGGCGTCGCCGCCAGATTCTCCACCGCCACCAATTGCATAGTTTTCAAAAGGCTGCATCAGGGGATAGTTATCGTTTCCAAGGCTGTCGGGAAGGACATAAGGAGTATCACCAATTCCGTCGCCATTAGCATCTGTGCCGTTGTAATCAGACCAGTAGTTGCCCACGTAACCGGTGTAGGTCTGACTATTGTAGATGTATTTGATGGGGGTGGTTGAGTTCCAGTGTGTTAGCGCAGGTGCTGTGGTTCCGCTAGTTGTTGCCGGGACACCGTTGCTTATGAAATTGTTAAGATATATTGTGTTTAATCCAGTAGTTTTATAAAATTCGATACCTGCATAGGCATTAGAACTAAAGATGTTTTTGGTAACTGTAGTATTTATGGCCTTAGAATAGAGGGTTAATCCCGCTCCTTTATTGTTGCTGAATGTATTATTTGATATCAAAACGTTGCTTTTTTCGATTGACATACCGGCATATTTACCGGTACTATTCGAGACAATATTGTTTTCAAATGTTAAATTGTCACAATCTACATCTATGCCTTTTGACCAAGTTAGTCCATTAAATATACAATCTCTGATAGTCACATCCGAAACCGTACCAATATCTGAATCAATGTTTGGTTCTTCCGTTATTTTCATTCCTTCAAGGACAGTTCCGGTTGCATTTGCATAAGTCGCAATTTCTGGGATATCTATTCTACCATTGACTGTAACGAGATCTGGACGTTCTCCTTTTATAGTCAGGTATGGAATCGAGACTTCAAAACTGTTATATGTCCCAGCATAGACATAAATCGTATCGCTGGAAGAAGCGCTGTTGATAGCAGATTGTATATCAGTGAAATCTGCTCCACCACTGTCATCAACGTACCAAGTCTTTGCTTCTGCAGGTGTTATTAACATCATGCAGAGAAAAACAAATAAAATAAGAAATATTCTTTGATTCATACAATTTATCTCCTGTAAATCAAAATTTATTCACTAATTGATAATTTTAGGTATAGCATTGATTTTAATAATTTAGTTCATGTTATATGCAGGTCTTTTTTTCAATAATTCAATCTCTGTATATCTATTAGTCTCTCTCATTACTTTTTTGAATCCGTAATATGGAAAATCTAACGACTTAATCGATGAATGAAGTTAATATTTTTTCAAATATACTCACAAAAATTATGATTTAAAATTAAACATAGTAATATTAATTATTTAAATCTTCTTAAATTATGTAAAAATAATAGAAAATATACATAATAAATAATAAAAACATACTAATTTATAATATAAAATATTGTTATATTGCTGAAAATTCCTCAATTGGTTGTGATACCTCAAAAAATTTAGGCTTTTGCACTTGATCTCATACATCAATCTCATTCATCAAGCACATTAGCCATTACAAAAAAAGAGAGGTTTTGATAAACCACTTATTTTATGTACCATTTATAGCAGAAACAATATCTGATGTATTTTTTTTACAGTAAATAGTTTGTTTATTGTTTAAGAACCAATTTAACATAGTCGGTATAAATTTTGCTGTCGTCTTCTCTGCTGGTTTTACTGTTCTGTTCCGCCAGTATAGTTACTAACTTGTCGCCGTTAATGTAGTTGCTAAGGTTAGCTGTTTTTTCACCTGTCAGGGTCTGCTCAGCTGCATCATTACAGGTGGTCAGTTGTTCATACGCACTAGTATTATAGTTCCAGATGTAGACGGTAACACCATTTCCTGCATCATTTAAGCCTTTGCCATTCCAAGTTACGTTAATCGCATCTAAATTAGATACATTGGAACAACTAACGTTGAACACAAACCTGTGTGCTGCATAGTTATCATCAGCAGCTATATTACACTGGAACTGACCATCGTCATACTTGATCTTGCTGTACTCTGTCACTGAAAATTCATTATTCGGATCATTATTGACAGTTGCCGGCAGGCTTGAAGTCTGGAACTTGTAAGCAAGCAGACCTGTTCCCGCTCTTCCCAGTGTGTTGTTACTAAAGTCGTAGATATAAGATTCATCTTCCACAGTCAGTAGAGTGAGAGGGAGTTTAAAGTAGCCACTGTATTGTGGCCTATTGTCATCTTCGTTTCGGTTGTACGTCATATAACTGTTAATTCCACTGGAAATTAAGTTTGTGACGTTCCAGCTCTGCCACTCAAAGTATGATCCCTGGTGAGGGTTGGCCCACGTCAACTGCTGATTATTGTTGAAGGTGTAGTTCCCGTTAAAACTCGCAAGTGGAAGAACTGTAAGGTTAGCTTCTCCTGGAGAATAAACTGCCGACGTGTTGAAAGTAGTATTTCCGGTGTAAGGATACCCGTCATCGTCTGTCCTATACGAGTCCGTGTCATGGCCCTGGTTCACCCAGTAATGAGTTACTTTACAGGATTGATTATTATATGCTACCACCAGGGTGATCATCTTCACCCGGCCGTCGAGTGGCTGAGTGCCATCCGGCGTGGACACATTCACACGCGTCGAGACACTTGATGAAGAGATACTGTCATCCACATCATACCAGATCAGGAAATCACTCGTCACACGGTTGCAGTGGTCATTTATCCATATAGGGCCCTGACCATTGTTATAGGGGAATGTGTAGGTAGTATCCATGATCTCAGTTCCCAGAGTCGCATAGCCTGAACCACCTGTCCCGTCACCGTCAAATTTCGTAGTGACTTTCAGCGGATAATTGTTTTCCATATGTCCGATGTAGACATCTACATAGAGCCTTGCCCATGCGACATCATCAGGGTCACACGGCAATGTGGAGTTCAGAAAAACCGGCGTTGTGTATGCATAATCGAACCCAGGATAAGCATCAAACCAGAGGTCTCCGGTTACTGTCCCATACGTTCCGTTTGCAGTGGTAAGGTCAATTCCCCCAAGGTAAGGGTCTGCCGCTGCAGGAGACGCAGTCGCAAATAACAGCACCATTAACCCAATTAGTATCATGTGAGCAAGCGGTTTTGTGCCACCTTTATTTACCAACATTTCCATTTTAAACATAAGCATTTACTCCAATCATTGTCAATTTGTGGGTTTAGCTTGATTTAGCTACCAATATATAGACATAGATAGCCAATTAGTATCTTTAAATTTCCAACTTTACTAATATTAATCTGATTTGTGTTTTTTTGATATTAAACAGCAGGACTTTTACGACTATCATTGGCTTTCCATGACTGTCGTTGACGTTCCATTATGTGGAGTCTCTATCTCTTCCGGCCAACCATGAACGGTTCTTTTGGAAATCCGCATGAAGATACTGTACAGTAAGCATGCACAAATCATTCTAAATAATACGGTGAAGAACCTGAAAATAGACTCCTTTCATCTTTTTTCCAGGATTTTTATGTCCTTATGCTTTCAATCACTCTCTCCAGGTGATTGATTGCCGGATACATCTCTCATATAGACCTGTTTTTCGAATATGAATAGCATGTGCCTTTTCAATATTCGGTCGAAGGCCTTTTTACAAAATCTCAACACAGTATGTTTTTACCTTCCATTTTTCCCCGGATGTAAATAGTTATTCATACTACATATTTAAATTTTGCTAACTTTTAATTATTTTTTTTGTTTTTATGTTATTTTTTGTTAATAATATAAATAAAATTCATACAAAATTGGGTTTATTATAAATATTATAGGCATCTACATCTGGACAGTTTGGACAGTTTTTAGATGCTAAATCCAAAAAATTGCAGGTCACTAAACAAGAATCAGGACTCTGGCTCGGGAAACTTATCCTTCAAGCCATCTGCCAACTTTGATTAAAAAATCAGTATCATATAAAGTGGTTCGAGAAAAATAATTCATTTAGGCAGAACAGGAAAACAAAAGAAAGCTAAAGGGATTAATGTCAAATAAGAATAGACTTCAAAAAATTGTTATTGCTGTTTTTTGTATTTTATTGTTTAGGGAGCTGTTTTTTCATTAAAAATAACATAAAGATTATAAAAATATTGAAAAGTATTATATTTGATGCCATCGTATATATGGGCTTTATTGCTGGAGAAAACTGATTATAAAGTAAGTAATTTTTGACAGTTGTATGAGTGGGAGTGTAAGTGTAAATTATTGAAAAACATAAGCTGGCTAGTCACTTTATATTTTATTTAACCACTGATAAACATCTGCTTTTTCGGAATTAATTAATAACTCACGGACACAGTCAAACGTTGATTGATATCAATTTAATGAAAACAAAGAGTTTAATAATTGACTGATGGACAAAGAGTGCAATCAATCGCCGGCAATCAAAGAAAATCCATTCAAAGATATTTGTACGTTGAATCTCAATAACGATGGCTATTGATGTTGCTTTATCTAGGTTTAATAGTTACAATTTCGGTATATTATTCAAACGTATTCAAACTACATGACAGTTTTCAATAAATTATAAAAATATGTGAATCCGTAAACTAAATAAGTAGTACCTTAATCGCAACCTAATAATAACCCTGATAACAATCAATAACTCCTAAGGATAAAACTAGAAATAACCCTATATAGAACCCCTGTAAAAAATTAAAAAATGATCCCTATGCATCCTAAAACTCAACAGATCCTCGAAGTCTTTGAAGAAATCAATAAAATCCCGAGACGTTCAAAGCATGAAGAACAGATTTCAACCTGGCTGCAGGAGTGGGGCCGGTCCAGAGGTTTTGAGGTAAAAGCCGATTCCTTAAACAATGTGCTTATCAAAGTCCCCGCAACGGCTGGATATGAGAACTCTCCCATGCTTATTCTGCAGGGGCACATGGATATGGTCTGCGAGAAATGTAAAGATTCCGTACACGACTTTTCCAGAGACCCTATAAGATGCATTTACGACGGGGGATGGATGCAAGGAGACGGAACTTCCATAGGTGCGGATGATGGGATTGCCCTTGCACTTGGACTGGTGCTGGCAGAAGCAGGGAAGAAAGGAGAAATCGGGCATCCACCACTTGAGTTGCTTTTTACGGTGGACGAGGAAACAGGTCTGACAGGAGCGAGAGGACTTGAAACTGGCTTTTTTGAAGGAAAAATACTTCTGAACCTTGACTCAGAGGATGAAGGCATTTTTGTAATAGGATGTGCAGGCGGGCAGAATTCACAGATTACACTTCCTGTTGAGTGGGAACTGCTTGATTTCAAAGAAGAAAATTCATTTGGGTTCTTCAGGCTCTCGGTTGAAGGACTGGAAGGTGGGCACTCCGGGACTGAAATCAACAAACAACGCGCAAACGGGATACAGTTGCTCTCCCTGGCACTGAACAAACTCAGGGGAAAACTTGGGATAGAAAATGTAAGGCTTGTCCTGCTGAACGGGGGCAGTGTTCATAATGCAATTCCCAATACTGCAGAAGCCTTTATTGCCCTTCACAGGGAAAAACTCGAAAAAGCCGAAGAAGCAATGTCAGATATCAGGCATGCATTTAAAGCTGAATATGCAAAAACTGATCCTGGACTTATTTTGAATTTTGAAGAAATTAGCAGAGAAATAATTTTTGAAGTTGCAGAAGATAAAATCCTCAGAGAGACAGTGTCTCATGTTCGGGTCTTTTCGCCAGAGACCGAAGAAAAACTTATAGAACTGATCCTGGGACTACCGCATGGGGTTTACAGGATGTCGGAGACAATTCATGGGCTTGTCGAAACCTCAAATAATCTTGCAACAGTCCGGACAGATGGAAATGAAGTAATAATAATATCAAGCCAGCGCAGTTCAAGCAATCTCAGGCTGGCTGAAATTAGCGGAAAGGGGGAAGCAATCGCAAAGCTCGCAGGTGCATGGGTTGAACATGAGCCCGGATATCCTGCATGGGAGCCCAACCTGAAATCAGAACTGCTCTTAAAATGCAAGCAAGTTTATACCGAGACATTTGGGAAAGAGCCTGAGATTGAAGTGATTCACGCAGGGCTTGAATGCGGAATAATCGGTTCGGCGCATGAAGGTATGGAAATGATTTCTTTCGGGCCAACGATTAAAGATGCGCATTCTCCTGCTGAAAGGATCTTCATTCCTTCGATTGAGAAAGTCTGGATATTCCTGGAAAACCTGTTTAAAACTTATTGCTGACATGGGTTTCTTCAACAGGGACAGGCGCCACATGTGTTTGAAAATCAAGCCTTTTCAAAAAACTGCTTGCCAGCAACCCTTTTAAAAAAAGGCTTGACCGAAAACCCCAGCAAAAACATAGTCAGCGTGTGGTCAAGCAGCTCAACGGTTCTGGTACAGCCCTTTTCAAAAAAGACTTGAGCAAAAACGTCTCAATGTTTGAGGTCTCAATGTTTGCGTTTTGAGTACCTTATCCCCGGACCCTATCGGCGTGATCAACCGGCGCAACGGTTGCGTTTAAACCTTAATTTGGCAGATTATACTAATTAACACCATGCAAAAAACATGTTTCATTGGCATATCACAGTTATGTAAAATGACAAAAGTCAAAATTGGGTTCTTATAAAAAGGTATGCAAGTATTCGTAGGCTTGAATCACATCCTTCACAAACTATACATAGCCTGCTTCAGAGATCTTCTCTCTGGAAAGAGAAGCGCATGACCTGTGGTGCCCAGTTAGCTAATACAGTTGCATCTAAATTCAGCCAACTTCCTCCATCATATTTGTCTACCCATGATTTTAGGCGAACCAAATCATGACAAACATTACGTTCTTCATATATCCAACCGCTTGCTTGACCGTTCCCAGCCTTATCTAATGTGATTTCTTCATCCTTTTCTGTTAAGACTTTGCCTCTGGGAGGCATTTGGTGCGCTTCCAACACTGCAAGAACTTGGCCAAGGGTACATCCAGTTGATATGGATACTTGCTGGTTGGATGTCATGGTTTGTTCGATCTCGGAACGCTCTGAACGAAGCTGCTTGAAAAAGTCGCTCGAAATAGTAGGCAATCCGATAAGCACCGCCAACAGAAACAACACTAACTTGAAATCTGCATTGGGTCTGTCTTCCACGAACTTCGTCCCTTGGTTCAGTGAGATAGCTTTAATTAGCCGATAAATGTTGACAAAACGCTTTACCGACCGTGGTGTCTGGCCGAGAAGACTACGTAGCTCGTCCATGAACTGAAGTTCAATTTCCTCAATATCTAGACCTTGGGGCTTCAGGTCTGTATTAGTGTTTAAGTCCAGAAGGCGTTTATTTTCCGAAACTCCCCAATTCTTGGCTCGTTCTTTGCCATCGACCCTCGCATCGATAGTATCTTTCATGCCTTTTTGACTATTATCTAGCTCTGTTTTGTCATCCACCTCGCTGGATGGTACCAAACTATCTGATAATAGACCTTTGACAATATTTATGCGAGCTTTTTCGGGTAAGGGAGGCATCCAAAATGGTATCTGAAAAATCTTTTCTAAATAGTCTTGCGGTGAGGCTTGGCGCCCGAAGCTTTTTGAGAGCTCAAAGTCTTCTTGTAGGGTGCTGGCCGAGAGAAGATTTTGATAGTGAGTCTGTAACGACTGTGACAACCAGCGGACGTCCACGGCCACGACGACAACGAATAAGGGAAAGGCCAGCAACAAATGTATGGCTTGAAGAACTTGGACAACACGATCTGGTGGGCATCTATCCAAGTCATCTATGTACAGGACAATGCGGTTGATCAAGTGTTTGTCTTCTTCACTTACCTTCCCCTTGTCCCTTTCAATGAATTCCTTATTCTGTTCCTCGATAAGTTGTGACAGCTGTTCAAAGTCGCTACGAATTAGTGCGGCAATACCAAGGTGTTTGCGATAGTCTAGGCTGCACATACGTTCGTTGATAAAGTCTAGCAACAAGCGTCCAGGAGTGACCTGCTGCAGTTCCTGTTCTAACTCAGCAATCGCACGCTCCTTTTCCTTTTCTTTATTCTTAGCTTGGTCATATTCTGCCTTCTTTTCATTATACTCACACTCCGCTTCAGTGATCTTCTTGTCGTGCTTTTCAGCTTCAGCACTCCGCCTTGCATCCAGCTTTATTCTGATGTCTTCAACCCGTGTCATGGATTCAGATAGCCACATAGTACCTTTCTTGAGCATGATGGTTAAACCGCTTAAGAAAGCTCCCACACTGACCAGTGCATTGGTGACGGTAGGAAGTTCGCTGATATTATTGAGCACGAAGCTGATGAACGGGCCTATGAGAATGACGACGACTAGAGCTGCGGCCCACTTCCAGCCATCCCAGCCATGCTCGCGCAGCCGGGTTGTGAGCGCATTGCCTCGCTCCAGCACAACACGAAGTTCATCCGCACTCTGCATTAAATCTGCTGCATTCTTCATGTCTTTCTTTAAGCCCAGATTTTCTAAGATCTGTTTTTCCTTTTCGTAGTCCGTTAGAGGTATCGTTTTAAGAATGTCTTTAGCCTTCAAGTCAGTAAGCTTTTGAAGTGCAATGTCGCGCTCTTTCTCAAGTTTGGTAACGCGCTCCTTGGCTTGGTCAAGCTGACTCTTGAGTTCATCCTTACGGGCCTGAGCTTCTTCCTTTGCACGTCCCTGGATATCAAGTTTCTCGATAATCTCCTGCCGTCGCTGATGTAGTAAGGATGGCTGATCTTCTGATCGTGTCTTCAAGTTACGGAAGATGTGATCCACCAAGCTCGCCCATAATTCTCCTTCAACGTAGTGCCACGCGTTGAACTCGATTTGAGCTATATACTTGTAGACCGAAATTTCTTTTTGAGGCTGGTTCGAACGTTGAGCGCCCAATGTAATCGTGTGGATGCGCTGGCGCAGTGATTCCATGAAGAAGCTTTTACCAGAACCCCAGTCACCAAAAAGACCAATTGCCATTGGGGGTTGCAATGTCTTGGCTGCAATAAGATAGGCGAAAGCATCTACTTCAGAACCTATACCGATGAGATCTCTCTCGGTATGGATATCTGCATTGAACCCGGACACGGCAAAGTGGGCAGGGAGTTGCCCAGGTAGGGCAAAAGAAGCTGGCATAAGCTGAAGCATGTGTAACACAAATTTGGCAGCATTTTGGGTTGCAATTACTTGCCATTTATTATCATTAGGAGATTTGTCCCCACCCACAAAATCGCTGATAGATTTCACAACGATCCAATCAACTTTGGATTCCCGACAGACCTCATACAGCCCAGCGCCTCCAATTTCACCGCCAATAATATCATCACGATTCAAAGTGTTTAAATCTTGATAATAATTGATGTTATCCAAAATCTTCTCGCTAGATAAAATGGAGCCGAATTTAACTTTATAATTTGATTCATCCCATGAATTGTAGATCTTCTGAAAGCAGTTTAAAAGCCGTGGAGATGCATCTATTTGATCCCTATGATAGACGGATAATAAGGATCCATCCTTTGTTTTTATTAAGGATCCATCCTTCGTGATTAATCGTTGGGTTTCATAAATAATGAGTCGCGTTGAAACCAAAATGTCGCCGATAGATTGATTTTTGGAATTAAAACCAAAAGCTAACCCTACCAGAATCACTGCTGTAGGCGATAAATCAAGAATACACTTTCGTAAAAGTGCTTCAGATTCCAATAATCCCAGACCAAGTTTCAATAGAAATACTCTCTTTCTATTGACAACGCCAATGTCGTAGTATGTCTGGTCACCAATTAATACAGCTTGAGGCACTTGCCTATTGGAGTCCTGAAACACATCAAAAATCGCTTTGCTTTCGCCTTCAGTTATAGTGATCAACAAAAAGTCAGCTTTCAGAGTCATGATCAAATTCCTAATCTAGACAGGGAGTACTTCATTATTACAAGGTTAGCTCGTGGCAGTTCAACGATCATATCTGCTCTGGATGCAGATTTCGAAGACAATAATTAAAATTTGATATTAAATCATGATTTTTGGATTTCATTTAGGGATATTTTTGTAACATTCTCACTTATATTAAAGTTTTATGAAAACAGAACGCTAGAAAAGTTTTCTTCTAGAAGTACACTAATGTCGAGTCAACCGCAAAATGTCGTATAAAACCGATTGCAATTATTCGGAATCATTGAATCTTTGATGATTGACTCGACACTAGCCATCAGCAGATAATAAGTACTCCTACTGTAATTGTAACTTTAGTTACATCCTTAATTTGACAGTATAAATTCCATGTATTATGAAATCTCATTTTTTCGTCAAAAATCATTTGACAGTATATAAAAATTGCATAAAAATTACCGTCGATTTGTCGTATTTTCAACTTAGAGCCTATCCGAAAAGTAGTTACCAGCTATAACTTTTACAAAATGCAATATGAAAAAACCGGAACGGATACTCTGGTCGTATAGATCGATTGTGACTTTTCAATATGCATTACGGACTTTTCGGATAGGTTCTTAGCGATTCCTATAAAATCGCAATGTAGAATTTTTTGTTTAATTATAGTGATTTTGGGATATAATATTTTTATTTAGTAGACGATATTTTGCTCATTGTACATGCAATCCGTCAAATTCAATACAAAAATTTGATCAAAAATCAAAAAAATGACCCTTAAGAGAAGAAGAATAATCTGTCAAATAGAATCACAAAAACTGGGTAAAAAATTTGTTGATATGATATTACTTCTTCATCCCTATCAAATATGAAAATACCCTTTCAATATAAAAATTAAACTGTCAAATTAGGGTTTGAGTTTTGAGTATCTTATCCCCGAACCCTATCGGCGTGATCAACCAGCGCAACGGCTGTGTTTGAATTTGAGTATCTTATCCCCGAACCCTATCGGCGTGATCAACCAGCGCAACGGCTGTGTTTGAATTTGAGTATCTTATCCCCGAACCCTATCGGCGTGATCAACCGGCGCAACGGTTGATCGAAAGCCCCGTAATAGCCAGATACCATATAAGAATAGAATAAATGAAAAGAGTAACAACACCAGCCCTGCAGAGGAACCTGTCAGAAATGCCAGACAGTCCCACAGCCAGTGAATGATGATTAAAGGAATTACAGTGTCGAGGCGGACCCGCAAGGCTACTGCCCAGACCCCAAACATACCTGCAAAAAAAGCCTGGAATACGCTTGCATTGAAGTCTCCGGTTATTAAGCTGTTTAACGTATGAACCGAACCGAAGACAATTGCCGTGATCCACACTGCACGCCAGATTCCAAATGACGATGAAGCCCCATGAAATAATACACCTCGAAACATCAACTCTTCACTGATGCCTACCATCAGGGTGTTTATAATTACAATTAAGAGTATCCGGATTGGCGGCAGGCCTGTAAATAAAACTATCACTAGCATGATGAAAAGGAACAGAGCCGGTAGCCATAATAGGCGCAAATCATGTAAATCATTCGGACCTTTCCACCCGACTTTATCCCACCAGTCAAAATAGGTAATTACCACAGACAAAAAAACTATTGCAGTAAGCACTCCATAAATAAGCTGACTTTTAACCAGTTCATCAAGTTGAGTGGGCTGGCCTTTAACCTGCAGCAGTCCTCCCCCCACAACAACAATCAGCCAGACAGCAAAAATTCCCAGTGAAGTAGGCCAGGGTTTTCTTGATGTATTCATCTTTGTTTTCTCCAATCTAATTCGGCAATATTCGTTTCTTTTCGGAAGGTTGGAACTGCCACCAGGGTTATTACTACCACTATTACCGGAGTGCAATATTCACCGGTATCGAGTTTCTATCAGACTGGTGACGTCTCATCTAAAGTCCAGCCAGTAGATTCCTGAATCTCAAAAATTGCACAACCTTACTTAATTATTAGTCATGCTTCATCGGTTAAGCATTAAATCCCATCTCCTGTATATGCTTTATATTAATATTATAATCTTTGAATCTATGTTTCCTCGTTTCCCACCTGCTCTTTAAGACTCTCTTCGGGAAATGTTTTCCGAAGAGTGGTTAATGAGTATATATGAAAGTCAAGCATTAGATCCGCATGTAAACAGAGAAAGGTTTAGAAATGAATGGTTTGAATAAAAAAGGAAAGAATTGGGTTCAAAAAAAGTAACAGTGGACGAAAATGAATGTTTTAAATAAAAAAAAGGAAATAATTGGGTTCAAAAAAAGTAACAGTGGACGAAAATGAATGTTTTAAATAAAAAAAATGGAAGAATTAGGTTCAAAAAGAGTAAACAGGGACGAAAACGAATCCTTAACCGATGAAAAATGAAATAGAGTATAATTTGACATAGTAATCTTGAAATTCCCAATGTATTTTGAAAATTATAGGAAGACTAATATCTGAGTAAACCGATATAAATACTTAAATTTTTAAAATCCAAGAATTTTTAACGAATTTTACTGGAAAGGGGTTTTAATATGTTCTCACTGAACGAACAAAAGGCTATTGAACTTGGAGAATCTGGAGAACGAGCAATAAGAGAACAGAATGAATATGATGCACTCCAATATGCTGAGTACCTCCGGGAATTAGGACATGAGTTGCTCGAAGGTAATTTAGAGAAGGATTTAAAGAGAGTTATTATCTCACTCAGAAACATTGGTAACAGAGCTGTCCAGAAAAAGATGGATAATGTTGCGTCCACGGCTCTTAATGAGCTTAAGTATCTTTCTGATATTGCACTCGATAAGAATTTCTCAAACGCGATGTGGTCTTTTTCAAAAGCTGCACAGGAGATAGGAAAAGGAGCAGTACAGGTCGAGATGCTCGAACCTGCAAAACTTGCGCTTGACACGCTTAAAATGATAGGGATGGGCGCAGTTGAGAAGAAAATGGAAGTTGTAACCCTCTGGACAACCATGTCACTTGAGGAAATGGCTTATCTTGCAAATAAGCAGCAACTTGAAGATTTCACTAAGGAAGCAAAAGAGGCTAGAGAAGAAATTATAGAATACTCCGAAGCCTCAGGGTTTGTTACAAAGGAACAGATTGAAAAATACCCACAGCTTATCGCCCAAACCGTAAGTCAATTCTCAGAGCTTCGGAATCTACAGCCTGCAGGTTATGAGACCAAGCCTAATGAGGAATTCACAGAAGAGGAATTCTTTGAGGAAGAGGTAGAAGGGGAAGAGCAGGAGCCTGAAACTGAGGCCGCCAAAAAGGAAAAGTAACCTGATAACCAGAAAAATGAGACTGTTAATTAGAAAATAATTTCTCTGGAAAAATTTCTGGCTGTTTACACAGGCGTATGCCTTTTTTCATAATATTTCTGGTCGCTTACACAACCGAATGTCTTTTTTCATAATATTTCGGGCTGCTTACACAGCCGGATGCTTTTTTTTATAATTTTTGGAAATCTCCAGAAAGCTTTCTATTATTTTCAGGCCATTGGGAGTAAGTACGGATTCGGGGTGGAACTGCAAGCCGTAGATTGGATACTTTACATGCTCCACTGCCATAATGCTCCCGTCCTCAGCCCTGGCAGTAACTTTTATCCCGGGTGCAGGTTCCCCAATCTCAAGTGAATGATAACGGCCTGCTTCGAATGGGCCCTCAAAGGCTGAAAACAATGCAGAGTCATCATGCAGAATCTTCGAACTTTTTCCATGCACTGGGCCGACCTTGCTTCTTCGAACGACTCCGCCGAAAGCCACGTTGATTGCCTGGTGTCCAAGGCAGACTCCAAGAAGAGGAATTTCCCTACCCATTTCCCTGATTATGTCCAGGCAATTTCCTATATCCCTGGGGTCTGAAGGATTACCCGGACCCGGCGAAATAACCAGAGCATCAGGTTTAATCTCCCTGAGTTCTTCCAGGGAAACCGTATTGGGAAGTACCAGAGTATCTTTTTCGAAATAAGAGATATAATCTACAAGATTCCATACAAAGGAATCCTTGTTGTTTATGAAAACCACCTTCACCTGAAAACATCTCCTGAACTTATAATTTTTAGTTTATTTTCCCTTCGTTTCTCTCCTTTAACCTCCTCTTTCCTGAAAAACCCGTTTCCTGGATTTTTTTTCTGTAAAACATCCCTTCCTGAACTTCTTTTCATAAATTTCACCCCAGAATCACATAACAAATTAGTTTAAACTTCTCCTTCGATTGCCGCAAGCATTGCTCCCATCTTACGTTCGGTTTCCCTGAATTCATAACCAGGATCAGAATCAGCTACTATTCCAGCTCCAGCCTGCACTGATGCTTTCTTGCCCTGTACAATAATGGTCCGAATTACGATTGCAAAATCAGCATCTCCGTTCCAGCTGTAATATCCAACTCCTCCTCCGTAGATCCCTCTTGGTGAAGCCTCAAGTTCGGAAATAATTTCCATGGCGCGGATTTTCGGAGCTCCTGAGAGAGTTCCTGCCGGAAATATTGCCCTGAAAGCATCGAACTGGTCACATTCCGGTCTCAAAGTGCCTATAACCTTACTTTCGATGTGCTGGACATGAGAATATTTCAGGACTTTCATGAATTCGGAAACCTTCACCGAGCCGCTTTCCGTAACCATTCTTACATCGTTTCTCCCAAGATCGACAAGCATCACGTGTTCAGCCCTTTCTTTTTCATCATGCATCATGTGTGCAGCAAGGGCTTCATCTTCGGCTTCGGTTTTTCCACGGGGGCAGGTGCCTGCAATCGGGTTTGTGATTAGAGTCCTTTCATGAACAGTCAGCAGAGTTTCAGGGCTTGCCCCGACAATTGCCAAGTCTCCAAACTCAAAGATGTACATGTAAGGACTTGGATTAATTGCTCTAAGCTGCATATAAAGTTCAAAAGGCGACTGCTCGAGCGTAAACTCGCATTTCCTGGAAAGGACTGCCTGAAAGATATCTCCTGCAAAAATATGCTCTTTCGCCTGGACTACCGAGTCCTCAAACTTCTGTTTTCCGGCATTGCAGTCCGAAACAGGTAAGCCTGGAAAGATTGATCCGCCTGGTATTGCGATTTCTACTGAGTCTCCTGAAATTGCGGCTTCTTTAAGTATGACATAGAGTTTTTCGGCTTCCTGAAGGGCTCTATCATAGATTTCTCCGGCATCTGCACCCGGACTTACGAAAGGAGTGATCACGATATATATCTCTTCAGTGATATGGTCGAAAACAAAAGTTTTCGAAACCATCAGGTACTGAAGTTCCGGAATTTCGGATTCAAAGCCTTTTTTGACCCCTAACCAGCTATCGTAAATAGCATCATAAGCTGTATAACCTATGGCCCCGCCCAGGAAAGTCTGCCTGTCAAAACGTTTCGCATTCAGGAGTCCCATCCCGTTTGCAGGAGGAAAAACCAGGCGAAGGGCATCGAAACCATCTTTCCCCTGAGGAATTGGAGCCGTGAATTTTAAGTTTCTCAGTTCTGAGTTTTCTTTCTCCGGATTCTCCTCTTCTATGGTTTCACAGCCACAGGCATCTTTGATTTTCGACCGAACTTCTTCAAAAAAAGGAGACGCATTTGGGTTAAGGAGTTCAAGAGAGATTTTCCTGTCACCTATCTGAACTACAGCATCAGGATCATTTCCAACAAAAGAGTACCTTGCCTTAGTTTCCTGTTTTTCCACTGATTCCAGCAGGTACGAATAACTTGAGGTCCCTGAGGCCCGCAGGGCGCGGTAAAGTTCAAGAGGAGAACATGTTAAATTATCGATTCTTGCAAGGAGCTGGATAAAACCTGGCTGGCTTACTCCTGAAGCAAGTTTTTTGAATTCTTCTTTTCCAAGGTCAAAGGAAAGCATTGGCACACCTCACTTCTTCAATAAAACTTTTGATTTTTACAGCATCTTTTTTCCCGCAGGTCTCAACCCCTGATGCCGTGTCCACAGCATAAGGCGAAACAGCCCTGATTGCTTCCCGCACGTTTTCAGGCTTGAGCCCGCCTGCAAGGATAAGGGGAAGTCGCGTTTCTTCTGAGATTCGCCGGCTCAGAGTCCAGTCGTGCACACAGCCTGTGCCTCCGGGCTTTTCAGACCTTGCCGTATCAAGCAGAATGGAATCTACAATGTCGGCTTCTTCCAGAAGACTGACCTCTTCAAGCAGGCTTGAGACAGAAGCAGGATTTCCGGAACCTTCGTTTGAAGCCCCTCCCTGTGCAGGTACGGACAGAGTTTTTATGATAGGGATGCCCGTTTTTTCTTTTATTATTTCAAGTTCGAGATGGGGCAGTCTGGAGTGAATCTGCACGATATCGGGTTTTATTTTATTAATCAGACCTACGGCAGTATCCGCGTTTTCAGGCATGATAACCAGTACGGAACTCAGGGTTTCAGGGACTCTGGACACTAGGTAGGCAGCAGTATCGGAATCAAGCTTTCTCGGGCTCTCTACAGGAACTTCTGTAAGAAAACCAACTGCGTCGGCTCCGTAAAGGGCTGCAATTTCGATTTCTTCAGGGCTGCGGATTCCACAGATCTTTATTCTCGTTTTCACTTTCGCTGTCATGCCCTCTCTCCCGAGGCCGGGCTTAATATTGACGTTCTTGAGCGCATTGACATGCTTTTTCCCGAAATACTGCCCTTACTTTCCTGTCTGTGAAACCCTGAAGTAAAAGCCCTGAACTGGTTGAATTTAACCATGACTTTTCCACTGTCAATAGCATCCTCGGCAATAGGAATTGCTTGCCGGATAGAACCTACTATCCCACCTACATAAAGGGCAGCAGCAGCATTCAGAACTACGATGTCTCTTTTCGGTCCTTTCTGGCCCTTAAAGATACACAGCAGGTCTCTTGCATTTTCTTTTGGAGTACCGCCCTTTATATCCTCGGGATTTGCCCTCAGCATGCCAAGATCTTCCGGAGTCAACGTATAGGTTGAAACCTTGCCATCCTTTAACTCCGCAACATAGGTTTCACCCGTATTTGTGATCTCATCCATTCCATCTCCGTTCACAACAAGAGCATGCTCGGTTCCGAGTTCCGCAAGAGCATAGGCTATTGGTTCACAGAGTTTTTTATCAAAGACCCCTATTACCTGCCCTTTAGTACCTGCCGGGTTGGTCAGGGGCCCAAGAATATTGAAAACCGTACGAACTCCGAGTTTTTTCCTTATACCTGCAACCCTCTTCATAGCCGGGTGAAAAACCGGAGCAGCCATGAAACCTATTCCTATTTCTTCGATCGTTTGCCTGACAGCTTCGGGCTCCAGGTCAGTTTTAATTCCCAGGGCTTCAAGTACATCCGAACTCCCCGACATTGAAGTGGCAGCCCGGTTTCCGTGCTTGGCTACAGGAACACCTGCTGCAGCAGTAACAATTGCGGCTGCTGTCGATATATTGATTGTATTAAGGCCGTCTCCTCCTGTCCCACAGGTATCCACAAGCCTGAAAGATGTTTTGGGCCGGATCGTTTTTCCGGCTTTTTTCATTCCCCTTACAAAGCCTGCGATTTCTTCGGGCTTTTCACCTTTTGCCCTCAAAGCAAGCAGAAATCTCCCGATTTCCTCATCCTGTGCTGTACTCAGAATTTTACCTACTGCGTCTTCAGCTTCTTCGGGGCTCAGATCATGCCCTTCTTCCAGCTTTTGAATATATCTCTGCATTTTCTCATCCCTCCACGATAGTTTCAAAATTTCCACAACTGTTGACGTTCTTTATTTTCCGGACCTTTTCCTTTAACTGGCTCTTCGGATTCCGGATTTGAGTTCTTTTGCAAGGGCTTCCAGTCTTTCGTTTACGTCTGTTCCTTCATCTATAATCTTGACAAAAGCCGAGCCGACTATAACTGCATCCGCTCCGGCGTCTCTAACTTCTGCAGCCTGCTCTCCTGTTGAGATCCCGAATCCCACAGCCTTAGGAAGTCCGGTTTCTACTCTGGAAAGCAACTCTCTGGTAGAGGATGAGACATCTTCCCTGGCTCCAGTAACTCCAAGTCTCGAAACAAGGTAAAGGAAACCTGAGCCCCTTTCCAGGATTTTCTGGATTCTTCCCTCGGTTGTTGTGGGCGCAATTAGAAAGATCAGGTCAAGCCCATGCTTTTCACAGCTATTTTTCAGGTCAGCCGCTTCTTCTACAGGGATATCGGGTACTATCAGTCCGCTTATTCCGGCATCTGCAGCCTTTTCTACAAATTTTTCCACTCCGTACCTGAATACAGGATTGTAATAGGTCATGCAAACAAGTGGAATCCCAACATCCAGGGTTTTAATAAGCTCAAAATAACGCTGTGTATCCATGCCTGCTGCAAGTGACCTCTGTCCTGCCACCTGGATTGTCGGGCCGTCCGCTACAGGGTCCGAGAAGGGAAAACCGAGCTCTATGATATCCGCACCTCCGTTCACCAGAGCTTTTACAATCTCCCCGGTTTTTTCTGCAGACGGGTCTCCTGCCATTACATAACAGATCAAAGCACCTTCCTTTTTCTCCCTGAGTTCGGAGAATTTTTCGGAGATTTTTTGTCTTTCCATTTTAGATCCCTCCTCTCAGGCTAAGGACGGTTTCCAAGTCCTTATCGCCTCTTCCTGAAAGGTTTACAACCACTACTTCTCCCAGTTCTCCGGCTTCTGAGGCTTTCTTCAGATAAGCAAGGGCGTGGGAAGATTCCAGCGCAGGAATTATTCCTTCATGTCTGCTCAGTTCATGGAAAGCTTCAAGGGCTTCGTCATCAGTTGCATATCTGGCTGTAACCCGACCGATATCGGACAGGTAAGCCAGTTCAGGCCCTACCCCTGAGTAGTCAAGACCTGCGGAAACGGATTCGGATTCAAGGATTTGACCGTTTTTGTCCTGCAGTATCTTTGTTCTTGCACCGTGCAGGATACCTTCTTCTCCTGCACAGAGAGAAGCTGAGTGAAGTGCGGCTTTTTCCGTACATTTAAGGGCTTTTCCTCCGGCTTCGACAGCAATCAGTTTGACATCCTTATCCTCAATAAAGGGGTAGAAGATCCCCATTGCATTACTTCCGCCACCTGCACAGGCAATGATGGAATCAGGCATACGACCTTCTTTTTGCAAAATCTGTTTCTTTACTTCACGACCTATAACACTCTGGAAATCCCTTACTATTACAGGATAGGGATGAGGACCTACAACCGAGCCTATGAGGTAATGCGTATTTTCTATGTTCGTGACCCAGTCCCTGAAAGCCTCATTAATAGCATCCTTAAGGGTTTTTGAGCCGGTTTCCACGGGTACTACTTCAGTGCCCATGAGTTCCATGCGGTAGGCGTTCATCTGCTGCCGTTTGACATCTTTGGCTCCCATGTAGACAACGGTTTCAAACCCGAGATTTGCTCCTGCCATAGCTGTTGCAGTCCCGTGCTGTCCTGCACCGGTTTCGGCAATCAGCCTGGTTTTCCCCATGTATTTTGCAAGCAGGGCCTGCCCTATGGCATTATTTAACTTGTGGGCTCCTCCGTGCACAAGGTCTTCCCGTTTAAGGTAGATCTTTGACCCGTACTTTTTACTCAGGTTTCTGGCAAAATAAAGAGGTGTTTCTCTGCCTGCAAAATCCCGCAGGTAATGGTCAAGTTCGGCAAGGAATTCAGGGTCATTTTTATACCGCTCGTATCCCTCTTCCAGCTCTTCTAAAGCCGGCATGAGGACTTCTGGTACGTACTGTCCCCCATATTTTCCGTATTTTCCTTTTACCTTGCCTGTCTGCCCGTTTTTCAAATTCTTCTGCGAACCTGAGAGTTCATTTAAGTATGAGTCCTTTGCAGGAAATTCTGAAACTTTAGTTTCTGTCAATTCAATTACTCCCTTGTCTTTTTGATGAATCCTGTAGCGTAATTTTGATATCGCATTCGGAAGCGTAGTTTTTGATCTTGTCATTGAAGCAAAATTTAATTTTGAATGTTTTTTGGTGAATTTTGAACGAACTTTGAACGAACTTTGAATGAACTTTGAATGAACTTTGAATGAATTTTGAACGAACTTTAAACGAACTTTGAACAAATTCAAAGTGATATTGAACAAATTTAGAGTGATTTTGAGTGGACTTTTCAACCTGTCCAGTCAGGCTGAAAGCTCCGAAAAGTCTGAGAAAACAGTTATTGACGCCAACCAGCGCCCTGGACGAATTCTTTTGTTTTATCAAAAACAGAAGCATTTTCCATAAGTGCAGAACCTATCAGTACGGCATCCGCACCTGCCTGGATTACCCTTCTGACATCCTGTACGCTGTTCATTCCGCTTTCGCTTATTATCAGATGCCTGGTTCCGTGATCAAGGTCGCATTCCCGGATAATAGGAGCCAGCTCTTCTGTGGTTCCGAGGTTGATTTCAAGGGTTTCAAGGTCTCTGTTATTAATTCCTATTACTCTTGTATCAGTTTCCAGGGACAAATCAAGCTCTTTTCTGTTGTGAACCTCTACCAGAGGCTCCACTCCCTTTTTAAGAGCAAGCTCAACAAAATCCCCTAGTTGTCCTCCAAGGATTCCTGCAATCAGGAGTACAAGATCACTTTGAGCTTCTTCAAGCTGCAACCTGTCAATAATAAAGTCTTTTCTCAGGACAGGCAAGCAAACCTTATTTCTAACTGAGTCCAGGTTTTCAAGTGATCCCCTGAATACTCCAGGCTCGGTCAGAACTGAAACTGCAACAGCTCCGGCTTCTTCCATTTCCCATGCAAGCTCGGCAGCCGTTGCAGGCGAAATATCCCTGAAAGTTCTCCCTGGCGATGCGGGCTTGACCTCTGCAATTACAGGCACTCTACCGTCGGCTTTTGCAGCTGCTACTGCCGAGATAAAGTCCCTTTTCTCAAATCCCATTTTCTGGCTTTCACTGGAGATCTGCGGCCCCAGGGCCTGGACACGGGTTTTTGTTGTGTTGAGGATGTGGAGAATTGAAGCGTGCATAGTTTATCACTGAAGTATAGTTTTGTACATCAACGTCTAATGAAGTACTTTGTATAAAAAGGTTTTGGATAAGGAGGCTTTGAAACTAAAGTATACTTTGTGCGTTAAGTTAAGAAATTGTATCTAAAGTCGTAACGTGGTAAAAAATAAGAATTTAGGTATCCTCTTCAAATTGTATGAGTAAAAGTAAATTTCATGTATTTGCTGAAAATTTAAAAATGTCATTAAGTTTGGTAACCAACTTCAAACGATGAACTCAACTTTGCAACTATATAATAAAATTGTTGTGCATTTTTCAAGTTGGAAAATTCTCCATTGAATTTGAAGAGGATAGAGAAAATGACTCAGTGTTTATACATGTCGTGAGAGTCAAGCCACAAGTTAACCAGCTTCAAACTTTATGAATTGTTAGTTAATAAAACGGTATCGGAAAATATGTTTTAATTTTTAATGTCGACCTGCTGAAACTAGTGTCGAATCAACAACAAAATGTCGTATAAAATCGATTGCAATTATTCGGAATTATTAAATCCTTGATCCTACATTCGGCAGCAAGCACATTTTAACATTTAAATATCCGTGATTGTTATTTTTTGTAGGTTCAGTTATAAATCAGCATCATGCAGACTGCATATCTAATTCCATTTTTCCCATATGTTACAAATATAGAGCCTATCCCAAAAGCCATTTAGTCCTTAATCATCAAGAATTTTCAGGATTGTTTTCATGATCAGAAACTTGATTGATTATTCGAAATACAGGATTCAGAGAAGCAATTTTGAGTTTTGGGATCAGCTCATATATTAATTATATTATGGTTAACATTTATTAGTTTATAGTTTAAATGAAATTTTAAAAGTTTAAAAAAAACGATATCAATAGAAAAATTAAATGGATTTTTATGTTGACCTGCCGAATATGGGCTTGATGATTGACTCGACACTAGATTGAGTCTACAAATGCTGCTATTAAAAGGAAGTTTGGGGAGACTTTGAAATCTAAGAATCAGACTGCTCAGGTAATTGTTATCTAAGAGGCTGTCTTAAAATTCAAATCATTTCTACAATTGGATAATAGGCAACGTTCCGTTTAAATTCATATTACACACTCGATGTATAAAATAAATCGATAGCAGTAGAAAAATTAAATGAATTTTTACGTCGACCTGCCAAAAGCAGGCTTAGAATTTGACTGTGGTAACTCATGAGATGTATGAGAATGGGATTGAGCCAGAGTTCTTACATGTAAAGCATTTTTAAGTCTTAATTTTCAGAGGTGATAGGGGTATTGGCATTTGCATCTTTTCTGATATATTTATAAACAATGGCATTATATAGAAATATATTGCATTATCGAGAATAACCCTTTCATTGGCTGGCAACTTAGTGGTAGAAGAGTCACTATCCCATTCAGATAATAATTTTTCTTTATTGTCTGTCTCTACAACTGTATCTACAGATGCACCAATATGGCCAATATTAATAATATCCATACTGAAATTGGATTTAAACACAATCTCATTATTCAAACTTTCTTTATAATCGATTAGTGTTATGCTAATATTAATTTTTATTTCGTAATTTTTCGATACGTCGACCTCACTCTCTTTACATGCATCTAATCTTTTTATTGATACTTTTTTTATATTAAATAGCAAAATGGACACCAACCGGGTTTTGCATCAAATTCGCGTGAACTAATCTGCTCGACTTTAATAACCGGAATATTCTCAATAATCTGTGGTTCTAATCCTAAAAATTTTGGAATTATTCTAATTTTGGATGAGTATTCAAAACTTGGTAAGCTATATTGTATTGGACTGATTTTTTGGACAGTTATTATCATGTCCTTCCTCATCAACCCTTCACATCTTCTCAAGACTTCTTTAGCTTTTCCAATTATTCTGGGATTTCTTTGATCTTCTTGTTTAATTATGTCTGAAGCAATGTTTTTAGCAGCATCTGTTTTGCCTTCAGGAATTAATATCTCATCTGATTTTTTCAAATAATCTTCCAATATATAGTCAGGAGCGTATTTAATAAGTTCTCTCAACTGAGCAGAGGTAGGTAATTCTATACCTCGTTTATCAAATAATTCCAAATACCTATTTTTGAGATACTCTACTACTTCATTCAGTTCATTGAATCCGAGTTCACATGGCTCAAATCCATAAAAAGATATAGCTTTCTCTACTTCCTTTAGTGGAACTTCTTCTAAATATTCATTATTATAAGGGGGAGCTAGAAAAAATGTTTTATCTCTATCTATGATAAAAGCTTTCCTTTCATATGGCAATGTGGCAATCATTCTCAAAGTCATTAACCAACCACTTCTAACTCGATTCCTTTATCTTTTATAAGATCATTCATACGCAAAAATTCTTGTAGATCACGCAGTTTTTCTATATCAGATAAGCCATTAGCATATTTTTCATACAGATATCCATAGTATTCTTCTACTTTAGTTTTGCGAATCCTTACTTTATGTATATGTTGTGGTTCTATATCATTTTTTGTTATTGCTTCAATATATGAATGTTCACAGCAGACAATAGAGGGTAGCATGATTGGATCTATTTCACAGGTGCACGTGCAATGTTTAATAGCCGCTAAGATATGTACTAAGTTCTTATTCGAACTATCAGTAGTTAGTTTCTCTACGTCTACTTTAGATTCATTAACATAACTTAGGCTATCACCTTTTATAAATGCAACACTGGCATCATTATTCACAAAAGATTTTGCGATCACCAAGCAAATGTCTCCGTATTTATGTATACCAGGACCACCAATGTTTAGAGCTCCGTATTTGAATTTTTTACCGTCTTTGAAACTACTATCAAATATTATTCTTTTTGAATAGTGTTTTTTTAATTCGCGCCTTAATACTTCCTTAGTAGAAATATTCTCCCCAACACCATTGGGTAAACGTTCTAGATCATCTTTTAATTTTTCATATCTATTTTTATATTTGCCCTCTATCAAAAAATTATTAAATTTGTCTATATCCATGTTTATTGAAATAGCCCATTTATCTTTAACTAAATCACTTATTATTGTATAGTTTTGTTTATATATTCCGTCTAAATTGTTTATTATATTTTTTAAGTTAGTTGAATTTTTCTCAGCTATATCAAATAAATCATGAATCTCTTCCATAGTAAACTACGTGTTAGACTAAAACTATATATTAATTTTTTGAAATTTGTTGCTTTTCTATAAGATTAGACTGACTTTAATATATTTTGCCATAGCTGTATATATCGATCCACTTAATAAATTTTATAATATAATATGATCCACCAAAGTAAAATCAAATTGCGTGCGGTCACCCCACCCTAAACAGGCTGTCCGACAATTATTGTTAGTAATAAGAAAGTGCTAAAAAGAAAGCAAATAAGACCTTTAAATCAAAAAAGAGAAATTCTTTTATTACCGAAAGTAATTGTCGGGCAGCCTGTAAAGAATGGGGTATTCGTGACCCTCTGCGCTCCTGTTGTAATAAAAAACTAAAATTCAATATTTCTAATTTTTTAAGTATTTGGGCTTTGCAAGAAAAATATCATATTTTTCTTTTTCTTTTAGTCAAGGGCTTTTTCTTGCAAGATAATGAAGCTGCATTTTTGTTAACATTACACTGTTTTGAAATAAAATTATTTGTTGAGAAATCTGTTAAATATATAACAAAAGGTTTCAGTTCATCAAATTTAGGATTTTAAAATAGAACAACATAAATATCTAAACTCCATACAACTATTTATTTTTAAATTCATATATTTAATATCCAGTTGCTTTATCAATGTGAACACTTATGGATGAAGATATCAACCCAACCGATAATCAGACAACTGACAATCCAACTGATCTTAACATAAATTATGACGAAACCGTATATCAGGTATTAAATGACAGATATTTAGTTGAATGGCAAAGGACGACTAACATAGAGAATAAAGCCATATGTATTATTGGATTTATCGGCGTGTTAATGGTATTTAGTGTAAGTTTTGGACTAGAGCACTTTACAGATTTCTCAGGTAATTACTCTATTTTGAAAATCTATATTCTTTGCATTTTTTCACTCATTTTTGCTTTTATTTTCTCTTTAAAGGCCTTGTTTATTGGGAATAAAAGAATGAGAGTATTGGATACTGATTATATACTATATGAGTATGTGTCTAGAAACAAACCATTTCTTAAAGAGACATATCAAGAGCTACGTGAAGAAATTTATGCCAATAACACATCAAATATAATCAAAAATTTTTGTTTGTCTGCTTCTGTATACGCGTTCGTTTTTAGTTGTTTAGCATTGTTTATGTTTACAGTTTGGTATGTGTATCTAAAACACTCCAATGAGTTATTTACAATATATTTACATTATGCTAATATGATTACTAATATTTTAACATAAATTAAACCATTTAAATTGAACTTATTTCAATGAGATTTTTTAAGGTAACTGATATTGAATTTAACTAATATACAAAAAGATATTAATAGGATAGAAAACGAGATAAAATGTGGGAGAAAAATGAGTACTGAAAAAATAACACGTGGACAACAGTTTACTTCGAAGCAGTCTACCTCACGTGATGAAAAATTCGGAACTCAGATAGAATCACGTGGTATTATTAAAGCAATTTTTGACAAAAAAACAAGAAGATAGTAAATAATTTTATCTTTATCCTTATTTTTAGTAAATAGAGAAAGCTCGGCTCAATTAAGCTTACTCTGGATACCTGAAAAGTGTCTTTTCTCATTCCTGCACAGTTCGTTGTTTGACAAGGCTCGTTTGGCCAGACCTGCAAACAAAAATGATAAAACAGTTTTTATTCTGATGTTCTCATCAAAGATCAGCAAATAGCACGAAACATCTGCGGATCAATTGAAAATCAATTGAAGATCAATTGAAGATCAATCAAAATCGTGCTGGGTCACCCCGTTGGTGTTTACTTGAGCACTACTTACTGGAGTTACCTTGAGTGCCATGGCGAACATTATATATATCTTAGCCCGAAGTATGCTCCAGATTGAGGTGCATCCGTGGAAACAACGACCATTAAAATTAGTGCCGAGCTATACGAAGCGCTCGATTTTTGCAGAGACAGAAATAGTGACAGTGCCTGGGAGTCAAGGAGCACGATAATTAGAAAACTATTAGCTCGATACGATGATACCTGCCAGCTTATACATGAAAACGGTAGCTACTGGTTTGTTATTAACGGCAGGAAACGAAATTTCCCGGAGCTCTCGCATACTACGGAAAATGTGAGAATCACGCAAGGGCTTCATGACAGACTCAATGAAGCAAAAATCCACCCTGATGAGACAATAAATACTGTTTTGCAACGTTTGTTGTTTTCGTACTATGGCAACAAACTGGTTTACCGTATTAATATAAAATCCGCTAGCGACAAGGACAGCCAGGATTTAATATCTTTCATGCACGAGGTCCTGCTGACAGAACCAAAATTTAATAACGCCCTGTTTGCCGAAGTTGTAAATGTAGAAAATCATCCGGAAACAATGGGTAAATACAAAAAAAGCATGTTACCACTATCGATATTGTACGATTTTGAAGACCATGAGGTGTGGCGCATGGAAGGAAAGCATGATTTATATGAGGTAAGAAGAAATTTAGAGTCCTTTATTGATTCGTTAGAAGAGTTTATTGATTGACGTGCAGCTGGAGCTTGCAAACAGGCAATTTTCCGCACCTCATTTAAAAAACTTTTAAATATACTTTCATTTTTATGTGGTAGCGTTAATGGACTAACATGTTATATGGTCTAATATGGACATTTTAGCCATAATAACCCGTAGTTAAACCTTAACTGTTTTTTCTTTTCAGGATTTGCCCTTTTAAGAGGATTCAAGATCATAGCTATCTTTACAGACGTTGACCACCCATCATTAGGTTATTGATTTTATATTTTATCTTTCCACTGCCGCTGAAATTTCCATTTTTTTAATCTGCTCAAATCCAATGAGCTCTAGCCGCGCCGAGCAAGAAAAATTTATGCTAGAAACATCGGCCAATTCAGCCGGAGATAATACCATCAAGTTTCCTGCGGATTGCCAAAAAAAGCACATGGTATCCTTTGAATAACACGCTCAAATCAATGAAAGTACTTTTGACTTACCTTTTTTGTTTATGTGTTTCATCATTATCTTAGAACAGTAAGGTTGTCTTTTCTTTTGATCTTTGAAGCCGTCAAAAAACTAATCGGTGAATTGCCACCGAAGGCTCAAATGTGACCTTTAATGATAAGATGTACGAAGATGAAATAGAATATGATGTACGAAGATGAAATTGGATATGATGTACGAAGATGAAATTGGATATGATGTACGAAGATGAAACTGGATATAAAAAAGGAAAAATTCAAAAGAGGAAGATTGTCGAGACCGAGATATTCTCAGTTGATAAACGAATAAAAATAATTAGTGAAATATTTGCAATAACGGAAAAAAAGGGTGAAGAGAGCACGTGAGGAAGAGATCTTCATGTACTTTCATGCTAAATAAATTTTCTGATTGATTTCAATCCTCTGGTTAAAAATTCTCCAAACCCTGAGTTCATCCCAAAACTTGAAATTTGCTTCTTAGACCGTGTATTTTGAATAATCAATCAATCTTATGATCATGAAAATAATTCTGAGAATTCCCAATGATTAAGAGTAAAGTGGCTTTTGGGATAGACTCCATAAATTCTCTTTATAGTTTCCAATTACAGGTGGGTTTAGAGCTTTTGAATTGAGATTCCAGATAATATTATATGCATCACTCAGAATTGGAAAAAACAGCACAACTGGCTAATGTAAACATTAAAACATCAGCCAGTTAGGATTTTTTTTATTTATATTCAACTCTCACCATAAATATACGTTTTACTTCCAGCACCAGTAGCCAGGAATCCAGTATTTATCAAAAGTATACCAGAAAGATTTGTGTTTATTATCCTTGTTGTGCTTTACTTTTTTATATCCCCAGTGACCTTTTATAAAGCATTTATTCTTGCCATAATGATTGCCATACTTGTTCTTACCATCGTACTTGTTTTTACCGTCGTACTTGTTCTTAGCATCGTACTTTTGCTTACCATCGTACTTGTTCTTAACATTATTAGGAGCCGCACTTACTGCTGCAGCTGTCACTGACAGCACAAAACAGAGTGCCAGCAAAATACCCAGTATTTTTCTCATTTTCATCATTTACCTACCCCAAAATATTTGCTGTCCTTGTAGCCTTAATTTAGCATCTAAATTATCTCGCTGACTATTGCAGCTTGACAATCCCAATATAATTCAGTTAAAATATAAGCATACTTATAAATAGAAAAATATAAAAGTGAGTTAATTATAAAAATAAAAGTTTTAAAAGGTTTAATTTAAAAAATAGAAGTAATCTCAGGAATAGTTAAGATAATAAGGATTAAAATTAGGTAATTATTAAAACAAAGGTTTTAAAACTTTTATTTTATTTACACCCGCAAATAAAACATTAAATTCTGATACTACTCTTTTAAAGTTGTATATTTTAAAAAGAACTCATTCTAAACCAATTCAATTTTTAAATCCAATTCAATTTTTAAATCCAATTCAATTTTTAAATCCAATTCAATTTTTAAATCCATAACATTTCAGAATTGTTCTTATGACCAGAAACTCGTTTGAATATTCGAAATATGAAATCCAGAAGAGCAATTTGAGTTTCGGAATCAGTTCATAGATAATTTTAAAAAAGTAATTTCCCGTATAGGACTTAAATTTCATATAGAAAGGCCTTTTAGTACTAAAAGCCTTTTAGTATTTTTGACAGGCGAGTAAAAATGTACACTGAAAGCGATAACCTTCAGGATTACCTCAAAAAGAGTGAAATCATAGACTTTGATAACAAGCTGATCGTTGATAAGTGCCTCGAACTACAAAAAGGCACCAGAGACGAAATAAGTCTGATTAAAAGGGTTTATGAGTTCGTCCGGGACGAGATTCATCACACCGGCGATATAGGAGAAATGACCGTTACCTGCAAGGCATCAGAAGTTCTGGAAGCCGGCCACGGAATATGTTGTGCCAAAGCCCACCTGTTTGCAGCCATGTTGAGATATTTCGAGGTGCCGGCTGGGTTCTGTTATCAGAAACTTTCTTCAAGTCGGGACGTTAACATAAAATTCTTGCACGGCTTAAACGCGGTATATTTAAAGGACCTGGATAAATGGATAAGATTGGATGCAAGAGGCAACAAACCAGGCCGTAATGCTCAGTTTTCCATATACGAAGAAAAAATTTCCAAGAAAGTAAATAAAGACCTTGGGGAAGAAGATAGTCCAGTAATCTTCGCAGAACCCAATCCTACTGTTATTGAAATATTAAAGACAAGTAAAGATATGAAAGAATTGTGGGATCAATGGGACCTTAGTTTGAAAGAGTTGTTTAAAATTTAAGGTTAATCAGGAGAGCCTGAGGGAAGCATTGGAGGGAGCTCTGGAGGAGGCGTTGGAATGAGCTTTAAGGGAAAGGATTCAGGGAAACTTAAGAATAGCTTCAAAGATATTTAGGGGAGCCTCAGAGATTCAAGGGAACCTCAGAGATTCAAGGGAACCTCAGAGGTTCAAGGAAGGAGAGCTGGTAGCTTTTAAATCAACCCTTTTGATTCTAGAAATTCAAGGGCTTCTACGGTCCCGCCCCCAAAGGAATCTTCTGTCACATAATCCGCGGCTTCCTTTATTATTTCGTCCCCGTTTCCAACAGCAATCCCAAAACCTGAGACTTCAAACATTTCTAAATCGTTTTCGGAATCTCCTATGGCTACAAAATCTTTGGATTTTAAGCCCATCATGCCCGCAAGCTTCTGAAGACCTACTCCTTTATTGATTTTCGTACTCTTGAGATGGATGGCATATTTGGTATCAACCATTTCGATGTCTAGGTTCTGGCTTTTGAGAAGGTTTCTGGCTTTTTTGAGATCAAAGTCTCTCTTGAGGGCGATCTCAGTTTTTCGATATAAAGGATCAAGTTTAGTGAGCTTGAAATATTCGGAAAGAAAAGAATAGGCTTTCTCGCACTCCTCAAGGCTTTCCTCAAAAGTACCCTGCAAATCGAAGCGGATAGCAATAGCCCCTCCGTTTTCTGCGATTACCGCCCCATCCAGGCCGATAAGCATTGAAGCTGTCCTTGCATAACATAGGGTATTTCCTGTGGCAAGCACGACCGGAATTTTAAGAGAACGGATCTTTTTCATGGCCTCCAGATGAAGTTCCCTTTTCTCGCAGGTGATTGTACCGTCTATATCGGCAACAATAGCTTTGAATTTCATAAAAAAGATTTGGTACGGGTAGATAAAATGTTTCCCTACCCGGCTTTGAATACATCTACCATTTACTGATCGTTTACTTCAATGTCATTTGCTTCTTAATACGCCTGGTTCTTACTTATACTGGTCTGAGTTCTCTTGGTCTGAGCCCTCTTGATCCTGAGTCTCACTTGGTCCGGTTTGAGTCTCACTGTTTGAGTCTCACTGATCTGTGAGTCCGGCTGTAGTAACTGCGATAACAGCTTCTCCTTCGGGCAGGTTGGGAGAGTCCACCAGACGTATGATCCTTTTGTCTCCTTTAGATTTCCGCAGGTAAAGTCTGAAGGTTGCTGTGTGTCCTACAACGTGACCTCCAACAGGCCTTGTAGGGTCACCAAAGAAAGCATCGGGTTTTGCCATGACCTGATTTGTTACAACCACGCAGGCATTGAATAAGTCCCCGAAGCGGAGCAGGCCGTGCATGTGCTTGTTGAGTTTCTGCTGCCGGTCGGCAAGGGTTCCCCTTCCCACATACTCAGCCCTGAAATGAGCCATAAGCGAATCAACAATCAGCAGGCGAACGGGTTTTCCCATCTCCCTAAGCTCATTTGCCAGGTCTGTTGCAGAGTCAACAAGAAGGATCTGGTGATTGGAATTGTATGCTCTGGCGACATGGATATTTTGGAGGAACTCTTCTGGGTCAAGCTCCATGCCGTATTTTTCGGAAAGCCCTTTTACCATCTGTGCAATCCTTTCAGGTCTGAAAGTGTTTTCAGTGTCTATGATGATAACCGAACCGTTAAGCCCTCCGTGTTCCCTGTCCATCTGGACATTGACTGCAAACTGGTGGGCCAGCTGGGTCTTTCCTGAACCGAATTCTCCGTACAGTTCGGTAATTGCCTGGGTTTCTATGCCCCCACCCATCATTTCGTCAAATTCCATACAACCGGTCGTCAGCTTGCCTACCATTTTCCGCCTTTCAAGCACGACGTCTCCGGTCTCAAAACCTCCAATATCGGCAGCTTGCCTTGCAGCATTGATGATTTTTGCAGCCGTTGATTCCCCGATTTCGGCTGTAGTTGCAAGTTCAGAAGGAGAGGCAACAGCCACTGCTTCAATGGTGTTAAATCCAGCTTCTTTGAGTTTTTCTGCGGTTGCAGGGCCAACTCCGGGCAGCTCTTCGAGTGTTATTTGGCTCATTACAAATTCTCCTAAGATGCACATGTTTGTATAAGGTGCATAACAGTTGCTCAACAATGGTTTTGCAGGTATAAATAACTAGAGGAAGCGAGGTGAAAGTGTTCTAAAGCGCCTCTAAAACACGGTTATATTACCGGAAAACCAGGCAAATAGAGAGAAAAAAGAAGGCTTTTTTGACACTCACATTTAAAAAAGTCGAAGAAAAATCAGAGGAAAAAGAAGAGAAATAAGGAGAAGGAAGAAAAAGAAAGAAAATACAAGAAAAAAGAGAAAAATACAAGAAAAAGAAAGGAAAAAGTATAGAAAAGAAAATGGAAGAAAAGCAGAAAAAAGAAGAAAAAGAGAGGAAATGAGTGAAAATTTCCAAAAAGCTGGGAAAAAACCAAAAATTCTTTTTACTTGGTGGATTATCACCCATCATGCCAAAGGTCGCAGTCGGCGGTACGTTTCAGTATTTTCATGACGGCCACGCCAAACTGATTGAAAAAGCATTTGAGATAGCAAAGGATGGAAAAGTCCACATAGGCCTTACCTCGGATGAGATGCTAAGTAAAAGCCATAGCGTCGATAATTATGAAAAAAGGAGGAACTGGCTGCTGCAATACATAAAAGAAATGGGAATCCCAGACGACAGATATGAAATTACAAAGCTGAATAACCCCTACGGCCCTGCTCTCGAAGAGGATTTTGATTATATAATTGTATCTCCAGAGACTTATCCGGTCGCCCTTAAAATGAACCGCATCAGGGAAGAGAAAGGAAAGAAGCCCCTCAAAATCGAATACGTTGAGTATGTAATGGCTGAAGATGGAATCCCGATTTCCTCAACAAGGATTGCAAAAGGGGAGATTGACAGGCACGGCAGATTGAAAAAGAACATTAAGCATTGTAACAAGAATTGAGTACTAAGAATTGAACACTAAGTAGTTTCACTAACACTAAACGATTAGATCTTATAATAATAGATTAAAGTAGCTATAAATTAGGACAGAGCCATAAAGTGATAATATGCCCAGAGAATTTACACCGAAGGACATTGAGATTTTTAACAAGCTTGCTCCCGAAGCCAGAGGAAGCTTAATTTCCAGGGAAGCAGGGCACCAGTTTCCTTTTATCCTGCGTCCGGTATCACATAAGTTTGCTGAGTCTTCTGAAGATTTCAGAAAAAGACTGGAGAGACTGGACCCTGAGGAACTTGATTACCTCGTAGGGCTTGCCCTTGAAGGAAAGGAGGATGTTCGATCCCTGGACGAAGACCTTGAAGAGTTGGTTTCAGTAGTCTCCGAGAAGCTGTCTCCTGAAAAGGCAAAGCAGCTAAAAGATTTTGTGGGAATTTTCTAAAAGGACAGTTGAAAATGCCCTCGAAAGATCTACTTTTCGGAACCGCAGGAATTCCGAGAAGCTCAAAAGGAACAAGTAGTATCTCAGGAATCAAACGGATCAGGGAACTTGGCCTTGACTGTATGGAGCTTGAATTTGTCCAGGGAGTACGCATGGGCGAAAAAGGGGCAAAAAACGTCCTGGAAGCTGCAAATGACGAAGAGGTAGCCCTGAGCGTCCATGCCCCGTATTATATCAACCTGAATTCTTATGAAGAAAAAAAATTAAAAGCCAGCCTGGAAAGAATTTACAATGCCGCAAAAATAGGTAGTCTCTGCGGAGCCGAATCAATCGTACTGCATGCCGGATTTTATCAGAAAAGCAGCAAAAAAAGCACCTTTGAGAGCATATCAAAAGCCCTCAACGAACTTACCGGAAAATTCCGGGAAGAAGGAATACCTGCAGTCCTGCGCCCTGAAACTATGGGCAAACGTACACAATTTGGAACGCTTGAAGAAGTGCTTTCGCTAAGTGCAGAAATAGAAGGAGTCATGCCCTGCATTGATTTTTGCCATCTGCATGCGAGGGAAGGAAAGGAAAACTCTTACTCTGAGTTTACGGAAATTCTATCAAAAGTAGAGGAAAGCCTTGGAAAGGAAGGACTTTCGAACATGCACATGCATGTCTCAGGAGTTGAGTACGGCACGAGTGGAGAAAAGAGGCATCTGCCTTTGAAAGAATCTGATTTAAATTATCCCGAGCTTATAAAAACTTTAAAAGAATTCAAAGCCCAAGGAAGGGTCATACTTGAGAGTCCTATTCTTGAAGAAGACGCACTTATGTTGAGGATGCTTTATAAAGAGATATAATTTTGATTTTAGAATCTTTTTAAAATTTACCTGGGTGCTCATAACCCAAACAAAAATGTATCCGATATTCCGGATAAAACTCTAATATATTTTTTATTTTTTGTTTAAGCTTTTTAGAAAATAGCTTACAGGTAAAAGAGATTAATATGTACCTGACATTGCAAGCACATATTACTCAAAATAATATTAAGGATGCATTTTAAGCAAGTCCAATTGAGAAAGCGATTCCTGTATATTATTGAATACCGCTCCAACTGTATTGCTTACCGCTATATTGATACTTACCCTTTTTAGCCTCACGCTTTGCTAAATACGTTGCCTTGTATTTAATCACTAAGTAAACTCCAGCCAGGCCCACAAGAATGTAGACCAGCCGCGAGAGAATGGATTTTTTTCCAAATATAGCCGCTACCAGATTGAAGTTCAGGAGCCCTACAAGACCCCAGTTAAGAGCCCCTATTATTGTTAGCAGCTTAGCCGGAATGTATAGAGTATTATCCGTAAGCATTTTATGCATTTTACGCATCTTTATCAAACCTCCCCACTGAAATAGAGCACTCACAAAGGACAGATCATCTTTTTCTGACTTGGGAAACTCCAGGCTTTTGGATGATCCAATCACTTGCTCTCGTAAACAATGTTGGAGCTAAGATATTATGAATCTATTCCTTAACCTTCTATCCTTAACCTGCTATCGGGCGTAAAAAAAATAAATTTCAAGATACTCATCTCGATATACCCATCTATTGAAGCGTACTCAAGAAGGAATAGTAAAGCTGTAGGATTAACCTCAAATAATGTGAATACCTTAGAAACCACCCTTAAATCAAGAGCCATTTACCCATTTGACATAATGATGCAGACTCATTACAACCTGATTCAGTACTTATTGGTTAAAGCATATCAACCTGCCTTCGCTTATTTCACTTCACGATTCTTACGATGGTTCCACTTTATGTTCTTCATAGTATTCTTATCCCATCCAATTATCAAAGCCAGGTTCCTTGGAGTTCTTGATATTATCATGTGAGCTTCACACGCAAATGTTATCATTTATGAATGAACCTGTTCATGATTTAAAATGGACTAAATTTGTACCAAAGTTAAGGTCAGCCTGTGACCATCCTGAAAACACCCTTGCAACGCTGTCAAGTCACAGGACCTAGCAAATCCAGCCATTTTGAGCATATGAGTACGTCATCCCACAGGAAAACTTTCTAGGGTGATACATTTCTCAACCCGACATACAATACTTCAAAATATCACTTAATGGAGGAAGTATCTGACCTCCTTTTGCATGTTTTCACTCTGAACCAATTCTTTGGAGTAGAGAACCAGAATCAAAAGAGCTAAATGAAATACCAGTTTTTGGTCAAAAATCTGAATAGTCAGGCTTTTGAAACAAGCTCATTAACAAATTGGAAACCAGAAAAAATTTGATTATATAGGGGCGGCTGATGCTTGAATATACCTTAATTGTCAAATCATAAAATATAAATAAACCCAGTTCCTTTTTAGTTTGAAATCTAACAGTACGAAACTGAATAATAAGATTGAACACGGTCATAATTCGGATGATAAGATATATTAAAATCCAGTCAAATTGGATAAAACAAGGAAAGCCATTAAAACCAGCAGATTCGACTAAGAAACACCTCGCAAACAAACCTGCTGGATAAGAAATGTCTCGTAAAAAAACCTCTAATGGCTACTATCCTGCCTTTATCATCTGAATCATGACTGGAAAATTAGGACTGGAAGAAAGCCCTGACTGTGATACCAATGAAGGAAGAAAAAATAAAAGAAACAGTAAAACTTCAGTTTGAGATTATTAATCTGTTTCAAAAAAATTTTGCCAAAATATTTCACAAGACAGTGGACAGTCCATATGGCCTGAATAAAAATCAGAACCGAGCTATTTTGATTATCGGGGCAATAGATAATATTATGCCTACGACCCTGGGGCAATGTCTTGATCTTCAGAAGGGAAGCTTGACAAGTATGATCGATGCTCTGGAAAGAGAAGGGCTTGTCTGCAGAAAAAAAGACCCTCAGGATCGAAGAAAAACCCTGATTTCTCTCACCGAAAAGGGAAAAGATTACAGGAAATGGTTCATAGGAGAACTTGAAGAAAATACCTCCCGGATTCTCAGAAGGCTGGATGAAAAGGATATCCTTGCATACAAGGAGAGCCTGCAAATAATGCTTACAACGCTGAAGAAGCTTGATTGATACTGCCAACAAAAAAACAGTGCAGGAGAGAAGCTTGATGATACTGTCTGAACAAAAAATCGTGAAGGGGAGGCAATGGACATCAAGCTAGAAACTCAAGAGACTGGGGGTTATAGAAATAAGGCAAAAATTTATGTCGGACTACTGAGTTTGAATGAAGCTATAGCAAGGAAAATCCATGGATTTACCCAGCGGTAAGACCAAAAATCAATTCTGTTTGATTCTGTGCTGGAAAAAATAAAAAAGAAAGAATATCTGAAAGTTTAAAAGTAACTTCTGCTTTTTTTAGAACATAGGCCCGAAGCAACTGACTGAAAAGCTCAAAGCTGAACTCCTTCTGTCTCTTAACGGCTCTTAATAAAACCTTAAAGGACCTCATTTCTACGGAGAATCAAAACCTACTATTGTGAATCTAAAGCCTGTTTTTTAAACCTTCAAAGATATGAAAGCTTTATCACATATAAGATATACTTATATATGATAACTAGGTAATAAGTTGCCGTAAGCCGGTTAATTAGTTATTATAAAATTAAAAGAGAATAGAATCAAAAGGTAGCAAAAATGAAGGAAATAGTTTCACAAAAACCCCTGGATCCAGTTCTACATGGTTTCCTCTTGAGAGATAGCAGGCCCGTACAGATTTCAAAAATAATGAGCTTTCTGAAGTGTTTCCCGGAAAAAATTAAATCTGAAAAATAAAAGCTTAAGGCGCAATTAAAAAGTGAATGTACGAGTTTTATTTTGAAGTAAAAATGAAAATACAATAAAAATACTAAAAATGAAAATACGACTCAGTTTCATAATTTAATGATTTCTCATTTTTTCTGTCCTTAAAACTTCACTTTTCTCTGTTAACTGCTCAAATAACCTGTAATAATCCTTGAGAAACGATTTCTTTGACAGTAATGCCAAAGAATTATTTTACTCCGTTAATTTTTCACTAAATTTTTTGACTAAAATCGATATGCTCCGCTACTTAATCCTTAACTCAGCTCTCAAAAATCTCTTTTACTAAAGCTTAAATGGAGTAAATAATCTGAACAATTCCAGAAATGACTTTTGGTTTCTTGAGCAAATTTAATCTTCTCATTTGGGCAAGTTTGATCTGATTCTCAGTTCCTTTATCAGTCCTGAACTGCTTCTTGTTATCCGTTTTTAGACTTTTTGAATAATAGCTTTCAATAGGATTATTTGTCGCTGGCGCTCCTGGAAGATAATGGAACAAAGTAAGATTTAGCCAGTGTTTATTGATCATCCACAATCGTTTTTGAACCAATTCATCATATGTTCTTATATTTTCCATTAATTTATTGAAGTTATATTTTGCTTTTTCAAGACTATTAAGTGGAAGATTTTCCTTTTTCCATCTTCTTTCAAGCTTTAATTTATTTTAATACTTGTAAAATTTTTTTGCTTTTTCACTCCATTCCTGATGTTTTTCTTCTTTATTAACTAAGTTAGGTTCTTCAGATAGAAGTTCTTCCAGAAATTTAATCTCATTCTCTCGATTGTAGAATATATTCAATAACCTGTACTTCAATACAATAACCTGTACTTCAATATAATAACCTGTACTTCAATAGTTCCTGTTCAATTGTTGTATTTTTTGGGAAATCACTAACAGTAAGCTTGTTTAAGTGCATCAAACAATATTGATGGACTAACTTATCCCCAAAAATTTCCTTTAATATATCAGGGTATCTCTTATCAAAATCCGTAACGATAAACACAGGCTCTGATGCATCCAGATTTTTTTGTAAAAATCCCTTGATGATTTCTGAGCTCTTATCTTCAAAAAGTTCATCTGCTCTCATTCTTTGAGTTTTTGCATCCAGTAAGGTTAAACGGTATTTCTGACATCTTCCTTCTTTTGGATGTTGTTCGTCATAGTGCACCATATGTATATTTTCTGAAAATGGAACAGTTTCTTGTTCCATTTCTTCGTAGAATGCTCTTAAAATAGTGCTTCTTGATCTTGGATAGATGAAGTCCATTATGTCAGAAATTCCATCGTATGAAACGTTATGGTATCTGAGTAACTGGAAGAAATCATTGAATGAATCAAAAAGTAAAGTCTTCAAATCTTCCCAAAAACTATAATCTTCTTCGTGTGTACTACCACAATTTGAGCATTTATATCGACCAATGTTGATTTCTCCAAGACCTTCTTTAGTATGGGGATTACAGCCAGTATGAACCATTGGAGTACTACAAATGGAACAGACTGGAGGAATTTTTCTACGAAAAATTCCTCGTGTAGTATATTCATAATCGTTTCCAAAACAACCAAAAACGTCTAAGAGAGCAGGGAGCTCCGAAAAGTTATTAAGAGTTAGGTTTATAGTTGCCATTGTTTTTGCCGTAACATCATTACATAATTATAGAATTATAATTTTGTGTAGTGATGTTACACTTACTTTTATCACTAGATTTTGGAACAGAGTCATTCAAAGTTTAATGTTATAATTTTCCCTCAACAGCTCTGTAAGTTCCGTGAAAAACAATCAAATAAGGATAAATGAAATACAAAGAAGGCAATAAAAAATGAAAAATAGGGAAAAGTTGTATGTACTTTTAGCTTCAACAGCCCTTATTTTATCCTTTTCAATTTCTGCTTTATCCGTTGCATCGGCGTCGAGTGACCAGAATGGTTCGGTAATTGTTACTCAGACTCAGGTTATGACAAGTAATGGGACAGTAATCAATGAGTCGTCCTCGCAGTCATCTCCGATTGTCTACAGTAGCAAAGTCGTATGGCATTATGACAATAGCACTGATAATGGAAGTGTAGATAGTGTAAATATTTATGCTTCCAACTTCTCGATTTCTAAAAACGTTCAGATAGCCTCAAATGAAGCTAATCAGTGGCTGTCGGATGTTCCATTTCTTTCCAGTGAAATAAATCAATTGAGGCCTTTTATCTCGAATGACAGGACTCTATGGGACAACTGGTTCAACGGGCTCATGAACAAGGACTTCAATAACATTGATAATTCAGATGATTGGTTCAATGACCTTTTGAATGACGATTTACACATGAATTCTCTTGACTCAAACCTTCAGAAAGTTGATTTTTCTGCATCTCCAACCTCCGGAAATGCGCCACTGGAAGTCGCTTTCACTGATAATAGTACAGGGTCGCCCACATCATGGAACTGGAACTTTGGAGATGGGACGAATTCAACAAAAGAAAATCCTGTGCACACGTACAACCGCTCAGGACAATATACAGTTACCTTAACAGAGAAAAACAATACCTACTGCGGCACTAAATCCGTATTTAACTATGTCAAAGTCGCATAAGGGAAGTGAATGCCTTAAAGTGAAAAACGATGAAAAGTGAAAAACAATAGTGAGTAAAAGTGGGAGTTATTTTTCTTTTTCTACACAAGCTTACTTTTCTGTACAAGCTTATTTTTCTACATCAGCTTTTTATTTAAAAAGTCTGCTTCTTAGTTAAAAAGTTTATTAATTATTTTAAATTGTGCAAATTCTTTGACTGTTATACTTATACCTTAAATCTTCTGTCCTTAAATGAAGTTTATATCTTCTAACTCCATACTCTTATAGCATGGCATCTTCTTTATTGAGTCCTCTGGCGATGCCTGAAATAGAAGGCATCCGAATCCCAATGAATTTTTATGTAGTTCTTAAGGAACCTGTACCTCTGGCTGGTATGTCTTATCCCGGAATGTACACGCCCTGGAAGAAAATTAAGAATGCAGGTTTCTCAAGTGTTGTATGTCTCTGTGATTCTGAAGTATCTTATAACCCCTATCCTCTCAAGGTTCTTTTTTCTGCAGAATTAGAAGACCTCCATTATGGTAATTCTCCATATGATCCTGACACTCTTGAATGGCTTGTAAGAAAGGCAACGAATGTAATACTAGAAGAAATGGATACAGGAAAAGGTATTGTTGTCCATTGCATGGGAGGTATAGGCAGAACTGGAACCGTTCTTGGTTGTGTGCTCAAAGATCTTGGTTTTCAGGCTGATGAAGTGATAAATTATCTGGACAATATAAACAAGCTCAGAGGTTTCAGAGGATGGCCGGAGACAGAATGGCAGGCGGGAATGGTACGCAGATATTGATACATTTGAAAATTGTTTATGAGTATATATAAGATCGACTTAATGATACCGTTTTTTTGATTGCTATCAATTTGATAAATATTGATAGCAAAATTGAAAATAGACAGATTTTTAATTGTTATCAATTTGATAAATATTGATAGCAAAATTGAAAATAGACAGATTTTTAATTGTTATCAATTTGATAGATATTGATAGCAAAATTGAAAATAGACAGATTAGACTTAACCAAATAAAGCTGAATCATAGAGAACGATTGAAAAAAATAAGACTACATCCTCTGAATCTTAAAAAAATTTTGATGTATAGCTAAGTAACTTAGCTTACTATACACTTGTTTTATCCTTTCAAAATTATCCTTTAAAGTTGCTTTCAAATATGTTTTTATTCAGGCATTGTAAGCATCATAGAGCTGCCAGACCCATATAATCGGCCATAATAAAAATCCAGCCCCGAAAATAGGCATTGTCCCTGTGATAATGAAGGCTATCCAGATGCCCAGTGCTTTGAAAAGATGTCCCTTTACAAGCTGGCCCAGGCCAGGAATGAAAAAAGAAAACAATGCTGGAACTCCGTGTGTTCTGCAATAGTTCATAGAACTTACCTTCTTTAAGTACTTAATAAGAGGGTGTATGTAAATAGTTTAACATAAAAAGACCTTTCCCTTTAATATAAAAATCTTTTCCTTTTAAACAGTCCCTTTACAAGCTGGCCCAGGCCAGGAATGAAAAAAGAAAACAACGCTGGAACTCCATGCGTTTTCTTGCAGTAAGAGTTCATATAACCACTACAAACCATTTTATCATCAACGGCAGAATAACAGTTTTTTTTAAATAATATATTAGATAGCGGATATAAGTAACTTAACTTGCAGCCTTTCTTTTTGGAAGAGTCTAACATTGATTTAATTTGACGGTAAATTGAAAAATTCTGAAGTTGAACTCTAAAGTTGACCCCTTAACTTTAATCCTTAAGTTTTATCCTTTCTTCTAACTTCTTGAAAATATATCCCAAAATTAATAAATATATATATTATTAAACTATGAGATATATCTCAATTGCAATCCAAAAAAGAATCGGATGTGTAACTTAACATTTCAGGTGAACTTTCCTGAAAAATATTGTTTTTCAACCTACTAAACATGGTTGTTTGTTTTAATTTATAGGTTGTATGGAGTCTGATTATGGATAAACAGGACAGTAATAAGTCAATCTGGGAAAAAATTAAGTCAATGTGGAACTCATTGCCAGAACTTTTAAAATTATTAGGTACCATACTGAGTATAGCTATTGCTCTAAAAGCTCTTTTTCCTGCAGCAGCGGTCGGAATTAGCAATTTTGATGCAGGACCGGAAATTATTGAACCTGGAGGATCTTCTATTTTGAACTGGGACGTTTCTGGAGCTGACAATATTACAATAGAACCTGGTATAGGACCTGTAAGTTCAAATGGATCCATTCCTGTATCCCCTTCAGAGTCTACAACCTATAAATTGATAGCAACCGGTAAAGGAAATGAAAAAGTAGCGCTCTGCACGGTTACGGTTAATAATGAATCTCAAGAGTCTCTGATCATCAGCTCATTTGATGCAAGTCCTGATTCCATCATGCCAGGCGAGAGTGCAGTCCTTAACTGGCACGTTTCCGGAGTTTCGAATGTTACTATCGAGCCTGATATAGGAGTTACAGAGCCAACCGGAACATTTACTGTGTCTCCTGCCGGCACTACGACATATAAACTTATAGCTTCAAATAGCGAAAAAGAAGATGCAGCTTACTGTACTGTTGCAGTTGAGGAAAATACTGACTCCTCCGAAAATGCTTCCACATCAAATCTTCAGTCTTCGGAAGAAAGCCTGACATCTCAGGAGAGTTCATCGACTACGGAAAATCCGACATCGGAAGATAACTCGGTATCGAAAGAGGATCAGGCATCACAGGATCAGGCATCACAGGATGATTCGTCACTTCAGGATAACCAGGCATCGGAAGAAAATTCTACAGCGACAGAAAATCAGGAATCACAAGATGACTCATCACTTCAGGAAAATCAGGCATCTCAAGAAAAGCTGCCAACTATCGACTCGTTTAACGCAAATCCTGACACTCTTGAGAAAGGAAAGAGCTCAAGTTTAACCTGGAGTGTATCTGGAGCTTCAAAAGTCTCAATCAGTCCTGGAATAGGAACCGTAGGTCTAACTGGCAGCCAGAGCATATCCCCCAGTAAAACCACGACTTATACCCTGACAGCCACAAATGAGTTAGGAAGCACGAAGGCTACCAAAGTCGTACTCGTACAGGAGTCCTCTGCATCTTCTTCTCAAAAAACGGCTTCTAACTCCAGTACATCAACTTCAACGCAAGAACAGCCCTCAACGGATAATAAGACAGAACTCAATGATTCCACCTCAGATACTGATTCCTCCGATAATGGGACACAATAAAAGATTTAATTTACAATTAATCTCTAAGGTTAGATAATCATTTAATTTCGACGCATAATTTCAGTAACGAAAGTAACGTTTCCAGTAAAAAACTTCAAAAAAACGAAAAATTCCCGGTAAAAAGAAAAAAATTCCGCAAGGATAAACCCTGCCAGAACTATGATTTGCAAAAAACCGACCTCAAACCCTCCGGAATGGGACCCACCTGCCCCTTCAACAGTCTATATCAAAATTAAAAACATCCCGTACGAGACTTTCAAAGCACGGCTGAACGAGGGGCTGGTTACAACCGAGCTTGACCAGATTCGATACCGGCTGGAAAGGAGAATTTACTGCTGCGGGGTCTGTTCCAAGCACGTTAACGGATACTGCGTTATTACAAACCGGAAAGTTGAGCCAGGATGGATTTGCAAGTCTTTTGTGCCAAAAGAAGAATTTATATACCTCGATTCAAGGCCTGGCTCGGAAACATCCCCGGATTTCAGATACCTTTCAGAAACCGGACTCAGAAAAAGCTATTTTGAAGGCGAGGGTCTGGAAGAAAGTAACCCGAAAAATGCAGAGAACTTCTATGAGGAAGGAGTAATTCTTTACAGGCAGGGCAGGCTCAGGCTTGCACTTGAGGCTTTCGATACGGTACTTTCTGAAAACCCCAGGCATTTTCCAGCCCTGTTTCATAAAGGAAATACCCTGTTAAAACTCAAACGCTACGAAGAGGCGCTTGAAACGTTTGAAAGTGCCTTCAGGATAAACCCGGATCATCCAGGGCTCTGGAACAATACCGGGTTTGCACTGGTAAAGCTCGAGCATCTCAGGCAGGCACTTGAAGCTTTTGAGAGGTCTATTTCCCTGAACCCGGTGCAGAAAAATGCCTGGGAAGGGAAGGAAGCTGTGCTTGTTCGGGTGCGCAAGTGCGAAGAGAAACTGAAGGAACTTGAAAGATCCCTGGAAATAAATCCTAAGGATGCAGGTGTCTGGTTTGAAAAAGGTAAATTGCACTTAAAGCTTGGAGAACTTGAGAAATCCAGAGAGGCTTTTGAAAAAGCCATTGAAGAAAAACCCGAGAATGCAGAGGCCTGGCATCTTAGAGGAAAAGTACTTTTTGAAACAGGCTCCGAAAAAGAAGCTCTGCACGCTTTTGAAATGGCACTCAGGAAGAAACCTGACTTTCCTGAAGCCTGGTATGAAAAAGGAAAGGTTTTACTGAGGCTTGGCAACCCTAAAGGAGCAGAAAACGCTTTTAAAATCGCGGCTGACCTGTCGGAAAGCAAAGGAGCAAAAGAAAAGGCTGAAACCGCCCTTGCAAGGGTTAAAAGGTCTGTCTCTGGACAAAAATGAATTTTTAAGGAATTAAAAAACTAAGAATTAAAAAACTAATAGAGGATTATTCCTCTTATGGATTTTTGCTTCTGGCTCTGTTTTTGGAGTAAAAAATGGAACTCGAAGTTTTAAAACAATCGCTGTCTTCAATGATATCAATCCTGATGAAATTAAAGATGAAAGACATACTAACTCTTTTTTGAGAGCTTCTCCCTCAATTTGAAGAGGATACAATATTTTTGAGCCTTTTTCTGAGGAAAGCAAATATCATTATTAATTTTTTACATCCAAAGTTCTATATTCTATTATTAATATTAATTACCACCTTGAATATTATATTTAGAACTGGTAGGTCATGGACGCTTTTAAAATTAAAGCGATTGTCTGATTGACTGGAGATAAAAACTGGATGTATTATGATGAAGCCGCAGATGCGGTTCTAAAAACTCTGAACACGTCCGAAGAAACCGGGCTGAGTTCGGAAGAAGCGGAAAAACGGTTCGATAAATACGGAAAAAACGAACTTAAAGAAGAAGAAAAGACTTCGGTTGTAAAACTTTTTCTTTCCCAGTTCAAGAGTTTTCTGATTATAATTTTGATTGCTGCAGCACTGGTTTCCGCTTTTCTCGGAGAGTTTGTTGACGCTTTTGTTATCCTGTTTACAGTAATCCTTGCCGGCGTGCTCGGTTTTGTTCAGGAGTACAGGGCCGAAGAGTCAATCAAACTCTTGAAATCATTGACAAGCCCCGAAGCCCTGGTTGTAAGGGATGGAAAAGAGGTAAAAGTCCTCTCTTCCCTGCTTGTCCCGGGTGATATTTTGCTTTTGCAGGCAGGAGACAGGATTCCTGCGGATGCAAGACTGCTTGAGGCACTCTCCTTGCAGATAGACGAATCCTCCCTTACCGGAGAATCCGTTCCTGTAGAAAAAAGCACCGCGATTTACCCTCCTGAAACCCCGCAGCCTGACAGGAAAAACATAGCTTATACCGGAACCTCGGTCACCTACGGCAGGGGAAAAGCCGTTATTACGGCAACAGGTATGAGTACGGCTTTCGGAAAGCTGGCTGGACTTTTAGAGGATATTGAAAGGGAAAGAACGCCCCTTCAGGAAAAACTTGACCAGTTCGGGCGCTGGCTCGGGACTGCAACCCTTATAGTTGTGGCTTTTGTGGCTATACTCGGGATTATCGAGGGTTTTGATCCTTTTGAGATGTTTCTCTGGGGAGTTGCCCTTGCCGTTGCTGCAATTCCGGAAGCTCTTCCTGCGGTTGTGACAGTCGGGCTTGCTCTTGGTGTCAGAAGAATGGTAAAAAGGCATGCCCTTGTAAGAAAACTGCCGTCTGTAGAAACACTTGGCTCCACCAACATCATCTGTACCGACAAGACCGGGACGCTTACCCAGAACAAGATGACTGTTGAAAAGGTGTACGTAAATGGAACTCTCTTAAAAGTTACAGGCGAGGGATACAAACCCACAGGAGATTTTTTCAACGGAGACAAACCTGTTTCTGAAGATATACACCTTCATAGGCTGCTGGCTACGGGAACCCTCTGTAACGATGCAGGGCTGGTTGAGAACGAAGGTGTATGGGATATCACAGGTGACCCTACCGAAGGTGCTCTTGTAGTCGCAGCAGCTAAAGAAGGCATCTGGAAAAACGCCCTTGAAGAGAAACATGAGCGTAAAGGGGAAGTTCCTTTTTCTTCCGAGAGGAAGATGATGACTACCCTGAACAGTTCCGAAGATGGGCTGTATGCATATTCAAAAGGAGCTCCTGAGGTTATTCTTGCTTCCTGTACGAAAATTTTCCTTGAAGGACATGAGGAAGAGCTAACCCCTGAAAGAAAGCAGGAAATCCTGAATGTCGTAAACGACCTGGCAAACCAGACTCTCAGGGTTATGGGGTTTGCCTACCGCAAGGTTCCGGAAGACATCCTGTATGAAGAAGCCGAAAAAGAGATGGTTTTTTCAGGGCTCATGGGCATGCGCGATCCTCCAAGAGAAGAAGTAAAGCTTGGAATTGCCACCTGTACCAGTGCAGGAATCCGAACCATAATGATTACAGGCGACCACAAGACCACGGCTTTTGCAATCGCAAGGGAACTCGGAATTTTCCGGGAAGGGGACCTTGTCCTTACAGGTACCGAACTGGAAGCCCTTAGCGATAGGGAATTTGAAGAAATCGTGGAGAAAGTTTCGGTCTACGCAAGGGTTTATCCCGAGCATAAGCTGAGGGTGGTTGAGGCTCTAAAGAAAAAAGGATATATAGTTGCAATGACCGGAGACGGGGTAAATGACGCTCCTGCCCTGAAAGCCGCAGATATGGGCATTGCAATGGGGATTACAGGCACGGACGTCAGCAAGGAAGCTTCAAGCATGATCCTGACTGATGACAATTTTGCATCCATCGTGTCAGCAGTCGAAGAGGGCCGGAATATCCTGAAAAACATTAAAAACTTTATTGCCTACGGCCTTACCTGTCACATTGGTCTGGTTTTCATAGTCCTTGTAGGAGTACTTGCCTGGCATACCCTGCCTGTCATTGCGGTCCAGATCCTCTGGATTAACCTTATAACAGACGGACTGCCTCCAATGGCGCTTTCCATGGAAGCTCCTGACAGGGGGCTTATGAAGCAAAAACCAACTAAGGCAAAAGAAGGGCTGGTCTCCAGGAGAATGCTTTTAACAAGCCTTGGATTAGGAACTTTGATTGCAGTCCAGTCTATCTGGGTCCTTTACGAGTCCCTCAATAATGGAGTTTCCCTCCCAAAAATCCAGACTCTGATCTTTACCCTGGTGGTTATTTCCCTGATGTTCAATGCCTTTAACTGGCGTTCTGAGAGGTATTCGGTCTTCTCTCTGGGAATCTTTACTAACAGGTCCCTTATATATGCCGTACTGAGCACTGTAATCCTGCAGCTTGCAGCGGTTTACGTGCCTATTATGCAGACGGCTTTCAGGACTGTTCCCCTATCGCTTTCCGACTGGGCAATGATAATTCCATTGGCCTCGACTACACTTATAGCCATGGAGTTTATGAAGTATCTGGAATGGAGAATTCACAGGTAAAATCAAAAAGAAAAAAGCCAGTAAAACCAATAAATAGGGTTTGTTTTTAAGCATACCCTTTTTCTTTTTCTATTTCTTCTTCTTTTTCTTTTACTTCTTTTTCTTTTTCTTTCTCTTCTTCTATTTCTTCTTCTTTTTATTTAGATTCCCAGAAATCGAAGACTTTTTTAATTTACTTCAATTTCCAATTGTTCGCTTGTTTGATCACAAGCTCTCGTTCGCTCGATCACAAACGCTCGCTTGTTTGATCCACCGCTTTGTCTGGATTTTGTGCATGGATTTTGCTCTTCTGGTTCTTTTTTACAAGCTGGAGTAAACGAAACACTTGTAGCCGAAAAAAACGGAAATAATAAGTGGTTTTAAATTAAAGATGGTCAATTTGTATCTGATTGATGTTATATATTTGAAAATCATATATTTAACTAACCAAGGCAATGTTGTTGGAAATGGAACTTACATAAGTCGTAGAGAAAAAACAAGAAGATATCTTTGCCGCCATTGCGGTAAAGTATTCAATGATTATACAGGTACCTTTTATCACGATCTTCGTAAAGATGCGCAAACTATTGATTTAGCTCTGAAAATGTCTATGAAAGGAATGAGCATTGAAGCCATTGCCGATGTTTTAGAGGTAGAATCTGCTAGTGTAAAGCGATGGTTAGCTCGTGCAGCTGAGCAATGCGATAAAGTAAATGACAGTATGATGAAAGATCTGAATGTACCCAAGATAGAAATGGACGAACAAAACGTATGTGAGTTTCTGGAAAAAATAGTGGAAGAAAGCAAAACCAAGAACATAGGACGACTCTTGGTTTGCAAAATAGTTTGAGAATGATGAATTTTTAAAAGCTGTAGATGAATGTATGGCTGAAGCTACCTGCACTGCAACCGAGGTTGCCGAGAAAGTAGGGTGCAACCCAATACTTACAAAAATAGGTTACTACAACTGGTTGACCAAGGTAAATTATGTAAAAATTAAAAGGTAGAGCATGGGGATTCAGGCCAAAGGAGGACATTGAATAAAATTGTTTTAACCTCTGAAATATAAAATTTTAAATTTGCTGTTTTGTTGACGTTGAAGGGGATTAGCACTTCTTTTTTCCTCAAGAGGCTGAAAATAAACACGTAAAAAGACATTATGCCATTCAGTTGTCTGGCACCAAGCCCTGTATTACTTACTTCTTCCTGCACTTCCCCACTCCATAAAGACAGATCAAGCCTCCCAATAAACTAAAGCCTGGAGTAGAGTTCTCTTTGCTAGAGTCATTTTCACTTGAGCTATTTATGTTTGAAATATTTCCATTATTGGGTTCAGAATCATTATTTGAATTATTTAGTCTTCCTGTATTTTTTTCTCCAGATATAGGCAAATTTGGTGTTTCAGTAGCAACAGTTGGCACAGGATTATCTTCATACACGAATACCACAGGGACTTCCTTAAGCCCCATCTGGCTTGCTTTTGAGTCAAAGATCTTATATATTTCGTCCATAAAAGGCTTTTCAACTTTCTCACTCTTGTTGATCCCTACCTTTAGAACGCCATCAATGGTTACACCACATCCTGTTACGGGACCATTTGGATAGGAATACCTTGACATTTCATGGTCAAAATTTGCATTGATTTCTTCCATTATTTTGCTAAGAGTATCAATCCATTGGTCTCTCTCTTCCGAACTTCCAAATGCGGGTATACTTCCATAAGCAGCGATAAAATCTGGACCACTTTTCAGTTTATCAAGAGTTTCCGGACCAAAGGTAAGTGGTAAACGTTGTGGAGTGTTATCTGCATTCTCAGAATTATTATTACTTGAATTTTCCATAATGCCATCTCCGTTTTGGGAACAAGAACCTGAAACACAGTTCCCTATAATATTTACTAAAACAACACATAATAGAACATATGATATTTTTAAGCCCATGTAGCCTCCTCTTAATTCAATATTTCTTTGAATATGACTAGACTTTATTAAAAATAAAGGAATAGTTAGTATGGCTCAACTTTGAATAATGCATAATATGTTATTATGTTGCATCTTTTTTTCAAAAATGAACTGTACTAACAAAATTTTCTAATTGCACGTTTATGTTTTAAGAGGATATACACCTAAATCGTTGTGTATCCCAGAAACTGGAGAAAATATCGAAGTCGAGTAGCCATTTGAAGAATGTGTTCCCACTCCTCCCCAGTGGATTCCCACAATCTTAGCACCGGTACCACTTAAAATATATACAGGAGAACCGCTATCTCCACCGTCGCACCTATATGCTGCAATACATTGATTATATAAAGTTCGTCCAACACCGGAATTGTACCTGTATGTTCCTGTCTCAGTAACATATCCATTTGTTCTTCCTGTTGCTATACCCGATTTAAAAACCATGTCTCCTACCGCGGGATCTCCATATGATACTACATTTCTTGTATGATCAGTATCATAATCATATATCACTGGTCTAACATTAGAACAAGGAACCCATGAAGCGTCTGCACGAGTGTTGCTATATTTGGCTACTCTTCCTACTAAATTGGCACTCGATGCAGTGGGTTGATATACACTACTCCCAATAAATGGTGCAGCATGCTCAACAATAACAAAACCTTTAGTTCCACTATCGGTCCTTGCAGCGAAACCAAGAGTTGACGTCACGGAACCACCATTACCATCTGAAACTATTTTTATGCCTCCAATTAAGGGCCTCCATGAGCTAGTACGACTGGTTGGTACAGGAAAATCTCCATATACAAATACTACTGGAGTATCTTTTACTCCAATTTCTTGTCCATATTTAGAAAATAGATTATAGATTTCATTTTCTTTGGTTTTATCCAGTTCTTGTCCTTTTTCGATTACAACCTTAAGAACGCCATCAATAGTATAACCATAAGCTATAACAGAACCATTTGGATAGAAATACTTTGATATTTTCTTATCATAATTTTCATTAGCTTTAGTATATGTTTTGTTAAGCTTATCAAGCCACTGTTGCCTCTCTTCCAAAGTTTCGAAAGCTGGTATACTTCCATGTGCAGCAATAAAATTCGTATCCTTTTTCAGTTCATCAAGAGTTCCTGGACCAAAGGAAAGCTCCTTTTTAGTCGCATTTTCTTGTGCACTTGCAGCTGGTATTAACGCAATACTAGCTAGTAGCATTACTAATAAAAATATGCCTGTTCTACTTTTATTACACTTCATATTTTATACTCCTATTTAGCACCTAGGAGGCAGAATCAGGCAAGCTTAAATATTCGCACAGCTAATCATGATAACTGCCTCTCGGGGCTTGTCTTATGGAGTTTGGTTTACCTGGAAGTACTTTCAAACTCCATAAACTTCTCTTTTTTAACTCCTTATAACTATTCCGGCCAATTTCTCTAACTGTATGATTCTTAAACGAATTTCGGTCTGGATTACTTTCTAATATTTTTACGGTTTACTAATTTGGCCATAAATTATTTATTTGAGTATATGTCTTAACCCATATTCAAAAATAAGTATAAAAGAAAATATTATCCAATATTAATGTATAAAAGTATTATTTAAGTTGATAAATACTAAATATGGACTTATTTACCTATAAATTATCCAACTTTGCCTATACTGGTGTAATTAATTAAAGAGTTCGAAGAATGGGAACTTACTGTTAATTGTGCATGCGCCTGCATAAAACTGTTTTGGCTAATTGAAATACATGCGTCATCGGTTAAGCATTAAATTCCCTCTCTTGTATGTGTTTTTTATATTAGTAATATAAATATCTCTGTATCTATGTCTCCTTGTCCCCCACTTACTCTTGAAGACTCTCTTCGGGAAATGTTTCCCGAAGAGTGGTTAAGGCAAACTGCCAAAGAAACTGGTCTTATAGTACGTGAACGTAAAATTGACCCTGTCATTATCTTTTGGGTTTTAACTCTCAGTTTTGGTGTACGCTTACAGCGTACACTTGCCAGTTTGAAACGCGAATATGAAACTGAGTCACAAAAAACCATAAGCGATAGCAGCTGGTACTATCGTTTCACTCCAGAACTTGTTGAGTTTCTTCACCAGTGTGTAATTCATGGCATGGGAGAGCTTGCAAAAGAACCTGGTAGGAAACTTAGCAAGAAACTCGAAACCTTCCAAGATGTTGTCATTCAGGACAGCACAATTGTTCGTCTCCATTCCTCGTTAGCAGACAAGTTTCCTGCAGCAAGATCAAGAACAGTAGCTGCAGGAGTAAAAGTTGGAGTTATGGTAAGTGCAGTTGCTAACGGACCTAGAACCGTTGCTCTGTACTCTGAAAAAACAGCTGAAATAAAGACATTAAAAATAGGTCCCTGGATCAAAGACCGTATTCTCCTTGTTGATCTTGGTTTCTACAAAACTCAAATGTTTGCAAGAGTTGAAGAAAATGGGGGATATTTTGTCTCAAGGATTAGGAAGAATATAGACCCTATTCTTGTTTCTATTGAAGAGGGACTTTCTAAGACAAAAAGCAAAGAGTTCGCTGGAAAACCTGTTAGTGAATGTATTAAGCAACTTTCTGGAAAAGATATTGATGCAGTTGTAAAAATAGAATTCAAAAGAAGAGAGTATAAAGGCAAGCAAAAACAGGACGAGATAAATGTACGTCTTGTTGCCGTATATAACGATGAGGATGAAAAATACCACATTTACATCACAAATATTCAGAAAGATATTTTGAATGCAAAAGACATTGCAAACTTATATGAGGCAAGATGGGACATAGAACTGTTGTTTAAGGAATTGAAAAGCAAATACTCGCTGGACGTTCTTGAAACAAAGAATGTGCAGGTAATTGAAGCTCTAATCTGGACAGCAATATTGACACTAATCGTTAGCAGAAGAATATATTCTCTTGTAAGAAAATCAACAACTCATCCTGAAAAAATGGCTAGATATACGCAGTTACGTTGGAGTACAATATTTGCAGAGAATGCATCAGATTTATTGACAGTAATTCTGCATAGATGTGGAATTCAAAGAACTTTTGAAACGATAATGAGCGTATATGAAAGTCAAGCATTAGATCCTCATGTAAACAGAGAAAGGTTTAGAGATGAATGGTTTGAGTAATAAATGAAAAATTGGATTCAAAAAGAGTAACAGAAGAAGGAAATAAATCCTTAACCGATGACCAATGAATTGAAATATAAAAATATTAGATTTGTCGTTTTGTTGAAGTTTACGGGCTGTATCTCGCCATTGAAATGAAGGAGGTTTAGCTCTTCTTTTTTCCAAAAATACCGAACTTGCAGATGAAAAATTTTCTGCAATTAAATTTAATATTGAGTCTATCCCAAAACCATCATAATGTCAAAATGGCAGTTTTAGTGTTGCTGTCCATAGTGGATTAGATAATGTTTTGGGAATAGGCTCATTTGATATCTTAAGACCTCAATAATGAAAACATTTTCAAAGGATTGTAACCTTAGTTTGACAGTATAAATTAACTTTAGTGAGAAGCTTCAATTTTTGTCAAAAATCAATTGACAGTATTCATAAATTTCGTTAAATTACCTCTGATTTTCCAGCTTCATAATTACTATAAGGCAAATTAGTAGAGATTTTTGTCCCATTTTAGCACTTTTGGCATCTGACTTTTTGGATAGTATCTATATTTCATCTGAGATTCATACTATCTGTCAAATTCTATACCAAAAATTTGGTCAAAAATCATAAAAATAGCTATCAAGAGAAAGAGAATCATCTGTCAAATTGAATCGTAAAAAATGGGCAAAAATTTGTTGAAATAATGTTACTTATCATTCCAATGGATATGAAAACAATCTTCCAACATAAAAATCAAACTGTCAAACTAAGGTTGTAACAAATTTGAAAATCTAGTCTTATCCGCAGGTTATTGATTTAACCTAGAAAAAAGATGAAAAGCCATTAAGTGTTTAGCTTAGTAGTCGTTCACGCTTCAGAAAAAACTGCGAGAAAAGAAACCAAAGCAGAGAACCGCTGCAATAATTCTAGTCCTTAACTTAAGTATTGATAGTCCATTTTTATCCGATTGATGTTTTAAAACACCTGAATGTCAGCAATTCCTTTAAGGTCCATATTGATTCCACAATTCCTGCCTCTCTTGCAGGTGTATTTTTGCATTCAACTCCTCTTTCATCCTTGTACCCTAATCCTCCATGACCTCTACAGAAGTTAAAGTGGGTACAATATAACCTCATTTGATACTCTAACCATTCTTTGGCTTTTGAACCTTAGTTCCCATATTTTAAGCGCATATTAAGCATTATTACAGATATACGCCCTCACGTGATGCCGATTTTGAAATTCAATCAAATAAAGTATGTGCTTATAGTTTAAGCGCATAATACAACATCGGAGAGCCTTTATGCGCCTAAAAATGCGGAACGTAGGTTTGAAAATCCTATTGTTTTTCTTGAAACTCTGTTGTTATCCTGCCTAAAAGTCAGGTTTTGTCTTTCAATTAAAGTTGTTGAGATTTCGCTTTGCTCAATGTCTTTTCCAAAAATAGTCTTCTTCTCAACTTTCTTAAGTATTCCATTTATTCTTATTTTGACTACCTGTGCATACTTCAAATCATCAGGGGGAAAGATTTTTGGTTTCCTTGGTCTTCCTCTTTTCCCAGTTCTTGGAAACTCAATCAAAACTCCAAAATGTTTCAAAAGAGCTTCTCTATAAAAGTTCAACCCATCTGTGACAAAAAGAGGGATTTTATCAGAAAGATGTTTTTTAACTGACTCAACTAACTTATCCGCAACATATTGTTTTCTTGGTCCTATTACAAAGTCAAGTATTAGCCTACAACTTGGTGCAAAAATTTACTTTATCGCATTGGTTAGCTGCACGAGCTAACCATCGTTTTACACTGGCAGATTCTACCTCTAAAACATCGGCAGTGGCTTCAATGCTCATACCTTTCATAGACATTTTTAAAGCTAAATCAATAGTTTTCTCAGCTTTCCGAAGATTATGATAAAAAGTGTCTGTATGGTCGTTGAATACTTTGCCACACTGGTGACAAACAGATCTTCTTGTTTTTTCTCCACGACTTATGTAAGTTCCATTTCCAACAACATTGCCCTGGTTAGTAAGACCATAGAGTTTGCAGTTTTTGTTCGGACAAGCAACGTCAATGAATCGTGGTTTTGGACCTCGTTTTCCCATAGTATAAACATATCATTTTCAAATATATAATATCAATCAGATACAAATTGACCATCAAATAAATTGCTCCTGAAATAAAATGTTCCTGTAACCATATATAGAACAAAAACAATAGGTATGAACATTATGACCCCAGTAGACAGGGAAAATCCCATTTGCCCGGAATCCTTCCCGGAATTTATCATAGGCATCGAGCCGCCAGCTAACAGGACGGAAAAAGCGCTCTGGTTTATCTTCCGGGGACGCGAGGTTCTCCTCAAGCTTAATAAAAACCCCGGAGCAATCCCAAAAATGCTGGACTTTGGAGAGCTAGGGCTTTCGGGAACTAGGGAACAGTATCTCGGAACACTTGAGGGAACTCACTGCTATTCCGTGGAATTGCCTGAAGATGCACAGGCACCTGAGGGAATGAAATTTGCGGACCTCAGACAGGCGTATACGGAAATGAGTGAGAAGTGCTTTGCACTTGTGAATAAAGCAGTCCAGATTATGGAGTGGGACAGAACAAACCAGTATTGCAGCCGATGCGGGGCAAAGACCATGCAAAAACCCGGCGAAAGGGGAAAGGAGTGCCCTGACTGCGGGGAGCTTTTCTATCCGAGAATCTCGCCTGCCGTGATCGTACTTATACGAAAAGAGCATGAGGTTTTAATGGCAAGGTCCCCGAATTTCATTCCAGGCATGTATGGTTTGATAGCCGGTTTTGTTGAGCCAGGTGAATCAGCCGAAGCTGCGGTAGTCAGAGAAACCAGGGAAGAAGTGGGAATTAAGGTCAAAAATATCAGTTATTTCGGGACACAGGCTTGGCCGTTTCCTAATTCTCTTATGATAGGGTTTACTGCGGAGTACGATTCCGGGGAGATACAACCCGATGGATTTGAGATCGAGGATGCCGGATGGTTTTCGGTTGAAAACCTGCCTGGGCTGCCTGGGAAAATAAGCATTGCAAGAAAACTGATTGACTATTTCCTTAAAGAAGAAGGGCTGGAAGTTTAAAGCCAGATTAAGAATTCAATTTTCAATTCAGAGTTTTATTCTTTCCACTGCACTCTTTTTAATTCTTTTTATCATTCTCATTATCATTCTCAGGATGTTAATCGGACTTGTCGTGTGCCAGGTTTTTTTCATTCCATAACCTGAGTTCGGAGATACTGTATCAATGGTGTTAAGTGTCAATGAAATCTTTGCGAAATACAACGGAGTTAAAATAAAATGATCAAAAAGATTACAAATTTTGTAATACCGTTTGTTATTACAACTATTATTTTATTGGTATATTTTTATCTTGTACATGGTTTACCTGTTGCCCAAGAACTGGAAAAAACGAATATCGTATCTGTGCAAATTATGCAGGGAAACAAAACCATTAATCTCACTGATGATGAAGATATCGAGAAAGCTGTCAATGGTGTAAAAATATTAAGTTTTCGATATGGAGAAGCTAGTGGTGGACCTGCAGATACGACATGCACATTTTATCAGAGAGACGGTTCCAAAATAGAAATAGGAGCAAACAATGATACTATTTTTAAGAATGACAGGCAGTATGTTGGTGTGAATGATTCATGTCAGCTTTTTGGAAACTTAATTCAAGGTTTTTTCTTCTCGGAAATACTGCAAATGGGAAACTGTATAATTAACGAATGAGCTTATCCCAAAACTTAATTTAACTGTATTACTTTTTGAGGACGCTTTTTATAAAGAAAAGCACCATGCTATCAATTGTTTATATCAATTGTTTTTAAATATCCCTTAATTGATTCCACGACTGTTGTTAATGATATTAATATGATTGTTATTACTAATACTGTTTTAATAGCGATCTACTCTCTCCAAATTCATGGAATAAAAATAAGTTAAAAATATGTTTCAATTGTGGCATTCTTTTTTAATTCGCCAGATTCGGCAACAACGACATCCAATTTATTTTTATAAGTACCTTTATCTCCATCGCGTTCAGTAACATCTGGATAGACTTCAAGGCTAATATCAAATTTTATGTCCTTGTTGATAATGTCCTTACTGTTGATATTATCACTCATTTCAATATAAGTTTCATATGTGATTACTCGAGACATTGATCGAAAGTATTGATAATCTTCTCCTACTGATGATACTTCACTTGCAATCGGATATAAAATAGGACTGCTTTCATTAATAGGGTCTTCATTGTTCATCTGTTCCAATACTACAATCTTTGAAAAGGAAATATCTGCAAGCACAGATTCGTTTGTCCTAAATTCTAGCATTGGACCATGCTTGGTACTTACAATAGAAGTTGTCCAGTTTCCATTTAGTGATTTATTGTCAAGTGACTCAGTAGTATTTTCAAAATATATTCCTCTTATGTACTTCTCTGGCGTGTGGAAAACATACTCTTGTAGGAGACTTTTGAAAAAAGACGGTTTTTCCTGAGAAGGTGTGATTGCAAAAACTCCTTCTTTTGTTGCAGGAATTGGAACTAAAATTTTAGTTGTTCCCGATACTTCAGTTCCTGAAAGACCATCTATTTTTACCGTATATTCGTAATGTGGCCTTAACTCGTCAGCTCTCCAGTCTCTTAGATTCATCTCTACAACGTATAGTCCACTTAATACAATCAATAAAAGTATTAATAAGAAATAAGTAATTATCTTTTTCACTGTCTCATCATCCTTAACTGAAAAATGAGAAAAATGAGAAGATTCACCTTCTCATGTATTTAACAAGGCCTATATTATACTTGGCAGATTTTAAGAGAACTCTTTCTGTATTTAATTTTACAGTTGCACTGCTTTCCCATGTATTCTCGTTGTAATAAATTTCCATCCACAGTGAACTCAAGTATGCATTTGAATATTCTGCCAAATCTTGTGCCGCAGCCTCTGGATCTGACACGTAATAATCGTTATTATTATTGCTTACTACAGATTCAAAGTTATAATTGCTGTTCCAATTTGCAGTGACATAATCTTCATAGTCATAATGAACCCATTGATTCAGAGTCTGGTTTGTTACCATTCCTGTATGCAGTGGATTTCCGACATCTATCAAGTAGTGGCTAGCATATCCTAACTCAGTATATGCAGCTGAAAGTTGTCCCCCATCATAATATGCCGCGGCGACACCAGCGTGGCTGTCGCAGTTCACAGCTGCAAGACCGTTGTCTGCCACAGGATCATAGTAATGGTTGTATGACTGCCAGATTTGAGGATATGGCCAGGTATCTGGATCATCTGCAGCATTTGATGCTATATCTGCGTAATAATCAGTGATTCCAACTTTTTTGACAGCAATTCTTGTCATCTTTTGATGAGGAGTTGCAGTCCATTTTACTGAGACCCTGTCGTTTACACCATGTTTATCGTTCAAATATTCAGCAATTGCTACATCGATTTGTCCTAAGACAATCATATCTTCTTCTGTAATACTATCGGGGTATCTGTTCCAAATATCTTTCATTGACTTTTTCATTTCATTCTTTTCTTGTTTAGAAGTATAGCATTCATCAATATATTTCAATAGTGTTTTTTGTTGATCCTTGTCTGCTTCAAGTAAATACCAATAAGGTTTTTCAGTATCGTATGATTTTATTGTAGTGTCAGGATTAAGATCAAGTTCTGGATTTTGTTCTATCAGTGCTACTTCTACTTCTTGATCGATTTCATCAGTTACAGCTTCAGCAGTTGCGCCCGAAACAAATACCATACTTAAAATCAGCATCGTCATAAATAGTAAAGCAATTTTTATTCTGTTTCTGGTATTCTTCATTTTCTTACCTCTTCACTTAATTCTGAGGCAAGGCTACCTAAACTTTATAACTAATTAAAGCAAATAACCATGCCCTTTGGGCATGAGGCGTTCAGTCTTATCTTCCAGTTTGCCTGAGCACCTCACACATAATAAAAAAATGTAAATTATACTATATAAAAATTTTTGATTTTTTCATAAATATAATAGTTATTTGCCTTTAATTAAGATACGAATCATTACAAACGTGTTATTTTGTCCCATCCGAACAGGTTGATGGTCAATTTGTATCTGATTGATATTATATTCCACATTCCGTAGTATTTTTTGAAAATCAATATTTTTCATGATAGCGTTTTTGGAACAGATGCAAATAAGATCACTCCAAATAGATTAGATTCTTGTAGAACAAAACCAGCGATCTTATGATATCATGCTGAACTTGCCTATCTTGTATGGAGTAGGCGAGAATCAAAAATATGAAATGCAATAGAGGCAAAAAAATTCAACATGATATTTCAAAAAATTTAAGATTGCTCTTTCTTTTTCTTCTCAGGCGCCACAGGCTCGGTTAAAAAGAATCCAAACGATGCGAAATCTTTGACATCCATTTTGTGAGACATCTCACCTGAAGAGATAGAAGGAGTGATGAACCGGAAAAACTCACTGGCAAACTGCTTGTAGCTGAACCCCTCTGCCTCGATCACCAGTTTCCATTTATTTTCCATTGACAGGATACCCATGAAGGAGATCATAAGGTACATTGAGGTAAGAAATGGATCGAGATCTGCACGGATTGTACCATCATCGATACCCTCCTGGATCGCATCCCGCAGGATAAGACGGCAGGTTCCATATCCCTTTCCAATCTCTGCGGTACACGGGTTCTCTTTGGAAAAACGCTCAGAACCGTAAAAATGGATCATTCGAAGATAATCGGGGTATTCCTGTGCATATTGGTAATAGGCCTGACCCATCAGGGCTACCTTGATAATTCCCGGTACCTGTTTTTCCATGCATTCCATGTATTTTTCTTTAAGGATCTGGATACCGCGAAGTACAATGGTTGCGAAAAGTGTCTCCTTATTTTTAAAATATAGATAAATGGTAGCCTTATTCAGTTCAACCTCGCGGGCGATGTCTTCCATAGAAACATCTTCATAACTTCGAGAAAAAAAGAGACGCTCGGCTGCATCGATAATCTCTGTTTTTCGCTGTTCCTTTTCTCGTTGCCTTCTATCGGCGATTCCCATAGTTCCACTCCACCTGACTTATATTTATAAATTTATATTTATATTTATATTTATATTTATATTTATATTTAAATTATGGTTGTTAGTTATATGATTTAAGGAATGAATGTATTCTAATTTTCCACTTTTATCAGTGGGATATATTCGAAATATATTCGAGATGTATTCGAGATATATTCGAGATATATTTGAGATATATTCTGGATATATTCGGAATATATTCATTCGATAAAACATTCAGGCTCTTTTCGCTGGCTATGTAGCGTATGGAGACGCACTGATGCGTCTTTAACCAGCCCGGGTTTCATCGATCTGGCACTTTGCGGGCAGTTTTTGATACACGCACAGCAGGTAATGCATTTTTCTATATCAATCAAACGGGAATTTTCTGCATCAACAGCACCAACGGGACATACCTCTGCACAGGTTCCGCACTGTGAACACTCGTCACTGACCGCGATAAAATCAACAGTCCACAATTTTGTAACTCCTCCATAAGGATAATTGCCAGGCACATGCACATCAGAAACCTGAGAGATTGATGAAACAGATTGTAGTTTTTCACGTATTTTCTGTCCAAATAGTTCTGCATGGTGTAAATCATCTTTATCGGGACGTCCCTCTGCTGTTGGTGTCTCGGAATTTGAGAATGAGTGTTCTCCGATATATGCTGCACAGGCAATGGGAATGCACCCACATTTCATTACAATATTTTTTAGTTCGAGCAGTGCATCCTCATATGCTCGATTGCCATAAACCACAACACAAACAGTCGGTGTATTATGAGCCTGAATTGTATTCAGCCATTCATTTAATAATGCCGGCACTCTCCCCATATATACGGGAACTCCAACAACAAGCAATTCATCTTCCGATATCTGCAACGGTTGTTTTCTTGCATCCGGTCTGGTAATATCAATTAATTCCACGGTGCCTTGATTAATACCATGCGCAATGCCCTTAACAACCGCTTTTGTTGTTCCGGTAGGTGAAAAATAAACTAATTTCGCAGATTCCATTTTCATTTCATTTTCTCCATCAGTTGTGTAGGATTCTGCCCGAAGGTAGTCTCACTAGAACATTGTAACCAATGGTTATATTATAACTCATGGTTGTATTATAACTTTTGGTTATTAACTTACCATCAGTTAGATATCAGATTACACTTAATAAAAATATTAAATACCTGACGAAGGCTTTGGTACTAATTTTACATAAATCAGAAATCGAATGGAATAGTAGAAATTTCTCGCTTAAATTCTAATTTTGGGGATTTCTATACAGCCTTCTTTACTTTAACTAATTCTTAATATGAGCTTATCTTGGAAATCAGAGCTCTATTAACTCCCCTCAACGCCCAAATGCCCACTATGTGGGCATTTGGGCGGTCACTGACAAAAAAATAGAAGCGACAGCGATAGTAGTGAAAAAATTAGAATAAGAATTAATATGTTTCTCAGACCCGACGGATGTGTTCGATTTGATAAAAAATTTTGAAAAAATTGAAATAAGCTCATTACCTGTTTGCAAAAAGAAGCAAAAGACAAAAGGATTAAGGAATTAGTCAAGAATCGATTTTTATAATTAGCTCTATTTACAATAATGCATAGGTTTCGTAGTAATGCCCGTAATATTTGAAAAATAAAGAAGTTTAATGTTAATTAAAAAGTTCATTTTTGACAGAACTTATCATTATTTCCATTTTGATCTCAAACAAACTTATTTACTCTAGAAATAAACATAATGACATAATATGACCGAAAAAGATGAGAAGTCAATTAATTCTAATGAAAAAATATCATCTTCTGTTTTTAAAGTAGAAGATAAAATTCTTTGTTCATCAAAATTAGATGATGATATATATACAGCACTCAGCTCTCTTTCAAGTTTGCAAGCATCCTTAAATAATATGAGTAAAAACTTAAATTCTGAATTAGTCACTGGTTTCTTATCAGTGTCCACCAATCCACTTAAAGGTCTAAAAGCATCCCTAAATATTCCGAGTCAAATAGCCAAGCCTCAAAATTTAAGGTTATATTCTCCTCATCCAAATGTGAGTTCTTCGCAAAAAACTGACAAAAAGATTGATTTAGAAGATATTTTAAAAATCTCAAGAAAACATAAAAAAATATTCCTCTTCGATTTTTTCGATCTTAATCAACAGGAAGCAATAAACGATTTTTCTAGATCTATTAGTGGAAAGGACTTAGTTCATATAAATGATAACAAATCTAAAGAAGTTATGCAGTTGTCTATAAATCATATTCTGCTGAATACAGATTTGCCGAAGAACGTTTCTTCCATCTGTGTTCATTTTGGATATTTTTTCGGGTATCATTTTTCTTTGATATTCGAATGCGATTTGAATGTTGAAGATCTTTATGAGAAATTTTCGAAGAATGATACTGATAGTCTAATTGAATGCTTTCAACTATTTGAAGATCTGCAAGTTCAAATAGAAGAATCACTACCTGAACAGTTTCATGGTTTCTTTTATAAAAATGAGTTGAGATTTGAAAAACCTAATTTAAAATTACTTTCTATATATGTTTATGATATTCATGACTATAAATTCATTTTTGATATTGAATATAATGAAAAATCGATGGCACCTATAGATCGTCCCACATTGAAACAAAAAGTCGAATTTTTTGTAAACTTCTCTTTAAATCAGGAAGATAAATATAGCGAAAAAGTAGAGTTTAATGCATTGTCTTTACTTAGAATTGAGCCTAAAAAATTATTTACTTTGATAGGTGATAAATTAATATGTTCCAAATCGAATAATTATTTTGAAGACTTCTTAGGACAACTTCCATCAAATTTTGTTATTTTAGAGTTTAAAGACGATGAACTTTTAAATTTTATTTTCCAATTAGTTCCTTTATATTATTTACTTACTATATTTGAAAAAGTACTAATCGATTTATCAAAAGTTAAAATTCCAGAGATTAAAATATCTGAGCTTCCTCATTTAGATGAAGAAATATTAAAAGTAAAAAAGGCGGAAGTATTAAAAACAAAAATAATATTGGACGAAATTGTCAGAGACTTATTTCTATATTTACGCGCATTTGACTATTTCAGTTCTAATGATTTTAGATTTTCTAATGAAGTAAGTCGAGATCGTATTTCGTTTAAAGGTCAAAAGTGGGATAATGATTCAATTTCAAAATTTCTTAGTGATCTCATTATTTATAAAAAGAAAGAAATAGTTAATAAACAGACTCACTTAGAAAAACGAATTTCTGAGATCGATGAATTAATTCAAAATGAGTTAAGTATAATAAAAAATAAACCTAAAGTCAACAGTCTTCTAAATGAAATTGAAACCGAATTAATTCTACGAATAAAAAGATGGGAAGGATTGATTCCACAGGATAAAATTGAAAATTGGTTATTAAATTTCGATACTAAAGAAGAAAGATTAATTGCTTTAAAATTATTGGATAAGTTGACATATGTTTCTAACAAAAACCTTAAACAACTTATAGATTCTTCCAATAATTTATTACATTCTAAAATCAATTTGGATACGTCTCAAAATTGCTTTTTCTCATGTGTTGGAGATATAACAAGCGGATCCACTCATTTAGCTAAACATTTTCAGGAAGAAAGTAGAATTAAAGAAAAATTGTTCAAAAAAACAGAAGAAATTGAATTATTAATAGAAAAAAATGGTAAAATAGATAAATTGATTTTGATAGATGATTTTATAGGTTCAGGTAATACTTATATAAAATGGTATAAAAAAAATATTCAATTAATAAAAAATTGTTCGGAAGTAATCTTAATCGTTTTAATAGCACTAAAAAAAGGGATCAACAAGATCGAACAAAAAACCAATACAAAAGTACTATGCAAATATATTCTTGATGAAAGTAATCAAGTAATTGATGGAACCTTATTTGATTGTGAAGAAAGGCAAGAAATTAATAGACTAGTAAATAAATATTCATACTTAATTAACTCAGATTTTGTTTATGGCTATGATAATTGTCAGCTTCTTTTAGCGTTTGAAGATAATATTCCAAACAACAGTATTGGGATCTTGTGGTGGTCTACAAACTGGACACCTCTTTTTGAAAGAAAATAATTGTCTCACTGATATATGTAATGTGAAAAGAACAGATATAATATAACGGAAATAAGTATTAATTATTCAACATCAGTAAACATTATTAAAAACGACAAATAGATCTCTTAGTATTTTATTACATTTACCCTATATCAAGCGAAGCAATAAGCTTATTCATATATATTTTGGACTAATCATGTTTTCAGACGTTTAGAGTAAAAAGTGCGATTTTAGCTTTTGGTAGTCAAATTAATTATAAAAATGAATTTCCATTTTTAGGATTTCATAATTAGTGTTGCAGTTTAGCTTTTCCGAAAGATTTCTAGTCTGCCTGGGTCGTGAAACTAAAAAAGAAATATATCGTAATGTAGATTGTATTAGGACGAAGGCGTAAATATGGGAAACAGATACCAAAAAATAGACCTTGAAACATGGAAAAGAAAAGATTATTGCCAAATATACAGGAATGCAGTCCAGCCTCAATATTGTGTGAGTTTTGAACTTGATGTGACGAATTTTAAAAAGCGCGTTAAAGAAAATAACTTGTCATTTACGCTGGCATTTATATTTGCTGTTACGAAATGCGCAAATGAAACAGAGGAATTTCGGTATCGTTTTCTTGATGGCGAAGTTGTGTTATATGAGTCCATTGATACTTCATTTACATATCTGGATAAAGAAACAGAGTTATTTAAGGTAGTATATGTTCCCATGCAGGACACGATTGAGAAGTTTGTACAATTGGCAACCGTAACGGCAGAAAATCAAAAAGAACATTTTACAGGACCTGTGGAAGACGATGTATATCAATTCTCTGCCCTGCCGTGGATAACGTTTACGCATATTTCGCACACGGATTTCGGAAACAGGGAAAAAGCGCAGCCCATATTTGATTGGGGAAAATATCAGGAAAAAGAAGGCAAACTTATGATGCCGTTTGCAGTTCAGGTTCATCACGCATTTGTTGATGGTATTCATATCGGCAAACTTGCGGATAAGCTGCAGAGATACCTGAATGAAGTGTAGATTAATCAGTAGCTCAGTGGATTAATAAGTAGTTTAGTAGATTGATAAGTAGTTCACTAATTTTGGCTCTTCGCCGTTCCCTATGGATAAGATGATTTTCAATTCAAGACCGCGGTTTTTATGAGGATATTATGAGGATATCCACACAAAACAACGAAGAGCCCTAATTTTTTAGCCCTTTCTTAACTTCTTCATTAAGAGAAGGTTTGCAATTTTTTCCTTTCGCTAATACCGTAATATAAAGAGGACACCTAAACTTTCCAAATAGCATATTATGCACATGAATAAAATACTTTTAAATATAATATATACTTGGCAATTTTAACTATATAAACTATCTCATGAACCCCAATTCATGAACCCCAATTCATGAACCCCAATTCTAAAAAATGAACAGGAGGCATTTAGATACAATACAGCATGGGTATTGACGCAGGAGGCACCTACACTGATTCGATCATCATTCGGGACTCAGATAGCAAAGTGATGGATTCGAACAAGGCGCTTACCACCTATCCTGATCTGCTCACAGGAATTAAAAATTCCATCGACGGGCTGGATGAGAAATATTTAAAAGACGTAAAAATGGTTTCGGTCTCAACAACGCTTGCCACAAACACAATCCTTGAAAAAAATGGCTATCCTGTAGGTTTGATCCTTGTAGGAGATTATGAAATCCCGGAAAGAAAGGATATTGAATTTTATACTATCGTAAAAGGAGGGCACGACCATCACGGAGCCGAACTGATTTCCCTTGATATGGAAGCTGTAGAAGCTTTTGTCAGTAAGGTTAAAGATAAAGTTTCAGCCTTTGCAGTCTCTTCCTACTTCAGTATCCGAAACCCTGCTCATGAGCTGGCAGTCAAAGCCCGCATCCAGGAGCTTACTGGGATGCCTGTGGTCTGTGGGCACGAACTTTCACTTGACCTTGGAGCCTACGAGAGAGGGATTACAGCCTACCTGAATGCTCAGTTGATTCCTATTGCAAACCAGTTTATTCACTCAATCAGGGAAGAAATCTCCAGGCGAGGAATGGATTCGAGGCTGCTGATGCTCAAATGCGACGGTTCGGTTGTAGGCATTAACGAAGCCCTGGAAAAACCAATCGAGTCTATCTTTTCGGGACCTGCAGCAAGCCTTGTAGGAGCATCCCATCTTTCAGGGCTTGAGACATGTGCAGTTATTGATGTAGGCGGGACAAGTACGGATGTTTCCATACTCGAAAACGGTCTTCCTGAACTCTGTGAGGAAGGCGCTGTAGTCGGAGGCTGGCAGACAAAGGTAAAAGCTATCCGGATGGAAACCTCAGCAATGGGAGGGGACAGCCATGTCTGGATCAAGAACATGAAAATAAATATCGGTCCAAGGCGAGTTATCCCACTTTGCGTTGCAGCGGTTAAATACCCTGGTTTTCTTGAAGTCCTGAAAAAAGGAAGAATTCCTGGAGCTATGCACCTTGATGAAAATGTGCAACCTACCAGGTTTTTTGTAAGGACTGGTATTGAACCCTCAGACCTCGGAAAATTTGAAACAGAACTCTTCGACAGGATAGGAGATTTTCCTGTATCGCTTAACGATATTTTCTGGGAGACCCAGAAAACGCTTTCTCCGGGTTTACTTGATTCGCTCATAAGAAAACGCCTGATCCAGGCAATAGGTTTTACCCCAACCGATGCGCTTCATGTGCTCGGGGAATATACAGCCTGGGATCAAGAAGCCTCAAGGGTAGGAGCAAAACTTCTGGAACGATATACCGAAACCGACCATATCGAGATCTGCAAACAGATAAAACAGGACGTTGCAAGGAATATGGCCTTAAATCTAATATCTTTTATCCAGAAGGATGTGCCGTCTTCCGAAATCGAGAAAATCCTGCTTTCCGACAGGTTTACACAGTTCAGGATGAAAATCCCTGTGGTGCTGATAGGAGGCCCTGTAGTCGCATACACCAGAGAGTTGAAACAAATTCTCAATGCCGACATCATAATCCCGGAGCATGCTGAAGTAGGAAATGCGGTCGGAGCCGTCGTAGGCAAGGGCATAAAAAGAATTGAAATCCTGATCAAAAGCGCCTACTCAAAAGATAAGAAAAGGCTTGTTCTTCTATTTTCACCTCAGGGCAGGGAAACCTTTGGAAGCTACCCAGCCGCTCTGGAATACGCCGATGCTCTGGGAAGAAAACTCATCATGGAATACATGACCGAAGCCGGGCTCGACAAAGGGCAGATCCAGATCGAGGTCAGTAGAAAAGATATCTCTCTTAGTGAAGCAGGGGCAGTACCCCTAGAGACAAAGCTTGTTTTTGTTGGAGTTGGAATGCCAAAAGTTTGAGTTTCGAAAATCTCCCGGAATATTTATATTTACCCTCAATAGTGCAATAATGCAATAATTAATTCAGTGTTTGGTCTTGAGTCTCTCACCAGCTCCTGATGACCAAACAGAATTGGACGTAATGTCCTGATTTTGCTGTCAGAACATCAGCAAGTAATTAAAAATGGCATAAAAGGAACAGCATTACAAATGGCAAGGAAAGAGTAACGCAAAAACGTTTGAAAATAAAAGTGGAGATATAAAAATGGAATGTAGTTCAAAAATGGCATATGATCTGGGCATTGATGCAGGTGGAACTTATACTGACTCGGTTTTAATTAGAAAATCGGATGGAAAAGTTGTATGCTCAAACAAGGCCCTCACAACCTATCCTGACCCTATCAAAGGAATAGAAAAGTCAATTGACGGACTTGACACTGAAAAGCTAAAGCTCGTGACTGTAGTTTCGGTTTCAACTACTCTTGCCACCAACACTATCCTTGAAGGAACAGGATATCCTGTTGGGCTCATCCTTATCGGAAATTATGATGTTCCTGAAGATTCGGGAATTGAGAACTGGATTATGGTAAAGGGAGGACATGACAGTAATGGCGAGGAAGTCGCAGCCCTTGACCTGCCGGCAGTAGAAAAATTCGTACTTGAAATAAAAGACAGGGTCTCGGCTTTTGCAGTTTCTTCTTACTTCAGCGTGCGAAATCCGGAGCATGAGCTGCGTGTAAAAACCCTGATCCAGGAATTGACAGGGCTGCCTGTTGTATGCGGGCATGAACTGGCACAGTCGCTCGGGGCTTACGAAAGGGGAGTTACTGCCTACCTCAATGCCCAACTCCTGCCTGTGGCAGAGGGCTTCTTAAAAACGATAGTAACTGAGATCGAAAGAAGAGGCCTCAACCCGAGAATTGCCATGCTCCGCTGCGACGGCTCTGTAGTGAGCATGCAGGAGGCTATGAAAAAACCCATAGAATCGGTCTTTTCAGGTCCCGCAGCAAGTCTCCTTGGGGCTTCCTATCTGTCCGGGCAAGAGACCTGCGCTGTAATTGACGTTGGAGGAACAAGCACGGACGTCTCCCTGGTCCATAAAGGACTGCCAGACCTCAGTGAGGCAGGAGCAGTTGTGGGTGGCTGGCAAACAAAAGTAAGGGCGCTGCGTATGGAAACTTCGGCTATGGGCGGAGACAGTCATATCTGGGTTCAGAGCGGCAATATACACATAGGTCCCAGGCGGGTTATTCCTCTCTGCAGGGCAGCAGTCCTGTACCCCGATTTTATGAACACTCTGAAAAAGCGCTGGATTCCGGACCGGCTCAAGCTGAACGAACATATTCAGGCAACAAAGTTCTTTATCCGGACCGAGCAGAAACCTGTCAATTTGAACCGGGAGGAAAAAGAGCTCCTTGCCCTTATACGGGACGAGCCGCGTTCCCTCAAAGATATCTACTGGGACAGAAATATCCTTCCTCCAAAGAGAGTAATGGATTCTTTAATTCAGAAGCGGCTTGTTCAGGCAATAGGTTTTACCCCAACAGATGCCCTGCATGTGCTTGGTGAATATACTGAATGGAATGCTGAAGCTTCGGAAATTGGAGCTACTCTGCTTGCAAACTTCATAGGGATTGACAGGACTGAGTTCTGTCTAAATGTGAAGCGGCTTTTTGCCAGAAACATGGCCCGAGACCTCATTGCTTTTCTAATGGAAGGAGTAGACAGGACCGAAATTGAAAAAATGCTTGATGGCAATTTCTTCGCTCGTTTTAAAGTAGATATCCCTGTTGTCCTGCTTGGAGGGCCGGTAAGGGCTTATGTGGATGAACTGAAGAAGCTTATAGATGCCGAAGTCTTTGCTCCTGAATACTCAGAGGTTGGAAATGCCGTCGGAGCTCTTGCAGGAAAAGGGACAAAACGCATTGAGATTACAGTGCGCACGCTTTACAGTGAGTCCAAGTATGACCTTAAAACAAAAGGGGTCTTTGTGTACACACCTGTAGGAAGGAGGCATTTCATAATACGGAGTGAAGCCCTGGAGTTTGCTGAGGCGTTTGGAAGAAAGCTGATTCTTGATTATATGGCCGAATCCGGACTTCTCCCTGACCAGGTTACAGTTAATGTACAAAAAAAGGATATAAAAGTCCATGCAGGTGAAATTCCGATAGAGACAAGATTTATCTTTGAAGGGATTGCAAATTCTAATGTCTATGAAAAAGCTCTTTCTGGACAGGAGAAAAAAGATGAGGACCTTACAGAACTAACCAGTCAGGTTCATTCGCTGGATTGTAATTCCTGTGGAGAACTCTCTATCTCTGAAAATAATAAGTGAAAAGGATAAAGTTCATAACTCTGGTGTACGTTTCAGAAATGAAAGATAGGACTATCAGCCCAATAGTTCAGCTTTCAACAATTAAAAAATTTCCGAATAAATTTGGAAATTTTAGAATGCGTATCGGTTGCTCATACAATGGAAACCGCATAGCAAATGCATAAATCCCTTAAGGATAGGACTTACGCACTTGAGGAACAAAATCAATTATAGCAAAGACTGTGGATTAAAGTCACATTTTAGACAGTTAACGGTCTGATGCTGTTTTGATTCTTCAGTTCAACTGCGTATAGTCCTAAAGGAGTTAACATGATCCCAAGAAAAGCATTTTTGACAAAGGGTACCGGGGTACACAAAGACCGATTAGCATCCTTTGAACTTGCGCTAAGGGCTGCAAAAATTGAGAAATTCAATCTTGTAAGTGTTTCGAGTATTCTGCCCCCGAATTGCAAAGTCGTACCCAGAGAAGAAGGACTTTCAGAGTTAAAACCTGGTGCTATTGTCCATTGTGTACTTGCAAGAAATGATACTAACGAGCCTCATCGTTTAATGGCTGCAGCTATAGGAACTGCGGTTCCTGTAAATGAGGACAACTACGGGTACATTTCCGAACATCATTCTTTTGGAGAAGAAGAAATTATTGCAGGAGAATATGCTGAAGACCTGGCGGCTACAATGCTTGCAACCACCCTTGGCATAGAATTTAACGCAGAAATGGCCTGGCATGAGAGGGAGCAGGTCTACAAGGCAAGCGGGCATATCTTTGACACATTCCATATGTGTCAGACCGCAAACGGTGACAAGGATGGAAAATGGACCACAGTTGTAGCTGCAATGGTTTTCGTTACAACATAAGTCGCAAAATAAAATGAATCAAGGAAGATAAATTAAAAACTTTAAGAAATTAAATTTTTAGAAATTAGGTTTTAAAATACGATTTTTATTGAGTAAAGGGGAAGGAATTCTGGCTTCCCAAGTCTTATAAAAACGTAGGGTTGGAAAAGACTGCCACCGATCTCTCGAATATTTTTGAGTTTATCGACCACTTGTCTATATTATATTGCCGCTTGAATTATCTCCTTTTCTTAGAGCCTATAAGAAAAGTGGTTACCTACTGTAACTTTTGCAATATGCAAAACAGGAATGGATACTATGATATTATAGACCTATTGCGACTTTTCAACATGCATTACTGATTATTCAATAAGCTCTAAACTAAAAATGTTTGGAAAAATATTGTCTTCTTTAAAGGAATTTTGAGCGGTGGCGCGAACATACCCCGTTGCTTGCAGAGGGAGGCGCCAGCGCAACTTTGAGATGCTTACTGAAGCCACAGGCTATTCTATTATTCATGAACGTGATGGTGGGCACTCACACTCGAAGCCGTTATAGATTCACCATCCCCAATAGGCCATAGGGCTACTATTTTATCTACGGCCACATGGGTATACTTTCCTTTGTTATTGAGAGTAAGGACATTATCAACACAGGCCTCTATGGTTCCCGTAAAAACATCAGTCCCACCGCAATAAACGTCTACAGCCTTGTTTAGATAATGACCTGTTATAAAGCATTGATACATGTTCTTTTCCTCCATTTTCGTTATCCTGAGATCTCTCTATTTTTCTCTTTGTTTCATTTATAATTACTCGATTGTTTCTGTTTTCTCTTTCGTGACAAAAGGCTTATTTATTTTTTCTGACATCCAGCTAGGCCTATTTTTGGGAGCTTTAATAGTTTGTTTCCAAGCTTTGTAAACGTGTATCTTCTTTGTTCCACATTCCCTAAGCCTGATAATCTGTGGTTTGGATTTGGTTCCGTCCCCCCGGTTCGCAGCTTTTAGTGCAGCTTGACGAGGCTGTTTTCCTGTGAAAACTCCGTGCTCATTGCCATTTTCGTCTTGTAAAACAAAATATCTCTTGTCGGCGATAACAGTCACCTCGAAAATCAGTATTTTAAAATTTAGATTTTATAAATTCTGATTTTGTGAAGTTTTTGCTAGTTGTTTTTACAATTTCATATGATTGCAGTACTCAACCTTTTACAAAAACTTCACAAAACTGCCTATGGAAACCCTTTGACTTGCCTGATTTGAAAATCAACATGCTGTATACTTTACCTTTTTTACCTCCTTTCATAGACTTTACTCTTTTTTACCTCCTTTCATATACTTTACTGTTTTTTACCTCCTTTTATACAGGAATACGCAAATCAGACAAATAATACCGGAAGCTATTTCAAAACCAGGCGTATTTGTGTTCTCATCCCCAGAGCTGTTTTGGCCTGGTGTTTGTTCAGATGTCTGCTCGGGTGTCTGTTCAACGTTTGTTTCACTGTTTTGTTCAGAGTCCTGTACGTCAGGTTCGGACGGCGTTTCAGTCACGGTCTCTGTTACATCACTCGTTACATCGCTTTGATTTTCCGAAGAAGTACTGACGTTATCGACACTTTCGCTACTGCTACTAGTGCTACTAACGCTGAGACTTCCGGTACTGCTTCCACTACTTTTGTGACTGTTGCCACCACTGCTGCCGCCACTGGAACTGCTTTCTTCAACATCTATGACCGCAGTTTGGAAGGATGTTCCGTTTTCATTACTTACTGTTAGATTTGCTGTATAAGTTCCTGCTGTGGAATAAGTATGTTCTGGACTCTCATCGGTTGAAGTATCTCCGTCTCCGAAGTCCCAATCCCATCCGGTTGCGTTTTGTGAAAGGTCTGTAAACTGTACGGTAAGAGGAGTATCACCGCTGGTAACGTCTGTACTGAAATTGCTAACCGGAAGAGAGAAACACTCTGGATGAATCAGCTCTGCAACCATTTCGATTGCATCTACAATCCGAGGTCCTCCCCTGCTAATTATATCAGCTTCAACAAGAATGAAATGGTCATTCTTCACGGCTGTGAGGCTCTGCACCTGTGTATTTTGTTTGAAATAATCGTACACCGGATTTGAACCGTTCTCATCTAACATGCCTGTTCCGGAGTTGATCATAACATAATCTGGATCTTTGTTGATGAGATTCTCTATATTGATGGTTCCCCATCCATCAATATTGGAAAATGCATTTTTGCCACCTGCAACACTTATTACCTGATCCTGGTAGGTGTTTTTTCCGGCAACATAAATAGGATCATAACTGACTACATGAGCAACCGTTGGTTTAGTACTTGAGGTTGCCACCTTTTCCTTAATTGAATTTATTCTATCACTCATTGAATCAACAAGTGAGTTAGCTTTATCCTCTGTACCTGTTGCTTTCCCAACCAGAACAATATCTTTAAGGATTCCTTCAATATCTGTTGGGTTCAAAACCACTACATTCAGGCCAAGTCCACGCAAATAATCTATTGTTTCATTACCATTTCCAGAATCAGCAATTACAATGTCTGGATTAAGAGCAACTACTTTCTCCGAATTAATTTCAGTATAACCTCCAACATTGGTTTTCGTAGCTGCTTCAGTAGGATAATTGCTATAATCGGTTACGCCAACTACTTGATCTATCAGACCCAGGGCTCCCAGAATCTCGGTGTTGGATGGGGATAGCGAAACAATCCTCTGGGGCTGTGAAGGTGCTGACACCTGAACCCCATAATCATCGGTAACCGTAACATTACCATCAGAAGCAGCAGCATGCCCGACACACCCAAACAATAGTTGAGAAGTTGTAAGCAGTACTAAAAATATATACCAGAATTTACTCTTAAACATTTTATATCATCTCTGTCGTGTTTTTCTCATATTAAACTAAGAGACAGTGTTCGAATTTTCTGTAAATCCAAAGTCAAGTTTTTATATATTATAAGAAAAAATTGATATTCCAACCTGGAATTTTTTGCCTAATAATTTCTTGGCCTGGAATTTTACAGAAAAAAACGGTGGATTGCCTTTCTTTTAGCATGTGTATCTGCCGTGGCTGTATCCATCAGTGATTTTGTTGGTTTTGCTAGTTCCTGTATGCTTGATGCTAAAACGGTCACTAACAGTACAAAACAAACTGCCAGTAAAATTTAGTATATTTTTCATTTTTAACATCCAATCTACTCCACAAATTTAGTAAGACCTTTTTGCTTTGCTGTATACCTGTATTCGGTTAACGAATTTTATGCACAACTTCCAGTGTTATGTGCAATTATTTACTGTTTAATGCCCCTCTAAGAAAAGTGTAAATTGATAAGAAAAATACCGTTTTTTTGAGGGGAAATAAAGCAAGTTTTGTTGATTAATTTATGAGAAGCACGTATTATATATGAATATTTCGTTATCTGCAGTCACATTTATAAAAATGATTAAATAACAAAACAAGTTAAATTGAGTTAATATTTGTGGAGTAAGAAACAAAAAAACAGTAAGGAATAAGGAAAGATATTCCTTCATTACGTGGTTGATGATTTCAGAGTTAAGAACTTAATAGCATAAAATTATCAGTTAATTAAAAACAAAGGCAATGTACTGAAATTTCTGTAAAACCTTAATTAGACAAAATTATATATTCAATAATGTATAAAATAGGTTTCAAGATTCTGTTTTTTATACAATTCAAATTTAGCTCTTATGTTCATTGTTTTTTGACATATTTAATTTTGTTATGGAATAGTGTATCAATACTATGTGTTTTTTGTAAGAGAATACTGTGTTAATTAGCAGAATCTGTCAAATCAGAAGTAAAAATATGGTTAACTCTGTCAAATCAGAAGTAAAAATATGGTAACTCTGTCAAATCAGAAGTAAAAATATGGTTAACTCTGTCAAATCAGAAGTAAAATATGGTGACTCTGTATCATTGATCTTCATCGCAAAAACAGGATACAGAGTTAAAGGTTAATTATATTTACTAGTTACAATTAGATAATGCCAGGTGAGTATAAATAGGCTAACAATTTATACCACGTAGAACAAACTCAGATATCGCCTTAGTAAGATGCTGGAGAATTGAAGCTTCAACTGATCCAAAGCCGTTCTCTATTAAGGATGCTTTATCAGGACCAAATTCTAAGGATGCTTTATCGGGACCAAATCCTTCCATGATTATAAAACTTGCAACTTTTTCAGCTTCATTCTGAGGCAGCAATCCCCATTCCACTTCATCAATAATATGAAGGATTGCCGATGTTACTGCAACCAGAAAAGGATTTTTTACACAGTTGCGTAAATTCTTTAAAAAGATTTCTTGTGACACTGTATTAATTGCAGATTTTTTCATAAGCTCTTTAGCAATTTGCCAAAGGTCTTCCTCAGTTACTGAAAAACGGGACAGCCGAACAAGCACATCCATCTGTGATTCTGGTGAGAGTCCTGTTTGGAGACGCAGTGCTTCAGTTGTTGCGCTAATGACAGACTTTCCGATCAGCTCACCCAGCGTGGAATGTTTCCCTGCATCAGAAATATGTAGTTTTGAATTGGGATCTGTAATAATGGCAATCATGTCTGTACCGGACCCGGTTGCAATACCATGTGAGTAGATGCTTCTTGCCATGAGCTGTTGCAGAGCCACTGCTTTTGCTTCTGTTGCAGTCATGAGCACTTTTCCCATAGCATACTCCGGAAGGTCAGCATTGATGATTAAGATAGTATTGATCGTGCCACCAATAGGTTCATAATTTTCGTTATTCTCATAATATGATGCAGGGTCGCCGGCTCTTCCACCATTTTCGTCAATCCCTGCAGTTACTATCGCGCAGACATAAAGGTCCCGGTAAGATATAGGGGCTATGGCTGTATTCTGCATATATGCACATGTCATCAGACCGCAAACTGTGTTTGGATCGAGATCGAGAGATTCTGCAACGCTTTCAAGATATGTCTTCACATCCTCGGTAGTTTGGCACGCTTCACATACGTCTAGTGAAACCTGATGGTTAAATACCGCAGTTAGATCTTCTCGGTAGCCGCCATTTAGCCATGAAGTACTGAACACATTTCTTTTACCCGGAAGTCGGACTACAAAAGAACGTTCATAACATTCGATTGAATGTTCGTAATGCTCGATTGAATGTTCATAGCATTCTATTGTTTCATTTTTTAGAGATATCATTGAATTTTCCTCTATCAGTAGTAGTCTAGTGGATGGAACTAACGAAGTAATCCCTGTGAATTGAGGATATTGACACCAAAATCCTATAATCACCAGCGACCACAACATCATACCAGATTTATTCTACCAGATTTATTCTACCAGATTTATTCTACCAGATTTATTCTACCAGATTTATTCTACCAGATTTTTTCTACCAGATTTTTTCTAGTACTTTTATGAAAAATACAGATTAGAATGTCAAATAGCCCCACCCTGTGCATTTATTTATTATGATGAGTATTCTTTCCCCAAACACTGGTCCAGGGCCTCTATACTGGTGACCATGGCTGCTCGGCCATCTGATATCATACGATTAACGATTGCTGCCGCTTCGCCTGCCATGCAATTTTCAATATTTTTGGAAAAACAATCTGTTACAAGCAGAATAGGTTTATTACAACATTCAGACACGATACGTAGATTGTCCACATTTTCCTGCTCAAATGGCATTGATGTGAATACAACAAGATCTGCTGTGCCTATACTTTCTTCAAGTAATGAGCGTGAAACATCAGTGATTGGAGAAAAAGGAGGTTCAGCAATACAGGGAATACCTAATTGAATTGAAGTAGAATAATCAGCGTCATTCATAGAGAGAATACCTGTTCTGACATCACATTCGGCTGCATGAAGAGCAAACATAATCTCAGTGCCAGATCCGCCGCCACAAATAAGATGTACCTTTCGACCACCGTTTTTGATGGGTCTTCTATGATAGATAGGAAGCAGGTACAATTTGCCAGTTGTTGGATGGGTTTTTATCAGTACATCAAGACCAAAGACAACACGGATATTTTCTTGAGTCATTACCTTGTGTGGGGTTCCAACTGCATATACAGTTCCCTGGTCCAGCATAATAATCTCATCACAGTATTGAGAAGCAAGATTCAGATCATGGATCACACAGATTACTGTTGAACCCTGGCGTGTCAGGCTTTGTAGAACAGATAGGATCTCAATCTGGTGATTTATGTCAAGCTGACTGATAGGTTCATCCAGCAGGAGTAAAGGTGTTTCCTGTGCCAGTGCCCGAGCAATCAAGACACGTTGCCATTCACCACCGCTAAGCGTTGAGATACTCCTCCCAGAAAGATGTGAAATGCCAGTCAACGCCATTGCTTTCTGGCATGCTTCTCTGTCATGAGGCTCAGGAGGACGGAGAAGTTTCTGGTACGGGTAGCGCCCCATCATAACAATATCGTCTACGGAAAAATCAAATGTCCGCATGGACTCCTGAGGTACCACGCAAAGCATCTTGGCCAGTTCCTTACGCGAATATTTTTCAATTTCCTCTCCTACAATAAGGATATTGCCTGTTGTCGGATTCAAGGTGCGACTCATGCAATGGATGAGTGTACTCTTTCCTGAACCATTAGGGCCAATAATACCGACAAACATGCCCTGACCAGCACTAGCACTTATCTTATGCAGGATCTCCGCAGTGCCTATCTTAACATCAACATCCGTAACGCTGATCACTGATTCTGTTATGTCCACATTCTCCTCCTTATAAGGTAGATAAAAAATGGTGCTCCAAAGAATGCCGTAATGATACCAACTGGCATGTCATTCATGAATGTCCGAGTTAGAGTATCTGCCCACATCAGGATGATCCCACCTGCAAGGGAGGATATAGGGAGCAAGAAACGAAACGAAGATCCGGAAATAGATCTGACCATATGAGGAACGATAAGTCCAATAAATCCGATCGAACCTGAAAGTGAGACGGCAATCCCGGTAATAAATGACGTAATTGCAAGCAATACAATCTTGATTCGTTCTGTGTTTACACCAAGTGATGATGCTTCGTCATCGCCCAATGAGAGAATATCGAGCTCGCGAACAGTAAAAAGGAGTATGCCAATAGCTGGAATTATTAAAAGTCCAATACGTACCTTATCCCATGTAGTATTCCACAGACCCCCCATAAGCCAGAACATGATTTGGTGTAAATCGTTCCCAGACTTATACATAAGGAACGAAAGCATAGCCGAGCAGAATAATGAGACTGCGATCCCTGATAAAAGAAGAGTCTCTACCGCTACCTTTCCATTCTGCCGGCATATAATATAAACAATTATGGTAGAGCTGCATGCTCCACAAAATGCTGCAAAAGGAAGTAGAAAACTGTGAAATATTACGAGAGAAATTGCTGCACCCAGCGCTCCACCTGATGATGTACCGATAACATAAGGGTCGGCTAACGGATTACGAAATAATCCCTGCATTGCTGCTCCTGCTGCTGCTAACCCTCCACCAACAATAAATGATGTGATAACACGTGGTAGCCTGATTTGAGTAAGGATAAGGGACATCTTTGAGGTTTCCATTACTTGTATTCCACAAATATTAGAAGGCCCAATAAAAGTACAGACGATGGCGCTAATGACTGCTATTGCGATAAGGATAATTATTAACACCCATCGATATGACGTAACAGATATTGTCGTATGCAATGCTCTTATATTACCCATCTCCTGTAGTATTCTTAAATAACCTCTGAAACTGTACAGAACTTTTCTGAACTATACCGGATCACTGTCAAGAAGGCATACTGAATATTGGCAATAGTAGAGCACTGTCTCAGTCCATCATAAGCAAAGATTCTAGCAATCATTTTTGATCATTTCTTTTTACATCTGAGATTTTGCTGTGTCTTTTTTGTCCCTGTCTATGCTTTTTCTCTATTAATATCCAAAAACAGTCATTTGGAGAAAAATTTTCATATGATAGGGCTTATCCCAAAACAATTATGTTTTCAAAATCAGTAAAGTCACATAACCATTTTTTCACTACCTGAAACTCGATTGAGTATTTGGAATATGAGATTTAAAGAGACTTGGAATATGAAATTTAAAGAAACAACAGTAAGTTTTGGAATCAATTCGTATGTAGGATGTTGATATATAGCACAAGTTAACTTGAGTTACCACAAATTAACTTTACTTGTATAAAAATATTTCTTCCATTTATTGATTAGGAAATATTTTCTTGTACTTTAAGTAAAAAAACAAAATAAATTGTGTTTAATGCTGAGTTATTTATTTTTCTGCTTTCCGTATACCTTGCTTCCTGTATATCTTATTACATTAACCAATATACGTGGAAATTCGTTATTTTTTGTTTTTGCCTCACTTTCCGCAAGTGCGATAAGAAACTATACTATGAATTTCATCACTAAGCTACCTTTTCTATTTGAGGTAATCCTATTGTGACATGGTACAACAAGAAGTTATATCATGGATTGCGGAACAACACGCCATTCCACTATTCAGAATGTCTCTACTCTAATGTGCATTTCTGGCAATGGATTTGTGCAAAGCTCAGAGGACAACAAGGTACAAAACTGGACCTGACAGTTTCGATCGATTCAGAATAAGGTATGAGCTCATCCCAAAACCAAGTTTTTTTCTTAAATTAAGAAAAGTTTCAGAACTATTTTCCATGATCAGAAACTCATTGATTATTCCTGATTTGAGATTATGAGAAGCAGTTATGAGTTTTGGAATAGGCTCGTATATAGGATTTTAATCCCAAAACTCAAAATTGCTTCTCTGAATTCATATTCTGAATAGTTAATCGAGCTTCAGATTGTGGGAAATAACTCTGAAACTTTACCATTCTTGAGAATAAAACTGGTTTTGGGATGAACTCATGAGATAAAAATCGTTAAGTCAAGTAGTAATAAGTACTTTTATGGCTCTTCGCTGTTTTGTACGGGTTGAAAATAATTATTTAGTTAAAAAGAATTTAGATCAAATATGAAAACATCAAGCTTGAATATGATTTTCAACAACAACTATTATCATATCTTACTTATACAACTATTATCATATCTTACTTATAATACTTCAATATTCATACTTTAATATTCAGGAGCTAAATGTAAGTTGCCCACTCGAAATAGCGAAGATCCACTCTTCGTTCTCTGAATTTTTGTAGAAAAGCTAGTTAGAAACAAAAAAGAGCTGTTAGGAAGAAGTTACAGGAAGCAAAAGAGATTCAGAATAACGACTGATATCAAGTATTTCAAGAGTAAAAGCTGAAAAAGTTCAGATTCCTCTTTTTCTTTTCAAAAATATCCCGCACTTACAATAGTCCAATCCTTCACAGTATTTGCCTTCTTTCTGGAAATGTGGACATGAATTACGGTATTTGCATTTAGTATTTATTATTAAAGATAGTATATGCATTTTTACACCTCCCCACCTATAGTAAATACTCTATCCAAATATTTAAAATGTGACTTTATTCTTATTTTCCTGATATCCCAAATATGTAGGTCCCAATTTTCAGGCCTTTAACAATTAGGTAGGGCTACGATTATCATCAGGATGGTTATCTTGAGGATAGGAGGCCGATTGTTATCCTTTTCATAGTAAGAGCTCCACAGTTATCTTCAAGCTGATTGTCTTGCTGATAAGTATAGAATATTCATAAAAAAGGATTCAAAAGCTAAACAGACAGAGTCTCAAAAATCAAAAATTTATTTTTTATTCAGTTTTTTTAGAATCTTCTTCATATACTTTCTCCACCACGCTCCAGACAACCTTGTGGGCAGTTTCTTCTCTTGTAGTCCCTCTCCGTCATTCGGAAGGTTCTTTATATTCTTCCCAGTATTCTCCCCAGACGCTATTGAAAGCTTTCCTGTAAATGTCCTGTCCATGTTACAGCAGTTTTCCCTAACCGTTTTTGTGTCTCACTTAAAACAGAGTAGATATAGAGTTACGAAAAACCAGAATATGTGTAAAAGAGGTCTTATGCAATTAAATAAATGAAAAATAATAAAATGTAATATAATTTAATATAAAGATTATAATGTTCTATTTTTTCCATACTACAGATTTACAAATGCAATGAAAATAACACATTTTCTTCAGATAGCGTTTTAACCGAACACAAATTGTCTATTTTACTGGTTTTTACTTGCGAGTTCATGCTAACATATGGCCACTGAAGGCTTTTTAATGCTGTTATTCTCCCTGGTATTCCCGGAAGTGATTTCGGTTATTTTGAAATACGGCAACCCTTTGATGGCCAGATGGGCCATAGCATCTTCAATATCCAGAGAAGGTTCCTTTATTTTGTCCGGGCTTGCTATGGCGTTGAGCAACTCCGCAAGAGCAGGGCTGTTCGAACTCCACGTGCCATCGCTCCGGGTCTCGGCTTTAAAAATTTGCCATTCGATTTTAACTGACATAGTGCTCCCCCTATCAAATGTGCATTGTCTATTTGGACTGCGCACTTAATAAAACAAAAGCTAGTAGTTATCAAATTTAATTATTTTTATAAGCTTTTGCTTATAATGTTATACTAGTCTTATATTGACCTTCTATATATAGCTCAACTTTCTAACTAAAAATCCAACCTTTTGAGGCGGAATAGAAAGACGGAAAGCGGCTTCTCTATTAAAAAACATGCAATCTTGCATATTCAAATCATGGTTGAACAGGCTTAGAATGTGTCGAAGAATTATACGGAATCTATGGACAAAACTCATAAACTTAATCGAAAAACAATAGGATTAGTCTGTTAAATATCTAAGGTGTAAATTTAAGTTATAATTTTTACTGTACTTGATTTTATAGATTAAGTGCTTATCTCATAGGGGAAAGTACTATTTTTTAGGTCAAAGTGTACCTGAATTTCGGAAAAATTGCGACATGAGAAAAATTGCGATATGAGAAAAATTACGATATGAGAAAAATTACGATATGAGAAAAATTACGATATGGATTTCAAGTTAACATTACCAATTATCCAATTGTAAAAATGACTTGAATATTAAGACAGTTTAGGAACTAATTGTTAGGCGTCATCATTGATTATTGATGAATTCTGACTGCTTTTTAAGCTCGTAATGATTATAAAAATTGATATGTTGCCACTTAATACAGGAAACCTGTTTTAGCAAACCCGAATTTTAAGCCTCATCGCTTTTACGGGTCTGGCACTCCTGTTAAAAAACTCTTTTAACTTACTATTTTTCGTTTTTGCTGCTGCCTGAGCAACCTGTGGCAATCCCGATAAGATCATTACACCACTCTTGCCAAATATATCTGTCAGCACATTCTTAAGAGAATTCCAGCAATTGGGTTTAAACTGATGATATGTGTTATTTAGAAGATTTCTACATAGCTGAAAACTCAAATGCTTCAAAAAGAAGCCCGGAAAAAGAGAAAATGTACATAACTAAATTTAGCTATGTGTTTTTATATATCTTCGGACTGCCAGAATTTCGATTTTTTGATGTACGTTTCAATCTTTTCAGCATCCCATACACCTTCCATTCGGGACAAATTAGAAGCACGATCAGCAAATTTTAAGACGACCCCACGTATAGAACGCAGATGAGGGAAATACCACCCTGTGTCATCTTCTTTTCTTTCATGTGTGACTTCAAGAATGAGGTCTGCGACATCTTTTCCAAATGTGGCAGCTAACCTTTCATATGTTGTGTCGGTGTATTCTAACGTGTCATGAAGTAGAGCAGCTGCCTGCAGTTCAAAGTCATTAGGGTAAAGTATTTTGACAATTTCATAAACCTGCCAGCAGTGGGCCATAAAATAGTCATTTCCTGCATCATCATATTGCTCAGCATGTGCTTTCGTGCCAAATTCGATTGCTTGCCTAATTGTCATGTTTATGTTGTTCATTCATATCACTTTTGCGCTATTAATTAAGGTAATTGGCTCATATATATACCTCTTATTCAATAATCAAACTATCAAAGATCAGAAAATCATCACAGACTCTAAATTAGTGTGAAAATTGAATAGTTTGAGAGTTTACATAGAAAGTTTATGTAAACGCTTAACAAAAATAAGTTTATAGAGTTTGTATATATTTTCCAAAATCACCCCAATTCAGTAAAACAGGATTTAAAAAGCATGGTTATGTTAGCTTTGGGAATATTTAAGCTTTCTAAACTTGCTTCTTGGTAAAGTACATAAGAGTAATTTAAATGAGAAGGAAGAAGAAATTTAGAATAGAGAGTTTGCTTTTAGCAATGCTTTTAGAAATATTACTTCTATGACTCAGTACCAAAATCCAGTGATAAATGTAAAATTCAAAATCAATAGATTTTGGAACAGAGCCTTCTACGAATCAGTATCAAAATCCAGTTAGGAACATAAAATAAAAAATCACTAGATTTTGTAATTGGTCCCAATCCTTGAAATACAATTTTTGGATTGAAGTCTTTAGATATCGAATATTGATATCGAATATTGATTTTGATGAAAACCTGATTCTTCTTGCTAATTCTTCTTGCTAATTCTTCTTGCTAATTCTTCTTGCTAATTCTTCTTGCTAATTCTTCTTGCTAATTCTTCTTGCTAATTCAGATTTTCAATCAAGAAATGCAAAAATTACTAGATTTTGGAACAGAGTCAAGTATATGCTTCCTTAATGATTTTTGTAAGCTCGTCTCTGTCAATTAAACCTATACTATTAGCTTTAGCCAATTCAATTGCAGAATTTGTAAAATAGTTATTCGTAACTACCAAACCTTCAGTACATTTGTATAAAGCTTTAGATGCTACAACTTCCTGTACTGCTTTATTTGAAACTTTACTTGAATACCGTTTAACTTGAACAGCAATTTTTATCATATCTTTTGATAAAATAAGATCTGCACCTTGATCGCCTGTTCTTTTGGTCCCCTTTACTGAATATCCTAAGTTTTCAAAAACAGCCTTCAAAAAGTTTTCAAAATCCTCACCTTCCATCACATCTATCTTAGTTAATGTTACATTTATATCTCTTGACCCGCTTATTTCGGGTCTCTTAAAGACTCTTAGGAAATACATTGATGAAAACACAATCATTATCGTGATACCACAAAAGATTTAAGAAATTATCTCTGTGAGGGTTTTATGGTAGAATCACCAATTTTTGAGATATTTGATGGATTGCCCAGACAGGGTCCGGGTAATAACAAGTGTACTGAAAAAGCCTTTAATTTGCTTTCTCCCCTTCCTGCAGGCACTAAGATCCTTGACATTGGTTGCGGTGTGGGTATGCAGACAATACATCTTGCGAAGATCTGCAACGACTGTCACATTACTGCAACTGACATTTACCAGCCTTTTCTGGATAAACTGATGGAAAATGCAGTTAAAGAAGGACTTGATGATAGGATTACCACGGTTTGTGCTTCCATGGATGACCTGCCTTTTGAAGCAGGAGAATTCGACATCATCTGGTCAGAGGGCTCTATCTTTGTCATTGGTTTTGAAAAAGGACTTAGCTACTGGAAACAGTTTCTGAAAGATGAGGGTTATATAGCACTAACAGAAAGCACATGGTTCACGGATGAACCTTCTTCGGAAGTGCTTCAATTCTGGCAGGACTGTTATCCTGATATCAAGAGCATACCTGACACTGAAAAAGTTATCATGGCAGCAGGATATGATCTCATTGACCGCTTTAAACTGCCAGCTTCTACCTGGTACGATTTTTACTCCAATCTGGAAAAAAGAGTTGATGACATCAGTGATAACTATAAAGGAAACACCGATGCAGAAACGATACTTAGTTTTAACAGAAAAGAGATAAAGATCTTCAGAGAACACCCAGATGAATATGGTTATACGTTCTTCATTTTACAGAAGAACACAAATAAATGACCTGTTACTGATGAACAATTAAATGATCCAGAAACTCAAAAAGAAATCAAAGCAGCAATCAAAGAAGAATAATATCTAATATCGTATATGTGGTGACTTGCTCATAACAAGCAGGTCACATCCGAATACAAACCGTTTTTAATTTGATTTTTTGCTCTACTACTCGTCCCCACTTGTGCGATTTGTCAACAGCATTTTTTCCCAGTCTGGCAAGTTCAATGATTGATTTTTTTCTCTGAGTTTATAAAAAATATTATTAATGAAAGGTCATAATTCTCTAATCTTGTTAGAAAGAAGCATTGAGAGTAAAGTTTTCCGCCAACACCTTCACCACACCTATTTCATAGTTCAGTTTTTTATCTTTCCTTATGTTAAGGTCTGGTATCAAATGGGTTCGTGGGTTTGAATATCATGCCTCGCACTAAGTTTTGGGGATATAGGTAACTTGAATTTTTTGTACGCTAGTGCAAGATTTATGCACAACCTCTTATTTTAGAAAGTTGCCTTAACAAATTCATAGTTCCCTTTTTTTAAAAAGTTGTCCTAGCCAAAAATCACCCTATTTCTATAGAGTCAGTTTAATAAAAAAATCAGATTTTTTGTACGCTGTTTTGTGAGATTTACACACAACAGTTTTTCAAAAGTTGCCCTACTCAAATTTAATTCTTTTTTATAATTTCTATCTGGATAAAAACAGTATAACTTTTTGTACTCTAGTGTAAGTTTACGCGTAACCTCTCTTCAAAATTTGCGGAAAATTGAAATTGATTAAATTTAATAAATAAAATAAGACAATTTTTTTAGATTAGTATCTAAATTAGGGGCATAAATAAATCTAAAATATACAAAAATTAAAGTAGATATTTCTTCTGTATAATAGTGAATATGATGCTTCCAACTACTGTAGCAATAATACCACTAATAATCGGATGTTCTAAGATCAATTTCAATATTGTAGAGGAACTAGGCGGTTGAGCTGTATCTTTAGAAGTGCTAATATTACTCCCATTAGAATTAACTATAAAATTATTTTCATTACCATGAACTTCTATCGATACTTTATGTTCTTTCGGTATTTGCCCAATTATATATGACAAAATTTGAAACTTCTCTGTAAAGTCTTTTTCAATTCTCATTAAGTCAATTTTGTTAAGAATGTATTCATTTTCAGGAAAATCTGATACTAGATTTTTCAAGGCGTAAGTAAGATCTTCTATGTTTTGGGTCATTTTTTCGGGGCTACTTATTTCCCATTTTTGAACTTCCTTATTGATTGTACAAGCAATCTCTGCTTCAGGAGTTCCAACAGATTCTTTACATGCAATCTTTGCTTTCTTTTGGATCTCTTCGAGAAGCTCTTTTAGGTTTTTATTTAGAATAGGTAAGCCTTTTTGTAAAGTTATTGTTGCAAAAGGTGCTGTTTCTTCGGCATCTTTCATGAGTTCTGCAGCACGATCACAGTATTTTCTGTAAAAATTAAGCTCATCTTTTTTTGCCTCGAAGTCTAGATTTTCCAGCTTCTGAACGGTTTTTAAAGCATTTGCAAGATTTTCAACAGCTTCAAAAAGAGTTTCTTTGCTCTTAGAACCTTTAATCGCATCTTTAGCTTCTGTCAGATATTTGCCTACCTCTTCTTTTGCTTCTTGTCTTCTGAAAATTATCGAATGAAACGAGCGATAAAAAGGAAGACAAAACTGAGCTGGATTTTCAAATTCATTGGATGATTGTTTAGATGCTTTCTCAAAAAAACTAATTGCATTTTCCAGTTTTTCTTTATAACTTTCCTCGTTTTCTGCCCGGGAGGCCTTGAATATGGAGACTTTTCCAAGAGCATAATTCGCTCGTAAACACACCAAGCTGCTTCGGTCGGAGGTTAATTTAATTAAATCATTCCATGCTTGTTGTTGATCTGGTACTTGAGAAACCATGTAACTAAGGACCCAGACCGCAGTAGGCCTCAGATCATTGCTTTCATCAGCAGCAAATTTTATTAATTCATTCCATGGCTGTTGTTTATCAGGCAAATCAGAATATATATACCTAAGGATTTGAAAAGCCCAATATTTCACATTATCGTCTTGATCAGTGAGGAGTCTAATTAAGTCATTGTATGCCTGTTGCTTATCTGGCACGTCAGAAAATACATCCATTAGAACTTTAGCGGGCCACACTTTCACTTCATCGTCTTGATCAGTGAGGAGTCTAATTAAGTCATTGTATGCCTGTTGCTTATCTGGCACGTCAGAAAATATAGTCGTAAGAGTTTCAGCGGCGTACGTTCTCACATTACGATCTTGATCAGTGATAAGTCTAATTAAGTCATAGTATGCCTGTTGTTTATCTGGCACGTCAGAAAATACATCCATTAGAACTTTAGCGGGCCATGCTTTCACTTCGTCGTTTTGATCAGTGAGGAGTCTAATTAAGTCATTGTATGCCTGTTGCTTATCTGGCACGTCAGAAAATATAGTTTTAAGAATGTAAGAGGCATATGTTCTTACTTTGCGGTTTTGATCAGTGATAAGTCTAATTAAGTCATTGTATGCCTGTTGCTTATCTGGCACGTCAGAAAATACATCCATTAAAACTTTAGCGGGCCAAGATTTCACTTCATCGTCTTGATCAGTGAGGAGTCTAATTAAGTCATTGTATGCCTGTTGCTTATCTGGCACGTCAGAAAATATAGTCGTAAGAGTTTCAGCGGCGCACGTTCTCACATTACGATCTTGATCATTGATAAGTCTAATCAAATCATTGCATATTTTTTGTTTATCTGGCACGTCAGGAAATATAGTTATAAGAGTTTGAGAGGCCCGCGATTTCATGTCATTGTTCTGATTAATGATAAGCCTAATCAAGTCACTGCATGCCTGTCGCTTATCTGACAATTGTGAAAAGTTAGTTAATTGATCTAACGCCTTTATACGTTTTTCTGGATTTTCGCTAAGATATTGAGCATTAATCTCCTCTTGGTCTTTCAACTGCCTGACACCATAAGTCCCGATATAACTTAATACTTAAAACGATTTCTTTTTCTTTTTGGAATTTAATGAGCAATATTTACAAAAAAAGAATTTGAAAAGAATTAAGTTTTTTGTGAAATTCAATTTAATTTTTCTTCCCTGTACCCAATTTTACAGACTTTTACAATCTCTCTTGATGACGTTTTACTATTTTACTGTAAATTTTACCTTTTTTACTTTTACAGTAAAAACATACGTATTTTTACATTTTTCAGTAAAATGTATACATATTTTTACTTTTAATTTGAAACCAATGCTTCCCATTTATTCACTCTTTCCAGAACATGGCTGTTAAAAGTAAATGAGTTATCTGACTTGGCATTCTGCTTCATATAGTGTAAAGTTCCTTTAGAAAATTCTAACTTCTTCCAGTCAACATAAGAAATACTCAGGATTTTTTGCTTTACGTCATAAGAATTAATTCTCTCAATTTCATATTCAGGCTTAACAAAATCTATTTTTTCCTTCTTGTTTGTGAGATAATGGGCTAATTCTCTTACCTTAAGAAAAATAATATAGCTCCATGTGCTTTTTTTCCCTGGTAACTAACCTTTTTATTCAGCACATTGGAGAACTCATTAACAATCTTTCTTATTCTTCCCTTGCCAGTTTATACAATTCTTGAATCCTCAACTCAACAACGTCCATTGCATCTTCAAAGAGCTGCCTGTCGATTTTGATCCCGAAGTATTCCTTGAGTTTTTCTTCTGGAGGCATTGTCGAGCCTGCCGAGAGATACGCGACATAGTTTTTGTTAAAAGCATCTGGCTCTTCCCTGTACTGTTTGAAGAGAGCAAGGGTTATTGCCTTTGAAACCGCGTAGTTGAAGGTATAGTAGTTGCTTGTCAGGTAAATATGGTTGATATAAGTCCATTCTGCGGAATCTTCAGGGTAATAATCAACTGAGCGGCTCCTGTATTCTTTAGAAAAGTCGGTCCAGATAGCATTAAATTCTGCTCCGCTTACCGTTTCTTTTTCTGCGCAGAGCCGGTGTGCTTTATATTCGAATTCCGTAATCAAGGGCTGCCTGGTAAAGAAGTTCTGGTAATCATCGATCTGCTGGGAAAGGACTGCAACTGCGGTATCCCTATCCGAGTTTTCGACAATGTAATCAACAAAGAGCTCTTCATTAAAAGTGGAAGGAATTTCCATTTCGTAGATCGTACCTGTACAGTAAAGATAGTCTACGGAATTGCCCATGAGGTAGAAATTAATGGCATGTCCCATCTCGTGGGTTAAAGTTTTCTGGTCTCTGATAAGGCCGTCATAGTTCATAAAGATCAGAGGCGGAGCTTTCAGTGCGCAGGAATCGGTACAATAACCCCCTGGCTGTTTTCCATGATCAGGGTCAGGATACACATCTATGAAACTGCCAGTTACCATTTTCAAAAAGATTTCTTTGAAATTAGGGTCCATTCTCGAATAGGATTTCTGAACCTCTCGTAGAGCATCTATGTAAGCATATTTCTTCCCAGGCTGGTTCGTCAGCTGCAGAATAAGGTCATATGGTTTGAGCACGTTAAGCCCGAGCTTATTCTTTCTGAACTCATTGTAAGCCTCAAAAACCTCTTTCTTCTGCTTGAAAACAGTATTCATGTCATCAACCTGAGCATGGGTAAGATAGAGGTTATAAAGGCTGTAGTCATAGAAATCCGTATAATTCAACTCTCTGGCAACAAGGTCATCAAGCTGGGCTTTTTTGGAATAGAGGGACGCCATGGAATCGGATTCACTAATCAGGTGGTAGAACCTCTTATCATAACAGTTTTTCCTGTTTTCCCGGCTCGGATCTGTTGATAGTAAAGTACTGTAGGACTGAGAATTGACAGAAAATTTCTCTCCGTTCTCAAGCGTGATTTCTCCCGCCTTTGTAACCGTATTCGTGATTTCGGAAAGTGCTTCAGTTTCCAGTTTCATGCGCTGGTTTTCAAGTTCTGCAAGATATGCAGCCTGGGCCTCATCCCTTGGCTTGTGCTCTATAAATCTCATATAGTTAGCTTCAAGATAGGCCCTGTAAGCCTCAAGTCCGGGTTCTTCGGAAAAGAGCCTGTCCCATTCATCCTTCCCGAGCGAGGTCAATTTTACGGTTGCAAAGGCTGTAGCTTTCTTATATTCAGTAAGCAGATCCTGAACGCTTCCAAGCAGAGAAATAAGAAACGATTCATTCACATTTTTACTGAGTTGAGTGTATGCATAAGTATACAGAACATCAATCGATTTTGAATAAGCTTTTTCGGTTTCTAGATACTCAAGCATAACAGGCCCTGACAATTTTTCAAATTTCGAGCGGAAAGTTTCGTTTATCTCTTTTGGCCCATTTTTTAGTCTATCGAGCTCTTTTGAAGCCTCTTCTCTGCTGCTGAAAAGATATGCATCGTTCCATTCTGTTGGAACCTTACTGGAATCAAGCACTTCGGAAGTATATTCACTTTCTACGTCATTTTTCAATTTCATAAGACCTCTATCCCCTGGTGTAATATCAAAATATTTCTCTGTTATTATTCTTCTATCAGAGTTGATTTAATGACCATTGATTTTGTTAATCTCATTGATTTCTTTAATCTCGTTGGTTCATTAATCTCATTGATTTCTTTAATCTCATTGGTTTCATTAATCTCATTGATTTCTTTAATCTCATTGGTTTCATTAATCTCATTGGTTTCATTAATAATAATAGGCTTTATTTCGGTTGCAACTCGTTTTTATTCCGAAAATCTAAAAATATTTGAGTAAACCTGTCTGTGTAATAGGTTTATTCAGTAGCAGGTTTATTCAGTAACAAGTTTATTCGGTAGCAGATTCATTCAGTAACAGGTTTATTCAGTAACAGGTTTATTCAGTAACAGGTTTATTCAGGCTAAAACTCTTTCTTCGTAATTCAGTACACTATCGATTTCTTTTTCCGGCACCTGTGCCATTTTTTCAGGAACTTTTTTTGAATCGGTCTGAATATGAACTACACGCTGCGGTAAAGGAATCTCTATGCCATTTTCTTCCAGAGTCTGTTTTATATCCCATAGAATTCTGGTTTTTATCCCGAACCACTCATTTACAGGCGCCCAGATCCTTACAGTAATATTTACCGAACTGTCTCCAAGGTCGTTTACAAAAACCGAAGGAGACGGGTTAAGGAGAGCAAAGGGTTCTTTGTCAATAAGGTCTTTGATAAGAAAGATTGCGGCATTAGCATCATCACTATAACGAATCCTGATTGTGTGTTCAAACCTTCGGACAGGATGCTCTACAATATTTGTGATATTTGTTGTAAAGACCTGCTGGTTGGGGATGCGAACAAGAAGTCCGTCATAGGTCCGTATAAGAGTAGAGATTATTCGGATATCTATGACATAACCCGACACATCACTGATTTGAACCTGGTCCCCTATTTTTATGGGCCTTTCGACCATGAGGAAAAACCCCGAAATCAGATTTCCCACAATGTTTTGGCTTGCAAAACCAAGGACAATACCTGCTACTCCTCCTGCCAGCAGGAACCCTGAAGGATTAATTCCTATTAAACGTAGGTTAGAAAAAAACACAGTAGTAAGTATGCCATAGTAAAGAATTTTGATGATAGTCTCACCCGCATCCTTACTGACCTTATCTTTGAGAGACCTGCGCAGATAAAGTGAAAGAATTTTGACAAGGAAGGTTGAAAAAGAAAGAATGAGTATAAACTTTAGCACAGACCCCAGAGTTACGGTACCATCGAAGATAGGCAGGTTGTTGTCAAGGAAATCAAGATCCATAATCAAAATCCCCACCCCATGTAAAATTTAAGGGGTACAAAACCAAGCTTCTGAAGACTATAGACTCCAAAAGCTTCTTTCCTGGATTTAAAATCTTTCAGAGGACTGCTCTTTAGCTCCCCGCTAAGACGCTGCAGCTCAAAACCTGTTTCAGCTGTGTTTCTGTTGAGGACGTCCATACGTGCTCGCATAAAAACATCACCAGCATAGTAAAGTTTCATGCCGTATGCACTGAAAACTACTTTTGAGATCGAAGCCCAATCTGAAGAGGTATTTCGAAGAGTCAGTTCAATAATCCCTTCCTGTAGAGGGTTAGGGGAAGGAGAAATTGAATATATCTGGCTTTTCCAGTGCTTACAGATAACTCCGTTTGAAACCTCTCCATAAAGAGTAAACTTCTGTCTCACCAGGCTCAGCACATCAAGAAGCTGAAGATTTTTTTCTCCTTTATCCGCGATAAAAACACCTATCTCTATAGGAAAAGTCAGAAAAATCTTCCTTTTTGCTCCTCCCGCAAGCAACAGGGTTTTCTCAAACTCTATAAGCAGGTTTGGAGTAATTTCTTTAGGAGTGTTTAAGGGCTCTACCGGATTTATAATCAGACACTTTTCATCTCCAAGAATAATTTTCTCTACATTTTCCGTTCCGAGCGTCCTTCTGTATATCCACTGCTTTCCGGTGTTTTCCACGGAAATGGCAATTCCTTCCTGTTCAACTGAAAAAGGGGGATTATAACGGCCGTACATAATATCCCGAAAACTAATACTTTTTAAAGAACTGTTTAAATTTCTTAATATGGATGTATTACATTATAAAAATTTTGCCTTTAAATAACTTTTCTGAATCAAAAGAAACACAGATTAAAAGTCAAGAGAGAAAACAAAGGAGAAAAACAAAGGAGAAAAACAAAGGAGAGAAAACAAAGGAAAGATGGAAAGCTGAAAAAAAGAGAGTTGGAGAAGAAAAGCTGAAAAAAAGAAAGCTGAAGGAAAAGCTGAAAAAAGAGAGTTGGAGAAGAGAAGCAAAAGAAAAGATAAACAGGGATAAAAAAGGATAAAAAGCTTAATGGAATAGGAGACAAAAAGAAAAAGCCTCCAGGAAAAAAGAAAGTCAAACCCATTTCCGTTTCTTAAAATAGATAAACATGCTGACTGCTAGAAGGATCATTGCAAACATTACTGTCGGATAGCCCCAGCGCCAGTTGAGTTCAGGCATGTATTTGAAATTCATTCCGTAAACGCCTGATATGAAAGTAAGGGGAATGAAAATCGTTGCTATGACCGTCAGGACTTCCATAACTTCATTCATCCTGAAGCTTATGCTGGAGAGATAGATATCAACCATTGAAGATAAAATATCCCGGAAATCTTCGACGGTATCTATTACCTGGATGGTATGGTCATAAACATCTCTAAGGTAAACTCTGGTAGTCTCTTTAATAAGATCAGACTCAACCCTCTGCAAACCATTTATCAACTCCCGAAGAGGCCAGATGGATTTACGAAGGGTAATCATATCCCTTTTATACTTTTGAATAGTCTTGAGGGTCTCAGGCCTTGGATGTAATACCAGCCCTTCTTCAAGGTATTCGATTTTATCACCAAAATGCTCAAGGATTAAAAAATAGTTATCGATAACAGCATCAATAAGGCCGTAGGCAAGATAATCCACCCCGCTTTTCCGCAGGCGAGAAGCCGGATTTTTAAACCTCTCTCGCACCATGTCAAAAACGTCCCCCTCCCTTTCCTGAAAGGAGAGGACATAATTAGGGCCGATGATAATGCTTACCTGGTCTACGGTGATCTCTTTATTTTCCTTATCAAAGAAAATCATTTTTAAAACCGAATAAATATATGAATCATAATCTTCAGTCTTGGGCCGCTGCCGTGTATTGAGTACATCTTCAAGGGTAAGAGGATGGATATTGAAATAGCTTCCGAGCTTTCCTATGATATCTACCCTATCCAACCCATCCACATTTATCCAGAAATTGAGATCGGACTTGTCTTTAAATTCCAGACACTCTTCAACCTTCTCCAATTTTCTTTCTACAAGCTTTTCACTGTTATAGGCCAGGACCCGGATTACTACCTTTTCTACCTTCTTTTCTCCAACATGGACAAGTGATCCGGGTGCAAGCCCAATTTGTGATCCTCTTCTTCCAGAAGTCACCATGCTTATTTCTCTGCCTCACCTTCTAATAAAAATAGATTATTCAGTAATTAAACTCCATTGATTTAAGTCTGCGCATGTTTTTTATCTGGATATCCATTTTGAAATTATAACACAGTTTGGAAACACAGTTTGAAGAGTGTTAAAACTTATAGGACTTACATTTAAAAAAGAGCATTTTAAACGCTTGCAGGCAAATTGCAGATAAATATATGTATTATTCGTTGGATATAATAATAAATTAAATATATAAACGTTTTTCCAAAAATTGGGGGAACTGGAAAAATCGTCATTTTTAGGACAAAGATATAGGGAGTGGTTAATTTGGTTGGAACTGAAATTACGAATAGTTTTATCAATATAATTGATCAGTTTATTGCATTCATTCCTACTTTAGTGGCGATAATCATACTGATTATCGTAGGAAAAATAGTAGGAACTTTTCTTGGAAAGCTCGGGGCAAGGTTTCTGGATAAGATCGGACTCGATGACCTTGTCGATAAAACCATCATTGGTGGAATGATAAAACGAGCGCAGATGAGTACAGTAGGTTTTTTTGATGCCGTAATCAGGTGGTTCATCTACATCGTCTTTGCTATGATCATTCTGGACCTGCTGAACATTGAGGTGGTGAATAATTTCATCAGTATGATCATACTCTATATTCCACTCATGGTATCCGCTTTCATAGTGCTACTTGTTGGTTTATTGGTAGTGGACTTTATTAGCGACCTGGTAAAAAAAGTACTTATTTCAACAGGAGTAGATGAAAAATTCGAAGAAACAGCTTTTGGAGCCTCAGTCAAATCTGGAGGACTGACAGTTTCAGGAACCGTATCAGGCCTGATCAGGCTATTTGGATACCTGGTATTTCTCGCGGCTGCATCCAATATCCTGCAGTTGACCATGATAACTCAGCTATTTATAGATATTACTCAGTATTTGCCACGCCTTTTTACGGGTATCTTGATCCTGATAATCGGACTTCTCTCCATTGATGTGGTCATGGACTATATTTCCAGTGCTTTCAAAGGTATTAGTACAGAAGAGATAGACATCTTTCTTCCTCTTCTGAGAGGCTTCTTGTATCTGATAGTAATCTTGCTTGCTTTGGATACAATGCTGGTTAATACGAGCATACTCTATCTGTTCTTAGGGCCACTTGCATGGGGACTTGCAGTTGTGATTGCATTTAAATACGGAGTTAAAGACGCAATTGTTGCGTATGCCAAAGAAAGGAAGTAACTCCTTTCTTTCATTTATTTAATATTCAACTTCACTATTTATTAAATAATAAACAGAACCAAAAAAGCCTTAAAGAATATGGAAAAAGAAATTTCTGTTCACGAAACCTCTTTTTTGGTTTACTAATTTTTGGAATTCTTTTTTGCTTAAACTGCCTGAAATTCAGGCTGGGATAACTTTCTTTGCCTAACTATACTTTTTTTACAGTTTCCATTTTTCTCTAAATCAATATTTATTTAAAGCTTCTTACCAATCAATCATGGCATGGAAACCCTCGATAACAACTCTTCTTTTGTGGAGAATATGTCTTATTTTGATTTAGGCTTAAAGAAGGCACTTACATGGTTTTCAGATAACTTCGGTACATTTATATTCATACTTTTTATTGGCCTGATCACTGTCATTATTGCACGGAACGTAAATCGTCTTCTGGAACGCCATTTCACAAAAGTAAGTAGCAAGCTGCATATGGACCCAACATCCTTCAGGGTGTTCAGGCATATTGTGGTCGCATTAATCTATTTTATGGGGATTGCCCTTGTTATTTACAGCATTCCCAGTCTTCAAAACCTTTCGGTTGCCCTATTTACCGGGGCAGGGATTGCCGGTATAGTTATTGGTTTTGCGGCCCAGAGTACACTGAGCAATATAATCGCAGGTATTTCCCTTGCCGTTTTTCAACCTTTCAGGGTAGGAGATCGGCTTAATATTATGAATGAATACGGAAAAGTTACGGATCTTAATCTCAGGCACACTGTCATTATAACCTGGGATAACAGGCGGCTTATAATCCCAAATTCCATGATCAGCAATGAAGCGATAATTAACTGGACTATAGAAGACCCTGCAGTAATCTGGCCAATAGACGTCGGAATAAGCTATGATGCCGACATTGACCAGGCTAGAAAGATCATGATCGAAGAAGCCCGAAAACATCCCAATGTAATGCCCCCTCAAGAAGTTCAATATAGCGTTGTAAAACCCAGCTTAATCAAATCCGAAACGCTTAAAATGGGATTTATTGACCCCCCTGTGCTTCATCCTGTTGATCCGGACTTCAGGGAGAGAGGAGAAGTTAAAGTAAATGTTGTCGAACTGGGGGAGTCTTCCGTAAATCTCCGCATGAATGTCTGGTTTAAAGACAGGAGTGTTGCGTACAGTTCAGGATGCGAAATCAGGGAAGCTATTAAAAAGCGTTTTGATAAGGAAGGCATAGAAATTCCGTACCCTTACAGGACTATTGTATACAAAACCGATCTTGAAAAAGAAAAGAAGGATACTGGAAAATTATCCCGTACAGAGGGAGATAAAATCGAATAAGCCGTAAAATGCCGAGTAAAAAATAATGACAGTTAAGGAATTAGTCGGTTGATGAGAAAAGCAAGTAAAAATGAATAAGGAACAAACAAGTGAAAAGTGGGTTGATAGAAAACGATTGAAAAGTTGACTGATAAAAACAAGTGAAAAATGGGTTGATAGAAAACGATTGAAAAGTTGACTGATAAAAAACAAGTGAAAAGTACTTGATAAAAAACAAGTAAAATATGGGTTAAATAAAAGAAGAAATTAGGGATGAAAGGTCAAAAGGGGATTTCACAGTTCCCTTTCATCAATTACTCTTTTTGTCTTTTTCATACTGCGGGGAAGTTCTCCGATCTTTACACCCACAACGTCCACGGTTACACCTATAAAGTCCTTGAAGGCTTTTTTGAGAGCTTTTTCGGTTTTTGCTTTCTTTGAAGGATCTTCTGCGCCTTCGATCTCGACCTTGAAAATCATGCTGTCCCTTCCGTCCTTACGGGTAAGAAGGATCTGGTATTCGCTACTTACACCAGGAATCCTCTGGACAAGGTCTTCGATCTGGCCTGGATAAATATTTACAGCCTTGAACTTTATGCGGTCGTCTGACCTGCCAAGTATCCTGTCAATTCTCGGGAAAGGACAACCGCATTTACAGAGTCCAGGAATTATCCGGGTCAGGTCCCTTGTCCTGTAGCGGATGAGGGGAGCTCCTTCTTTTGTAAGAGTCGTGATTACAAGTTCTCCAAGCGTGCCGTCAGGAAGCTTCTCGCCCGTAATGGGATCGATTACCTCAAAGAGCAGGTAGTCGGACCAGTAATGCATACCCTCATGGAAAGAACAATCAAGGCCGATTCCTGGACCGTAGATCTCGGTCAGCCCGTAAATATCAAAAGTCTCGATTCCCAGCTCAGTTTCGATTCGGCTGCGCATCTTTTCACTCCAGCGCTCCGAACCTATAATGCCTTTTCTGAGCTGAATCTGGGACTTAAGCCCACGCTTTTCAATTTCTTCGGCAAGCAAAAGCGCATAAGAAGAAGTGCTTGCAAGGGCTGTGGACTTCAGGTCAACAAACAGTTCGAGCTGTTTTTCGGTATTTCCCGGGCCTGTAGGTATGGCCATTGCTCCCAGGCGTTCAGCCCCAAGCTGGAACCCTATTCCCGCAGTCCAGAGCCCGTACCCTGGAGTAATCTGGATCCTGTCCTGATTGGTAAGGCCTGCCAGCATGTAGCAGCGCATCATCATCTCGGCCCAGACATCCACATCTTTTCGGGTGTAAGGAATAATTATGGGTTTTCCTGTAGTCCCGGACGAGGAATGGATCCTTACGACTTCCGAGTCAGGCACGGACTGTAACCCAAGAGGGTAAGCGTCCCTGAGTTCTTCTTTATTCGTAAAGGGAAGAAGTTTCAGGTCATCAAGCGACCTTATGTCCTCGATATCGACATTTGCTTCCCTGAACTTTTTCTGGTAAAAAGGACTATTTTCAACTACGCGCTTCAGCAGTGCCTTCAATTTTGCAAAGGTATCTTCTTCCGAGATTTTGGGATGGTAAAGCTGTACATTGGGATCAAGTTCAGCTTCAGTGGATGCTTCATACATGTCATTTCACCTTCTGCTCCCCAGTTCAGGTGCCGGAGACAGATCTAATACATTTCCTTGCACGCTCGAATGCGGCATCGTTTACAGCCCTGTATTTTTCAGGGATTTCGGCATCCAGTACTGCCTTTAGAATTTCTTCCTGAAAAGGTAATACTCGTGCGCCTGCAGCCGCTCCAAGCATTGCAACGTTTGCAGCCCTGTATGTCCCTACCTTGTCTGCAAGTTCCGTAAAATCGGAGCAGAGAATATCAGGGTAGTATGCACGCAAAAATGAGAGCAAAGCTGCAGGGTCATACTCAGGGCTTCCAGGCGGCCTTGATGCCGGTGGGATAGCATGGGTATTTACCAGAACCTTTCCGCCCTCCTTAAGAAAAGGCAGGTTTCGTACGGTTTCTGCAGGTTCCAGGCCTAAAAGCAGGTCTGCCTGTCCAATGGGAATAAGTGACCCGGAAACTTTGTCTCCTATCCTTATATGGCTGCTAACCGAACCTTCCCTTTGAGACATGCCTATGGTTTCGGCAGTGCTTACGTGGAATCCGGCTTTCATCGCAGCGAGTGCAAGCAAGCGGGAAGCAAGCACAACACCCTGCCCACCAACGCCTACAATAAGAATATCATATTTCACAGCTTTACGCCTCCTATACAGATGGCTTCTGAAGGGCAGATCTGTGCACAGAGCCCGCAGCCGCTGCAGTTGTCCTGTATGACAGGCTTATCCCCATCAAGGTTAATTACAGGGCAGCCGAGTTCTTTTATACAGAAACCACAGCCTGTGCAGGCTTCAGGATTTATTTTGTAATATTTGTCTGGTTTTGTAATCCCTACACACTTGCCTTTGAAGACCAGAACCGACGGTCCATTGAAATTCATGGCTTCCTTTGCGGCTTTTATGCAGCTCTCAAGGCTGTCCGGGTCTACAGTATTTACTATCTTTACGTACTCAACCCCGCAGCTCCGAACTACGTCTGCAATATCAATAGCTTTTGAAACATTTCCGAGTGCGGTTATGCCTACGCCAGGATGGGGTTGGTGTCCTGTCATTGCAGTTGTACGGTTGTCAAGCACTGCAAGGGTGATGTTAGCTCCGTTATAGACAGCGTTTATCACTGCAGGAATACCTGAGTGGAAAAAAGTAGAATCACCGATAAAGGCCACCTGTTTTGTCTTCGGGTTCGTATGGTAGAGCCCTCCTGCAAGGCTTATCCCTGCACCCATGCAGAGGCAGGTATCGACCATGTTAAGGGGATAAGCATTTCCAAGGGTGTAGCAGCCAATGTCCCCTGAGAAAATCGTATCAGTTTGAGACTCTTTTTTAAGCTGTTTTGCAGCCTGCTTGAAAGCGTAAAAAACGGCTCTGTGCATACAACCGGCACAGAGAGCAGGGGCCCGAATTGGAAGAGGAGGAAGCTTTTCTCTTGAGACGGCAGGAGAAGCATGAGAAAGGCGTAAACTCTCTCCATACGCTGCAAGTGCGCGGTTGAGGCTGTCAATAACAATATCCACATTGTATTCCCCGCTCACAGGGAAAAAGCCGTTCTTCTTTCCATAAACATCAACAGGCAGATGTGCTTTTCCTATAAGTTGGAGCGCCTGTTCTTCTAGGTAAGGGTCAAGCTCCTCGGCAACGAGCAGCCGGTCAATGCCTTTCAGGAAAGAAAGAGCTGCCTTTTCCGGAAACGGATATACTGTCCCTACCCTGAAGAGTGTAAACAACTCTTCAAAACCCCTAACAGCTTCGATAGCCTCCTTTACGTAAAGGGCTGAAACGCCTGAAGCAATAATCCCGATTTTTCCCGATCCCGCTACCGAATTGAAGGAAAGCTCGGAAAAGCGTTCGGAAAGCTTTTCCTGCACACTTTCAAGCCAGGGGTGCCGTTCGGCAGTAAGCTTCGGAAAGATTGTCCAGCGCCTATCCTTTACAAAACCCTCCTCAATGGCTTCAACCGGAACAGGTTCTGCAGCTTCGACCACGACATCCCCGCAGCTGTGTGAGACCCGAGTGGTGGTTCTCAGGATAATAGGAATTTCGAACTCATGCGAAAGCTCAAAAGCAAGCTTTGTCAGTTCGTAGGCTTCCTGAGGGGTTGCCGGGTCAAGGACAGGAATATTTGCAAAGTGCCCGAAAGCCCGAGTATCCTGTTCAGTCTGGGAAGAATGAGGCCCGGGATCATCGGCAACGAGCAGGACAAGAGCTCCTTTTACCCCAATATAGCTCAGGCTCATAAGAGGGTCGGATGCAACGTTTAGCCCTACCTGTTTCATGGTCACAAGCGCTTTTGCCCCGGAATAAGCTGCTCCAGCGGCCGTTTCAAGTGCAACTTTTTCGTTGCTGGACCACTCGGTATAGATTCCACACCTGTTTGCATACCGGGCAATTGTCTCCAGAGCTTCGGTCGAGGGTGTTCCGGGATACCCTGTAACCACCTGGACGCCGGCTTCCATAGCTCCAAGTGCAATGGCTTCATTACCCATTAATAACTTTTTATCAGTCAATAAACTCATCTCGAATTCAGGGTAATATTTTAACAGTTTGATAAATCTAGAAGGAAATAATTAAAGTTGAAAAGAATTTGAATTCTCAAGCTATTTATTAAAGTCATTTTGAGAATCTGAAAATCTATTTTAAAGTATTTCACCGTGATTTTACGCCACGGGAAAGATGATGTTCATCTATGTACAATGCTGCCTGGAAGAAGTACGTAAAATTTGCATATAAAGTTTTTGTTTTATGAGCCTTCGTAATTATGGACTCTAATATACCAGAAAAAAGATAGTGACAATAAAACAATTCTAGATAAGTTTACTTCACGTTAAGAATACAGTGGCATAAGCTTTGAATTGCTTAACCTATCTGTCAATGACTATTAATATTTATATTATGAGATAATAAGAACCCATAGAGGTACATTGACTCATTGAAGCGTAAGCCTCCCGCAGAAAATATCGAAAAATAGAGTACAAATGGAAACATTTAGAAACATTTAGAAACATTTAGGAATATTTAGGAATATTTAGGAATATTTAGGAATATTTAGGAATATTTAGGAATATTTCAAAAAATTATCTTTTTTATAGATAGTAGGGTGTGGGGGGTTCATGATAGAGGTTTTATTCAATTTAGAGAGATCCCGTTACATACGCTATTTTCCCCACTGCCCATATAATATAATGTTACAGTTCTATTTAAACTTGACTCTTAATAATGAAAAACGGATTTTTTTAGTCATTTCTAGTAAATAGTATCCAAACGTTTAACATAGAAAAGAGACTACGAATTTATATCCAGATTTCAAGTCCAAACTGAAAATCCAGACTTATTTGACCCGAAAAAAATGGATTTCGTAGTAGATCGGAAATTATTTCTACATTTTGCAGCATTGTTAAAGCCATGGATCAAAAAGATAAAACGATAACCAGCTATGACAAGAGCCGTGAGTTTGGAGCAATGGGACAACTCTTACGGGAACTCCAGGAAGAAGAAATGGAGCAAAACGAAAGCTCTCCTGCAGAAATTCCGGAAGTAAAGATAGTAAAAAACACAACCGAAATAATGGCAGAGATCAATGCAACATTAAAAGAGATTGCAGAAACGCAGAAGAGCATACTGGAAGAGATTAAAAGGAGTAAATAACGAAAATACAAGCTTTTTCAACAAGTCTTTTTGAAAAAGCGAACCTTTTTAAAAAAACTGCTTGCCTGCAAGCCTTTTAAAAAAAGGCTTGAGCGAAAACCCCTTACTACGTGATAAAATACAAGTTTTTTAAAAACGTTTGATAGAAAATATCTAGCCGTGGTGTGGGCAAGCAGCGCAGAGTGAAGGATTACAGATCCGGAAAACAATCAATTGTAGACTTACAAAGAAGAATGGAAAATTTGACATGTAATCCTTCCACTTAATTTGTAGTCCTTCCACGATTCAATTCTGCGAATTATAAATTCAGATTGACTTCTCCCAACCCTGTCCTAAATCTACCAAGGGTCTGACCTCATAGATTTCAAAGGTAAGTGCAGCATATATCATCTCCGCGCCTTCCTCACCTACGAACTTTGCGGCTTCATTTCGGATCATATCAAGCAACTCCCCGGACGTCGCACACTCTTTAAGTTTCATATAAACCCTGATGCCCTTCCACTCCGTGATTGAATCTCCAGGTTCCATGATCGTATACAAGGCATATGGATTTTCTTGGAGGTTTGCAAAGGTGCGGTTATCAGCCGTTGCCGCGATTACAGTATTTTCATCGATCATTTGAGGTGATCCAAAGACAGCTGAATTTACCTTTCCGTCAGTGCTTGCTGTGCTGAGAACTCCAAGCCTGGGCGATTTGTTGAAATAATCTATTAAGTCTGATGACATATTTTATCTCCTTTGAATTAGTATTGTAACTTATCCTTAAAAAGAAAAGCCGAAAATTGTGAATTTTCATTCTTATTTTGAGTTTTATCCCTCGGGTTAATATTATACTGACATTTTTATATAGATCTTTTTATATTGACATTGCAAAGCCGAATGTAAGTGAAAATAGAATAGAATTCGCGGTTACGATAAGCCCGAAACTATATATTTTCTCCCAAACATCACTGCAAATTGATAGAATTTATATATGCAACTAACATCAAAAAATCCTGCTTCTTTAAGCCAGTTGATTTGTTGATCTAATGTTGAATCCTTGTCAAGCTTAGTTCTTTCATACCCAGCGAGGATTTCTTCTTCGGACAAACCACTATTCTCGACATAATGTTTCCAGATCTTTTTGTTGAGGGTTTCTATGAAAGAAGTTTCTCCATGTACTTGATCGGCATTAATAATAATCCCGTTTTGTTCAAGAAGAGAGTAACTTTTTTTATAGAGTTTCTGTTTCTCCTCATCTTCCAGATGATGGATAGATAGAGCAGACACTACCATATCATACTTTTCGACGAAAGAATACTTTGAATAATCTGCTACAATATATTTTACGTTTGAGTTCCCTTTAAACCGGTCTTTTGCTACATCCAGCATCTTCTCCGAGATATCAATAAGGGTAAATGAGGCATCTGGATATCTTTCCATCAAAAACGCTGATAAAAGTCCTGTTCCAGCCCCTATATCCAGTATTTTTGGATTTTCCATGTTTACGGATGCCATGGATACCGATACTCTATAAAAATCGTCGAAACAAGGTATAAACTTCTTTCTCTGCTGATCATACTTTTTTGAAATTTCATCAAACTTTTTTTGAATTTCGCTCATTATTTTCTCCAAAATTTTGTATTTTTGCTTAACTTTGTTCAAATCATTAGGCCATAAACTCTACTAATTTTCTATTTATGAAGAACGAATACTGGTAAGTCTTTCTATAGAAATAGTCCTAAATAATCAAGAAACAGGTACAGACGTTGCCCTAGAAAACCAAGGCCATTGAGTACCATTGCAAGGATGCAGATGGAATGAGGAAACTTGTGATATCGTTCATTAGGAAGTTTCTCATCGATCAGTTTGTCAACTTCAAGCTCTCGGAAAACTCCAGCAATGAGACAAAGGCGACCTAAGAATCTTGTACACTTTATTGAAGATTCAACTCTTCTACTATTGCTTTTATCTGCCATGAAAGATCAAGAAATAGATATGGAAATTAATTATATTAACATATAAGATCAGGAAAAAGATATGAAAATTAATTATATTAACATATATGTTTACTTGCCGAATCTAGGTTATTAACTTTAACATAAACAAAAAATTATAGATCCATTTTGGCTAAAATTAAGGATTTCTACAAATCGGTTTTTATATTTGATTTTAGGCATTGGTTGCGTAAGTCACATATTTATCGTCTTTCCAATGATATAAAATACGTATTTTACTACTATCTACATATGAAGGTAGTATTATTTCATGTGAATTTATATAGCCTATACCAGATTTTTCAATACTCTTTATCGTTTCATTTTTGTATTCTGGTTCTATGAACTTTTCTATATCTGTTATGTGGGCATAATCAGTCAATATTTTGCGTACATTTCCATCATATACAAATAAAATAGGTAGATTTTTAGTATAGTCTACTTCTTCACCTATGGATCTTTCTCCAAAATTTTCATATGGTGGGTTGCTTAATTCAGGAGCACATACGATAGCATATTGTGAGAGTTTACTGAATTTAACATAATTAGAATAGTCATAATCATGCATACACCCTGATATCGTAAAAAACGATAATGTAAATCCAATAATCAAAGTAATACCCAAAAGTCTTGCAGACAATACTGAAGAATAATATTTTAGAGAGTATAAAACAATTAAAGTAATTACCGGTATCATATACGTGCAATATCGATGGATATACATAATCCCTGGGTTCCAGTTACCCTGTGTGGTTGTTATAGTTACCATGAGAACGATCGTTACCCACAGGAAAATAATTTTATCATCTTTTTTCTTTACTCCGATAAATAGTGCTATGACAGCTAGAATAAATAGCACTGGTATATATAAAATCATACCAAAATTAAGATCAGTGAATAAATTAATGAATTTACTAATACTCATATTACTAAAGGTAGATACACCAGAACTAACAATTAAATTTGGCACATGGTAATAGATCATATAAAAAATATATGGAACTACTGTAATAGCAGAACTTAAAATTAGTTTTTTTAAGTTATTAAAATCAAAATTTGAGTCTCTTAAGCCAAGATATATTAGATATAGTGTAAACATTATAATTGGTGGATTTTGCAGTGAAGCAATTGATGATAATAGTACAGCTAAATTGTACTTTTTTGCTACAGCAAATGAAATCGCCATTACCACAAATGAATATGAGAAAACCTCTGCACCTGTCCAACCGATATACAACACTATCGGATTAACTACTGAAAAAGCAAGCATTATAAGTCTTTGAAGTTTATCCTCAAAACAGTAAGTTATTACCCAAAAACTAGCTAGTAAAAGGACAGCATTGGTTATTTGAAGACTTGAAAGCTCATTAATATTAAAAAAATGAAGAATAAAAAGAAAAGGTAAGCTTGCAAGTGAATAAGCCCAAAAATGAATTGGGTAATAATTTCCATTGAGAGCTTTAGCATATCCATAATAATCTTGCGTAGGCGGAAAATATATACCACGGCTCTGTTCTATAGCTGCCCGCATTGCAATATCAGCTGGCTGCAAATCAAGAGATAAATGATTAAACAACGATATTGTCATAGCAAAATATTCATGACCGTCACCTATTATCACTGGTTTGACAGTTTGCATATATAAAAGCATGAGTATTGATAAACAAAAAGGTAAACTGTATTTAGATCTAATAATATTTAATAAATAAAAAAGTATAATATTAAGATCTGGATATTTATTCTGCTTTTGTGCATACTTACTGATATTCACGCTATTTTCTCTACTAATAGGAACTTCACTGCTAGTTTTTTTCATGAGTCCCACCTACCATATGTTACCCCAATAATAGTTGTCCCAATTAATATGAAAAAAACGCCAATCCATAATCCTTTTCCTAAAGGCTCTTTTAAAAAGACATTACTTAATATCATCACGATCGGATAGCTTAAACTCACAAATGGGTATGCATAGCTCACCTGCACGCGTGACAGTACATATAGCCACAGGATAAAACTCAATCCGTAAACAAATAGCCCACTCATCACATAGAAATTTTTTATCAAATTAATTATTGTAGTGGCATCTAATACGGATAACTCAAAACCAGATCCGCTCATACCACGTCTCAATAAAATCTGCCCGAGACTTGAAATACAGACGGCAACTATTATGTAGAGTAAATTCTTCATCAAATCGTCCTCATCAATTTTAAGGATTTAGTGAGTGCATGATTTAACACAGAAGACTTTCTTCCAAACACAGTGAGGTCTCTTTTTCTGATCGCATCTACGATATCGCAATTCTCAGTAATAATTCCTGCATTTCCAATTTCAGATGGAAAATGAGCATCGCTGCCTGCCGTTTTCATTAAATTATATTTATTGGCAAAGTTTTCAGCAATATCATTATATTTTTTTAAGGTACATCTCGAATTAAAACTCTCAATGCCATCTAAAATCTCGACGTCTTCTGCTTCTGGATGAAAAGCAGACTTTCGTAATGCATCAAAAGGATGTGGGACAACAGCGAGTCCATTTTGGTTTTTGATTTCGGATACTACTGATTCAAATTTATTGCTCTTGATATCCTCAGATAGAAATAGTCCAATTATTTCACCTCTATTGGTAGTTATTTCAGAGCCTATTATCACATCAAAAAACCCTGGACTATATTCTTTAGCTTGTAGCGCACCTTTAATCGTATCATGGTCTGTTATAGCAATACCATCCAGTCCGTATTTAACTGCAGCTTTGACAGCATTTTTAGGGTTTGTGTAGCCACATTTTTTTGAGTAAGACGTATGCACATGTAAATCGTATTTCACAGAATAAAGCCCCTATAAGGCGAATTAATATTATCCAAGTAGATTTAATCAGGTAAATAAGGTGGCAGGAATAACAATATCATGTCAGTCTCTCTGCTTTCTTAACTGGTATATCTTTGCAATATTTTTAATGTTTAGTATTTCTGTCTGAAGATAACCTAAATGAACATGAAATCGAATTTTGCCATATATTTTCTCGGTCTAAATTTTCCAGGTCTAAGTCTCATTTTTTTACGTAAATTATTCCTACTGTTGAAATCACCCATAAAATTATGCATGTTAGCATTCCAATATCCTTAAACAAAATTTCCGGTTCTCCACCTGCATTTTTAGAATGAACAAGAAAAATATATCTGAATATCCCGTAAATTATTATAGGGATTGTCAGCATCATCCAGGTATTATTTGAAAGAAATGTATAAAGAGAATAAGACATTATCAACGCACTCGTAACTATAGTCATCATTTTCTCCAGCAGATCTATTGAAAAATCATTTAGAACTTTGCGATGGCTAATTGCACCATTTTCCAATAACATAAGTTCATGCCTTCTTTTGCCAAGTGCAAGAAAAAGCGCGACCAAAAAGGTGCATATAATTAACCAGGAAGAAACGAAAACTTTTATTGCAAAACAGCCTGCAATTGCCCTTATAACAAAACCCATGGAAATAGTAAGGACATCAACAATAGCAATATGTTTAAGGAATAATGAGTAGAAAACAATTAATAGAAAATAAGCTAAGGAGACCACAAAAAATTGGACGTTTATTAGGTATGCTCCCACTAATGCCGAAAAAACCATAAGTGTCGCAAAAATAAAAGCATGTAGTACATGTAATTTTCCTGAAGCGATGGGACGGTTGCGTTTTATAGGATGGATTTTATCTCTTTCTTTATCCATTATATCATTAAAAATATATTCAGATCCAGACAACATGCAGAAAATAATGAATGAGAAAAATAAAGTAATCCACATATGGACATTGAATAAATTTAATGAAAAAATTATCCCTGCAAATAGTACAAAATTCTTGTACCACTGTTTAGGACGCATTGACGTAAGGATCTCATTAAGCATATTTTCACTCGATAGCTTTATATTTGGTAACTATTCAGCCATAGCTTTGGTAAAAGCAATTTTTCCTCGGAAAGAGGAAAAATTGCATATAAAATAACCTTCTTTTTTCAATATCATGCTTACACGTGAAGAGATCCTTGAAATTTATGAAGCTGGTCCTGAAGCAGTTATTTCTGTCATCCAGAGACTTGAGTCTATCATAGAGAAACAAGATTCTCGGATTGCTGAACTTGAAGAACGTGTAAGGGTTTTAGAGTCTCGTTTGAATCAAAACAGCCAAAATAGCAGTAAACCTCCTTCTACTGATGTTTTTTGTAACGAAAAACCTAAACCTAAGGGTCTCCGCAAGAGTAGCGGCAAAAAAGTTGGTGGCCAAAAAGGTCATCCTGGAAAGACTCTTGAAATGGTTGAAAATCCTGATTAGATCATATGCCATTCTCCTGACTGCTGCGAAAATTGTGGTCATCATCTTGAAAATACTGAAGTTCAGGATTATGAACGCAGACAAGAAATTGAAATTCCTCCTGTGCAAATCATATATACTGAACATCGTTGTGAAATCAAGAAGTGTCCTCACTGCGGGAAAGTTAACAAAGGTTCTTTTCCAGAGTCTATAAAATTCCCGATTCAATATGGGCCTCGTCTTTTAGCCTCGATGCTGTATTTGAGGAACTATCAATTGCTTCCATATGAAAGGACTTGTGATTTAGTAGAGGACTTCTACGGTATACGTATCAGCCCAGCTACCATAAGAAGAGCGGAAAAAGAATGTTTCCAGAACCTGGAACCTTTCGAAAAAGCTGCTATGGAACATCTATTAACTTCCCATTCTGCCCATTGTGATGAGACAGGAATGAGAGTTTTGGGGACTAAATGGTGGCTTCATGTTGTCTCAAACAATTTGTGGACATATTATTTTCCTCATCCTAAAAGAGGGACAGAAGCAATGGATGCTCTGGGATTTCTTCCGCAATACAAGGGAGTAGCAGTTCATGATGGATATTCTTCATACAACAAGTATGGATGTGAACATGCCCTGTGCAATGCTCATCTTAAGCGGGAACTTACTGGGATTGAAGAGAGTTTTGAGCAGCAATGGGCTAAAAAGATAAATGAACTTCTCAGTGAGATGAAGAAGTATACTGATGAATGTAGAGAGATGGAAATTCCAATAGATCCTGAAAAAGTCCGAGAATTTGAGCAAATATACGACGCAATAATACAAGAAGGAATTATAGAAAATCCACCACCTGATCCTTCAAAGGATCAGGTCAAAAAGAGAGGAAGAACAGCACAAACAAAAGCAAAGAATCTCCTTGATAGGTTCATAGTACACAAGGAACAGATTCTGAAATTTCTTAATAACCTGAGAGTTGCGTTTGATAACAATCAAGCAGAGCGGGATATCAGAATGATGAAGCTACAACAGAGAAATTTCGGGAACTTTCCGAAGTATAGAAGGAGCGGTAGCTTTCTGCAGAATTAGGGCATACATATCATCAATTAAAAAGAATGAAATGAATGTTATGGATGCTATTCTAACGGCGCTCAAGGGAGCGCCGTTATTAGCCTGAGAATTGAAGCATTTTGCTCCAAAACATACTTTTTTATAAGTGGCTGAATAGTTACTATATTTGTACATATAAAGTGCTAATTTATATATTACGAATTATATATTAAAATAAAGTTATAGAATATAATGTATGTAATATATATAAATTTTAACTGTTTTATGCGGTTAAATGTATTTTTTGATTTGTAGAAATCTGAAATTATTAAGTTATTACAAAAAATATTTTAATTATATATTTTCAAGTTTGTAGAAACACTCTCTATACAAATTATTTACAACTCGTGTCTGTGTCTTTAGATTCTGATTTAACAAATACAATATCAAAGTTTTTTATTCTTATTTAAGTTTATTTATTAACATTATTTGATATCATTGTATCAAAAGCTTTAAAACTTTTATTTAAATACTGACGAAATATAGATCGAACGAAAAAAGAAGGTAATAATCAGAGGAAAAGAAAAAATTATCGGAAGAATGATTTATAAGAAAAGGATCCTAAAACTAAGGATTCAACACAGTAATTTTATATTAATTTACTTTCATATACGCTGGGAGTTTACTCGCTTGCTTTTTTGTTTTTACTCTTTCACTTTAATCTTTTACTTACTCCTTCAGTTTCATTGGCTCTCCGCAGCAGTCCATATCACCAGTACAGCCTACAGAGCAGCTATCGTTCGTGCACTCATTTACTACTTTAAGCTCAAGCCCGCATCTCTCACAAACAAGAGTTTGGCCAGCCCTCAGTTCATTGCAGTTCATTTCATATTCCCCAATTTTCCTGACAGAAAAAATATGTAATTTAGGTTCAAATTATTTGTGAAACAATCGTTCGGAAGATTGGTCTTGAAGATTGGTCTTGAAGATTGGTCTTGAAGATTGGTCTTGAAGATTGGTCTTGAAGATTGGTCTTGAAAATTAGTATGTAAGCCTGAAATTAAGAGAAAGAATAAGAAACAATCCTGACAGCATCATACTCAAGGACTTCTACGAGGGAAGAAGAAAGGTGAGAAAGTAAAAAACAAAAAGTGAAAAGGTAAAAAACAAAAAGTGAAAAGGTAAAAAAGGCAGAAAATTTGTCCGGATACCGGACTTTTAGCCGAAATTCAGCCATATCAAACCCTGTCTTCGTGGCTCTTCCTTGCAACACAGCTCTCAAGTGATGCACTTGCAACAGCTTTTGCAACCGCAGGCACTACACGCCTGTCAAGGGGATCAGGAATTATGTGATCTTCAGAAAGTTCGTTGATCGTTACAACCTCAGCAAGCGCACGGGCTGCAGCCATTTCCATCTCAGGTGTTATTTTCCTTGCACAGGTGCTGAGAGCTCCTTTGAAAACCCCAGGAAAGCTCAAGCAGTTATTAAGCTGGTTTGGAAAATCCGACCTGCCCGTAGCAACAACCCTTGCTCCTGCTCGCTTTGCGGTATCAGGCATTATCTCAGGTAGAGGGTTTGCCATAGCCATTACAATTGCATCTTTTGCCATGGATTGAACCATTTCCTCACTGACTATGCCCCCCACAGAGACTCCGATAAAAAGGTCAGCACCCTGAAAAGCATTTTCAAGCCTTCCTTTCAATTTTTCAGGATTTGTGAGCCTGGCAACTTCTTCTTTTACTGGGTTCATACCGTTTTTCCGGCCCTCATACACGAGTCCTTTAATGTCACAGACAAGAATCCTTGACGGGTTTGCTCCTGCCCGAACCAGAAAACGGAAAATTGCTACTCCTGCAGCTCCCAGTCCTGAAATCACTATATGTAGTTCATTTAACTTTTTATTCACAATTTTAAGGGCATTGAGAAGTCCGGCAAAAACTACAATGGCTGTCCCATGCTGGTCATCGTGCATAACTGGCAGATCGAGTTCTTCACGCAGCCTACTCTCGATTTCAAAGCAACGAGGAGCACTGATGTCTTCAAGGTTAATGCCCCCAAATGCGGGAGCCAGATGCTTTACCGCTTTTATTACTTCTTCGGTTTCCTGTGTGTCCAGGCAGATCGGAAAAGCATCAATGCCTGCAAATTCTTTGAAAATTATTGCCTTTCCCTCCATAACAGGCAGCGCAGCATAAGGTCCTATATTCCCGAGCCCCAAAACTGCCGATCCGTCAGTGACAACAGCAATAGTATTTCTCTTCAGGGTATAGAGGTAGACAAGTTCCGGGTCCTTGATTATCTTCCTGCACGGCTCGGCAACTCCTGGTGTGTAGGCGACACTGAGATCGTGTATAGTTTGAAGGCTAACTTTACTGGCAACCTCCAGCACACCCCCAAGCCGTCGGTGCACAGCAAGTGATTCCTGATATAAGGATGTGTGTTCATCACCATTTTTTTCCTGGTGTTTTTTCAGATCCGTTCCTGAATCCTTTTCCAGAGTTATTTTGGAATTTTTTTCCAGATCTTTTTCAAAGTTCTTTTTCAGATCAGTTTCCAGCCCTGAGTCTGAGTGCATATTTTTGATCGCAGTACCCCCTGACAATACTTACCTTAATATCATAGCAAAGCCTTAACGCGATTAAGTTCTAAGAACTAAAACTTTCAGAGAATCTTATTGTTGTTAGCACAGCCTTAGTCCTATTAAATTTTAAGAAATAAACTTTCCTGCATAATAGTCTACGCAGGCCGTAGATAAACCCACTGGCTAGAATTATGAAACTGGTATACTGAACCAACAGACTTTAATTTACTGACCTGAACCAGCTACCTTAATCTATGTTTACTGACAGCCTTTTCAATCCCTAGAATCCTGATCAATTGAATTGCAAAAAATTCGGCCGGCGAGAATTAATGCGCTCCGCATCATTACCGCAGAAAAGATATATTATTTAAGAAGAATAGTCCATTATGCAAATTAAAGGAATAGCTCGTGATACTCTTAATTTTATCCTGGAGGCTAGTAAATCCATGGCTCCCCAGGAATTTGCCGGACTTTTGCAGGAAAAAGATGGCATTATCACTGAAGTTCTTATATTACCTGGCACGGAATCCAGTGATTCAAATGCTGTTCTCAGACTCTATATGATGCCGAACATTAAAGCCGCAGGTTCAGTCCACAGCCATCCAGGCCCGAACCGCAGCCCTTCACAGGCTGACCTGCGTCTTTTTTCGAAAACAGGCAACTGCCATATTATAGTTGGCCACCCCTATAATAGTCAAAGCTGGACATGTTATAATAGGGAAGGAGAAGTAAACGATCTTCCCGTGCTTGATGTTGAATTCGAGGACTACGAAGATATTTGACTTAAGGATCGACGTAAGGATCAGTTCGGTAAAACTCCTTGCTCCATGAATACCTCATCGCTGTCGAAAAACGTTAATCCATCTAAATACACTTTTCTGGAAACACGATCATTAACAAAAAAGTGCAGTATCCAGAGCTGGTAAGCAGTATAAAATAACCGATAGAAAACTGGCAAATAACCTGCAGGGGCCGGCAGATAGTCATCAAACAGTTATCAAATCGTCATCAAACAGTTAATCGTCATCAAATAGTAATCAAATCGTCATCAAATAGTAATCAAGTCGTCAATAAATAGCTACAAAATAACCGCAAATAGATGGCAAGCAAATGATAAATAACCGGCAAAAGCTTTCTGGATATAAGTATAAATAACTTCAGTCAGTTATTGTAATTTTCCAGCTGTTGATAAGATCCTGATCCTTACCTGCATTCTGGTAGTCTACCAAAAATGTTTTATTTACAGATACATATTATTTAGAGGATACATCCATACTTAAGATATCTGATAAGAAGCGATCTCTTGCTTCAGAGGTTGTATCCGGGCAAACACTCTGGGACTAAGACCAGGTGGCCTTCATATAACTGGAGGTAGTAATCCGAATGCCTACATGCCAAGATTGTAGATTCTATACGGCTATTGATGAGCTAAAAGGCGAATGTTTCAGCCTGGGTTTTGAAGTGCACGGGAAAACCGATTCCAAGAAATGCCCGGAAAGGGCTTTCAGGCCAAACAAAGGCCCCAAATCAAAAAAATCCGGCGCACATAATCACTAAAAACGTGAAAAATAAAAGGCAGAAAAAGCTCAGAAGGAAAAAAGAGCCCAAAAAAGAGGTTTAAAATGTTAAAAATGAATTGAAGCGAACCTCCAGCCCTAACATAAATTCCGCAATGCTTGAATAACTTTTCTATTTGCTTGCCGGAATTAAACAAGCTTAAACGAAATCTCATTAAATTTTTTTGTTTTGTATCTTCTTTTATTTTTATCTTCCACATCGCCACTCATAGAAATTCACATATTTTATGTGATTTTGTTAATTGTCCAAATTTTTGCTATAACCTGACAGACACGGAAAAATTAACTTGATAATTTATAACTACAAAAAAAGAAAACACCCGTGCCTGTATTCGTAAACCAACCCTTTTGAGAACAAGCGTTAGTCCGTAACCATTTGGCCGGTTGATCATACTGTCACGACATTTTCACTCAAGCTTTTTTTAAAAGGTTTGCAGGCAAGCAGTTTTTTCAAAAGGCTTGCTTTTTCGAAAAGGCTTGTGAGAACTAACAACTGACTTCATAAGTGGTTTCAAGGACTTCCTGGGCAATCTGGATAAGCCTGAACCAGGTATTCAGTGCTGAACGCAGAGAAACCACATCTTTAGCTTCTACGCGGAGTACCAGCTTATTTGCATCTTCAAGGGACAGGTCTATTGCAGACCGTTGTGAAAAATTGTCATCGAGTTCGGGCAGGAGAGCCCTATAGATCGTTTCTGCAGTTTCAGTTTCAAAAGTAAATTCTGCGAAAAGTTTCAAGGAATTCCTCCGGATAAATCTTCTTGGGATGTTTTTGAAGTAAGTAAGGGAAAAATCGGTTTTGAATTTCCTATGAGAATTGTCTTAAGATTCTTATCATAAGGACTCTTATCATAAGGACTCTTATCATAAAAAATCAATTTATAAAATTCGGCTTTAAATATAAGGGTTTGGAAGTCAATACTTTTTAAAACCCCGGAGATTAAACTTAAAAAGGGACTTGCCACTACCCATAAACTCGATATCCTTTTCTCCAATCACTATTAATGTGGAACTGGGAGAAAGTCGATCAATTTTATCGCTTTCGACCCTTAAAAAATGGAAAAAAGACTCAAAGGAGTCCACAATATCTCCCTGACCTGTAAGCCTGGGCTCGATATCGGAAAACCAGTAAGAATCTAGCTCCTTGGAGTACCAGTCCGTAAATCTGAGTGAAAAAAGGAGCTTTCCGGCTTCGTCGTAAAAGCTGAGTTCCCCGGGATTTCCATGGTACTCTCCTATGACTATGAGAGAACCGCCCTCCTCAAACTCCAGAAGTTCCTGCATGCCCATTTTTCCGCGTGGAATACACCTGCCAACTATAAACCGCGAGAGCAACTTGCAAAGTGACCTAGTTCTTGCAGAAGGTTTTCGAGAAGAAGTGACCAGCATACTTTCCCTGACAAGTTAGAAGTATATATTACTTTCTCTCCCTCGGTTAGTGTTTTATATTTATCTTGTTTTGTTTATGTACATGGGTCATCGATAAAGGCTGAAAAACGAGTACATTTGCCTTGCTTTTTTAATATCAAGAACACAAGGGCTGGAAATGTAAAGCCTGAGGATTTATGGACTCACTCTTGCTGTCTTTATTAGCGTGATCTCTGGAGTGATTTTTGAAGTGGTTCCTGCATATAGGGCTTCAAAACTGAAATCTGTGGACGCGCTGAGATATGAGTGATGAAAAAAAAAGGGAATACTCCTTTTTTAATGAAAGAGATCTGCAAAGAAATTACTATAAAAAGGAATATAGATCTGTGAACTTTGCAATATCCTGAAAAATTACAAAACATAGCAACTGCTTATTGCTACGACTTGGATGCAGAAAATCAAAATAGAAATTCAAAATAGAAATTCAAAATAGAAATTCAAAATAGAAATTCAAAATAGAAATTCAAAATAGAAATTCAAAATAGAAATTCAAAATAGAAATTCAAAATAGAAATTCAAAATAGAAATTCAAAATAGAAATTCAAAATAGAAATTCAAAATAGAAATTCAAAATAGAAATTCAAAATAGAAATTCAAAATAGAAATTCAAAATAGAAATTCAAAATAGAAATAGAGTTTGGTATATTTATTGGATAGAAAGCGCCTATTTTCCGTTTTTCTACACATTAAATTATTAGATAGAAGGGCTTATTCACAGAAGCCCATAAATTTATCTAATACTTCTACTTGCCGGGTTAACCAGCATATTTCTTACTCGGCCTTAATGCGTTTAATGGTTGTAGGACGCTCTTTTACCAGGATCCTGTGTCCACAGTATGGACACCTTATACCTGTGTACTCATAGTCGATTTCCACTTTCTGTTTACATCGAGTGCATTTATAACCCATACAACCACAACCCTAAGATATTACTTTGCCTCAGCAACATTCTTCATCGTACGCAGCAGAGTCTGACCGACGCTGGTATAAGGAATATAAGTTCCGCCAGCAAAAGTGTGTCCACACTTACTGCATTTCCATATGCCGGTCCCGATTCTCTTCACGGTAGGCCTGGCACATTTTGTACACACATGCGGAGCTCGCATGCGTTCTTCCAGGTCTGCAACAAGCTTTCTGTCCTTTCTTCCGTATCTGGCACCGAATCTGCCTGCTGACCTGGAAACCCTTCCTTTCTTAGTGAACTTTTTTGCCATCGTTAAAACTCCCTAAAATAAAACATTTAATTCTAAGTGATTGAATTCGGAACCTGCTGGCTCGCGGGTCAGATCCCTGGGGTCAGATCCCTGAAACCCAGATATCAGATTCTACAATCACCTCTTGAACATATACTTAGACCGTAATACTGCATTTAATATTTATATTTAATTAATCCTGCCTGATCATTCCTTTTATACCAGTTCTTCCAGGTAAAGTTTCCTGAGTTCGGCTGCCTTTTCGCATGCTATATCTATTGCTTCCAGCACCTCAGCCTCGGTGAACGGAACAGAGCCCATTTTTTGCATACCTGCGACAGATCCATCCGAACTTGAGACCACCGTTAATTTAGTCTCACAAACCGCTTCCTCGTCCCGTGACGGGTCCACCATCAGCTTTGAGCCGATCTTGGCAAGAGTTACGCCCACAGGCATCTCTTTCATTGCAAGGGGCACATCCGCACCGATTCCATGCTGCTCGTTAGGGACAATTGTAGTCATAAGGGCCGCAATAGCAGCAAGACAGGATGCATCAATGACATTCCCGTTATCATTGAGGACATGGATATCTATATAGATGATCCAGACAGATTCTCCAACGCTTATGCAAAGCTTCTTTATATCAATTGCGCCTGATTCCCGAATTCCCCTGTCTACAACCCTTGCCATTTCAATTGCTTCTTCTCTGGGTGGACCTGGCTCAAACTCTGGGGAAGCAATAGGGTTGAGTTCCAGATTAGTAATAATTACGCCTTCGTCATGAGAATCCTGAAAAGGAGTCCCTGGCTGAAGTTTAACTCCTACAAGAACCTGGGTAGCTCCCAAGGTTACCTTTGCCGAGCCCTCGGCTTTCGAGATAACATTCGTTTCAAGCTTGATATCTCTGAAATTTTTAAATCCACGCCCATCCTGGCGCTTTCCCTTAATCATAAGGTTGTAAATATAGTCCTTCTTAAGCGTAGCAATAACTTCACTCATCGTTTTCACCTCTGCTTCCGGATTCAGAAGGGTCTTTTACTACCTTCCAGGGACCTTTGCATTCTTCTTCAGGCTCTTCTACGGCTTGCTCGGCAGGAGCCTCTTTCCTGGACTCGGCTTCGGACTCTATCTCTGGCCCGGACTCAAAAGCTTCTTCTGAAGCAGCTTCTTCAATCCCGGCTTCTTCAGGCTGCACTTCCTGTTCAAGCTGAGGTTCTTCTTCAACCTCTGCCTTCTCTTCAAGTTGAGGTTCTTCTTCAAGCTGGGTTTCCTGTTCAAGCTGAGGTTCTTCTTCAACCTCTACCTTCTCTTCAAGCTGCGGTTCTGCTTCAGGCTGAGCCTTCTCTTCAGCGAATTCCTCAATTTCGGGCTCGATTTCTGTTTCTTTCCCAGAAACGGTTTCTTCAAGTTGAAGTTCTTCAAGCTTCTCAGGTTCGGAAACGTTCTCAAAAGAAGCCTCGAAAGAAGATTCAAAATCAGCTTTGTCTTCAAATGCCTCTTCTTCAGCTTCTTCTTCAATTTCTGCTTCAACTACTTTTTCTACAGCTTCCCCTTCTACTACTTCAGCCTCAGCATCTTTAATGACTGTTTCTAACTCCTCGCACTCTGGAGCCTCTTTATTAACAGCACAGGCTTCAGCAGTTTCTTCAGATATACCTTCCTCAGACTCTTCAGTTTCCTCAATAACCTCTTCTACAACTGCTGCTTCGGGAGCATATTCAAGAGAAGGTTCCGTTTCCACAACTTCGAGTTCAGTCTCTTCAGCCTCTTCAGCGGCTTCGGACTCAGTCTCTTCCACAGGAGTCTCAAACTTCTTTCTCAACACTGCCTGCTGAATTTCAAGGATTTCTTTGCAGCCTTTCTTAACAAGCTCGAAGCCTTTTCGAATTTCATCAGGAGTTAGATTCCCGTCCATCTGGAGCAGGGTAATTTCTCCATCCTGGGTCATTGCAACAGGGAAATCGGCCTCACCATAATTATCCTCATCCTTGTTGAGGTCAAGCACTATTTGCCCGTCAACTTTTCCAAAAGCACAGGAAGTAACAAGACCTTTCATAGGGATGCCTGCATCTGCAAGCGCTATGCTTGAAGCATTAATTGCTGCTGTCCTTGTCCCTGCATCAGCTTGAAGTATTTCCACAAAAATATCGATTGCAGTTTTAGGGAAAAGCTCTGCCATAATCACCGGTTCAAAAGCTTCCCTGGAAACTTTTGAAATTTCAATGCTCCGTCTGCTGGGTCCGGGTCTGGCGCGGTCTTCAGTGGAAAAAGAAGCCATATTGTATTTGTAACGGATAACTGCAGTATCTGCGCGCTGTGAACGACGGGGGTGAACTTCTCTTGGGCCAAACACGCCTACGAGGATCTTATTCCTTCCCCATTCAAGATAACATGAACCGTCGGCTCGTGAAAGAACGCCGATCTCGATTTTCATGGGCCTGATCTCATCCGCATGCCTCCCGTCAAGGCGCAGCCCATCGTCAGTGATTAATTTTTCAGGTTTATCACTCATACTTTAATCTCCAAAAAACTCCTAACAACTACTTTACAGAAGCTTCCTTAAAATCCCTCATGCATATCCAGAACTCAGTTATTTGGATCCAGTAACACATCGATCTTCCTGTAAATCTCTTCGGAATGATCTTCTTTTGGCAACTTTACCTCTTTCGTACCACTTTTAAAAAACTTGGCGGACTTTGACTCTTTCTGCTTGCTCCGCTCATTTTTCAAAAAGTTATAGATCCTGTCTGTCAATCCGGAACGTTGAGCCTCGGCTTCGATCTTCCGGAGAGCCTTACTTAAAAGTTCCACATCGTCATCCTTTCCATCGATCCATATTCTGCCGTTCTGGCCCACGAAAATGCTGCAGTTTGTTTCTTTCTTAAGCATTGAGATCATGGATCCGCCGTGTCCTATCACACGTGGGACTTTCACAGGCTCAACTTCGACGATCTGGCCTGTTTTCAGTTTATGGAAGCTCGAATCTCTAAGGGCAAGCTCAACTTTCATGGAATTGTCTACATCTTTTACTCTAAGGATTATAGAGTCGCCTACATCCAGAACTTCATGCATCTCCCGGGATTCTATTCTTCTGGGATACTCAGACACATGGAACAGGCCGTCATAAGGAGAAGCAATGTCCATTATCCAGTTGGATGGCGTAACCACAATAACGATCCCGATCACCACATCATTTGCGGAAGGGATATAAACTCCCGCAAGAGGGATCACTCCAACTTTATCTTCTTTGAGATTTTCAATGCCACAAAATAAAGAATAGATCTTGTCGTTCTTGACATAAGTCCCGTATCCGGCTTTTTTCGAATTCTCAGATATCAGGTCACCAGGGATCACTATTTTTTTATCCATCCAACATCCTCTTATAAAAGTTTAGTTTGAGCCTCTCCCTTCGTAAGATGATTTATAAGAGCGTAAAGATCAGTCTGTACTCCTGCCGGGATTCTTACCACCGCAATCCAGGAGCCATCACGCTGCCATTCTTCTTTCGTAATGCTTCCTATCTTGGAAATATCTCCGTATGCTTTGGGAGCATATTCGGGAGGGATTTTCACAGCAATATTGACCTCTTCAAAGCGTATAGGTATAAGCGGGCGAATGGCTTTCATTGTGATTTTGACCAGCTGATCCACACTTTTTAAGGGGTCTATGTGCACCTTTGCCTCTTCCATCGCCTTTTCGATCCTTGCGGGAGGATGAGGTGCTTTTGTCTGGGGATTTATTGCATTCCTGGAAATGGTATAAATAACTTTTTTCTTTTTTTCCTCAAGCATGCGTTTTCTCTGTTCAGCAGTGAGCTGAAGCTCCCCACTTTTCAGGATCACGGCAGCAATCTTGAAGGGATCCGTTGTCTCAAAAGAATTGAGAATATCGGACTCTGCTGCTCGGTCCCCTCGGTTTGCGTCTTCGAAGATAGTTTCAACCGCCAGAATATCTTCAAGGTTTACGTCTTCTCCTCGCTTATAGGCCAGAGCTCCTTCGGGCTCGACCAGGACTTCGAAGTGTTTGCTGCCTCTCTTAAGCCGCGCAGTCACTGCCTCGTCCAGGGACACCATTTTCAAATACCTTCTCCAAAATATTATTTTGAGAATCCGAAGATTCTCTGAGTACTACACTCAACTATATATAGATTTTATTCTTTGTTCTCAGTTTCCTTGTGTTTTTCAAGGATCTGCTGAACATAATTCTCAACTTCTTCAGGAACTAATTTTCTGAATTTCTTGTCCTGAAGCGACACAATACCTACCTCAAGGGTAGACGCATCGAACTTGCCTTCGGCAGCCCTATAGAGTGCATCCATACCTAGAAGGATAGCTGCATCCATATTCATGTCTTCTCTGTACTCTGCTTCAAAGACCTCAACGACTGCATTTCTGCCTGCGCCTATAGCTGTCGCCTTGTATTCCAGAAGAGCACCGCTCGGGTCTGTCTCAAAGAGCCTTGGCAGGTTGTCATCCACACCTGCAATCAGAAGTGCAGTTCCATATGGGCGAACTCCACCGTACTGGGTGTATGTTTGTTTGTGGTCGCAGATTTTCTTGGAGATAACCTCCACACCTATGGGTTCATCGTAAGAAACCCTGTTGATCTGCGCTTCTACACGTGCTCTGTCAACAAGGGAGCGGGCATCTGCCACAAGCCCTGAGGTCGCAGCTCCTATGTGGTCGTCAATCTGAAAAATCTTTTCAATTGACTCGGCTTCTACAAGCCTGCTAGTTATTCGCTTGTCAACGAGCAGCACTACCCCATCAGCTGCCTTAATTCCCACGGCTGTTGTTCCCCTCTTGACTGCTTCGCGGGCATATTCTACCTGAAAAAGTCTTCCATCAGGGCTGAAAACTGTAATTGCCCTGTCATAGCCCATCTGTGGTGCCATCTGCATATTCCGTATCTCCCTTAATTTTTATTGTATATTGTTATTATCTTCCCGGCAAGAAACCGGTCTTTTTTCCTTAAAGGATCTCTATCCACAGGCTCGTAGCTAAATCACCGCCCTCCCCAAAAAGGCTTTGGTCAGTGATTGTGAACTGCTGCGAGGATATCCCGAAAAATTCAGGAGCTTAAAGTCCCCGACCCAGCATTCAGGTAAGGAAACCGACTTTTGATTTCCTATAACGTATTTCTTCCTTATTAGAGTTTTTTACATTTTATTCAGAACTTCCAACCTGAAATACTTTTTTCGGACGAAAACTGCGGAAAATACCCCAGTTACAGGGAATTCAAAGGTACTTCTACCCTGCAAAACTTCGACCCTGCAAAGTACGTTTTCCATAATCTGGGTTCGCGCACTTTAGGAGCCTTTTTAATAGTTTTAAGGTCCAGTTCCAATGTTAACTAAGTCTGCTAATAAAGTGTATTTACTCAGTTATAATGCTTGTGAGACCCGAAATTATCTTGCGCTTAAGGTCGTATTTTGAGTCATCTATAAAAGGGTTTTTGCTTCCACCGTTTTATTCTATACAGGTTTCAATCTACGTTTCGATCAGGCTCGCAATCATAGGATTTTATTCGGACCAGCTATTTTTCTGCCAATCAGCTTTGCCAATGAATATTATACCTGTTATATTAATACCAATGAATATTATATTTGTTACATCAATATACTCATTAATATACTCATTCATCATAGTATATATCAGACAGCGTCCTGATAGTTTATTATAATAGTTTCCTTGAAGCCTCAAAGCCGAGAATTCTCAAACCTGGCACAAAGCCATTATCAGAAAAACTGCTTAATTTACTTTCCCGGACCCTGAAAATTTGAAGCTTTTAAATTCTCTGGCTTTGACATTCACGAATCCTAAATTCAGTCTTTCTGAGCCCTGCAGTTTAGCTTTCCGGAATCCTGCCCAGGTTATTATTCTTCAGACGTTTTGGATTTATCCTGATTTCTGGCTCAAAGGTCGTATTCTGAAGAAATTTTTCGGTTGCCCTTTTAATCGTGCCTGAAGTTCCAAGTATATGCACAGTTGCCCTTTTTCCGTTGACCCGTGTGAGAGTTGCCAGTGATGCTCTCGTTTCTTTTACTTTCGTATGAGCACACTGAATAATACCTTTAGATTCTTCAAAACCGAGCACTTTGATATCACATTCACTGGCAGTGACATCTCCAAGCAAGGAAGAAGCCGAAAACATGACCTCTTTGACCAGATCACTCCTGCTGACTGGTACCTCTGAGATCAGCTCAAAGGCCAGATAGCGCTTTTTCGCACGAAGCGAAGGAAGTAGGCGTTTCAACAGTAATCTCCCTCCTCAAGTACCTCAATACCTTCTCTAACATAGCCGGGACCAGGGCGGTTCCTTGAGATTATTCCTTCAGGCACAACAGTAATGGCTTCAAGGGCCTCCTCTTCTTCAAGACCGCAGACTTCAGCCAGAGCAAGTGTCTCCATGGGAGAACGAAGGTCAAAACAGGACATTGCGCCACTTGAAAGGACAAGGGAAACATCGTACTTTCTGGCAAGTTCAAGGTTTGCTCTTAAATCCGACAACAGACGAACGCGCCTTGGTCCTCTTGAATGAAGAAGGGGTCTTATTGTCAGGCCGATTGCGACATCGTTTTCAGCTGCGGCCTTTGCAAGCACCTGGTTTAACCCACTGCTTTTAGCAAAAGCCGGGTGGTTCAGAACATCCACTCTCGGGTTTTCCAGAGCAGCCCTGTTGACGTTTTCTGAACCTCCATGGACTATCAGGACGTCCACAGACTTCCGAAATTTTCCAATAAGCCCGTGAAGTTTCGAGGGATTTTCCTCCACAAGCTCGATTCCCCTGAAAACCTCAAATCCGTTAGTAGAGGGCAACACAGGTTGTGATTGAGGAAGTTTATCAGAATGGTTTGCAAGCGCAATCCCGCTGTACCCTAAATGCCGGGCAAGAGCAGAAAGTTGATCAACCGTATTTTCCCCATCAGGCACTGCATGAACGCAAAAGTCGTAGAATTTAGGTTTACCCAAACAATTCCTCCACAATAGCTCCAGCTTTTTCCCGGTTTTTCGGATAAGTCTCGATCTTGACTTTTGCAGTGATCGCATCCGAGGAATTAGTCAGCTTCACCTGCTGCAGGTATGCAGCCTGCTTGTCAAAGCGAAGATGGAAGACCTGATCATCATCCAGCCTCTCAGGCATTTCTTCCCTCAGTTTTGCTATATCTTCTTCCGAAAAGTTCTCCCGTACGAAGCGGGCAAAACTCAGACAGTCTGCCTTTCTTTTAAGCTGTACGCTCAGGATAGTAATGGGATTTCCATGGTGCCCTTCAGCCTGGAACTCTTCAATCAGTTTGCTCCCGTCCCGGACGCCGGCACCGGATAAAAAAAAGTCCAGAGCCTCACAGACTCTGGATACGTCTTCGGTTGCGTGGGCGATCACACGCAGTATTATGTGATGAATCACTTGCCTCGACTCTTGTTTGCACGGATACTCGGTCTGGTCTTTTCAGTACCTTTTCCGCGTGCAGACATGCCTCTGCCCTTCTGGCCGGCACTGGTCTTGCCCCTTGCGGCTCTGTCCCTGGCGGACGGGTCGCATACCCAGTTCAGGCTCTTGTCACTCTTAATTACAGGGTGGAAGGGATCTACAAGAATAACTTCAAACCACTTGTTCTTTCCATCCTCCCCTACCCAGTAGGAGTTCAGGACTTCAAGGTTCGGGTATTTGCGATCTGCGCGGGCTTCGGCAATTCTCTGAATGCTCATGCCGCCTGTGATCTTGTTTACTCCCATTTTCTGGGTCCTTCTTCCACGGTTGAACCTTGTTTTACCAAGCCCTCCGCGGCGTACTTTTACTCTGGCAACGACAATACCCTGCTTGGCTTTGTATCCAATGGAGCGTGCTTTGTCGATTCTTGTGGGCCTTTCAATTCTGGTCACGGATCCCTGCTTTCTCCAGACCTGCATGCGCTCCCAGCGGAGCTCGTTCACGTAAGTTTTATCAGGATTTTTCCATGCATCACGTACGTATGTGTAATAAGATTTTACCAATTTAAACACCAGGTTTCACTTTTGTTTCACGGTTCAGCCCTGCCAGCAGGACCACATTCCAACGGGATCTAATCCCGAAAATGAAACATGGGATAAACTGAACCATCTGATTTAAAGCTTTGCCCGTACATAGCTCGATTAAGTGAAAAATCTACGCAAAAAGAGAAAAGATGACTCTATTCCTAAATCTAGTGATTTTTCTTATTTTTTCTTCTTTAAACCTACAATTTTTCCTAGTAACTATCCAAAAAAGCTATAATAGTTTGGGAAAACAGATTCTTTGGCATTTTTGCCAAAGAATCAGTATATTCATCTGATATTTTTTCAGAATAGTTCAATTAAAAATGAGCGCTGGCATACTTTTAGCTTTTAGTGGGTTTCATCGATTCGAAAAGGAGATAGATAAGACGTTTTTAGTGAAAGAAACCGTTTTGAAGAAAAAGCTTTCTTAGTTTTAATGTTACAGGTGAAGTAAAATAGTGTTTTTGTCTTTTATATAAAAAGGTTCAGAGGATTCTTTTACCAGTGGCTGAAATTATTTTCTCTGCTTATTTTCTCCAATCTCAATTTTACTTTTTTCTGGTTTTCAAATCCTCTGTGTCCAGTAGGAATTTCCTCTAAAGTTTTTATCGAGATATGACAGGTCCCGATATGTAGTGAAACATTTACTCAGGAATCTTTTCATTTTCTTTTCCAACTTCCTTTTCAGCCTCTTTTTCGGCTCTGTGCTTGTGAAGTGCCATTTCGATATTGCTGTGCAGGTCTTCTTCTTTAAAAGGTTTTGAGATATATCCCGCAGGCTCTGTCGTTTTTGCCCTCTCAAGAGTTTCGTCATCAGTGTAAGCGGTAAGATAGAGTACTGGAATCCGGAGCCGGTTTTTGATTTCACGAGCAGCCTCAATTCCATCCATCTCACCTTTTAACATGATGTCCATCAAAACAAGGTCTGCATTCGTCAACTCTGCTTTTCTTATTGCTTCCTCTCCTGTGGATGCAGTGCCCGGTACAGTATAACCAAGATTTTTCAGTTTGTTTCTAATATTTAGAGCTACTATATTCTGGTCTTCGACAACCAGAATTTTTGCTTTTTTCATTGTATCTCCCCTTTGATATCGGATAAGCCTCCGGATAATCAGTTGTTTTCCTTAAATAATATTTTGAAGGTAGTTTCTGAATCTTTTTGAAGTTCAATTGTGCCTTCCAGCCGTTCAACAAGAATGTTTACAAGCTGTAGACCCAGAGAACCAGTATTCCTGAAATCAAGGCCTTCCGGAAAACCCAACCCATTGTCCGAAACTACCAGCGAATATTAACTATTTTTATTAACTGAGCTCTTTGCACCAATATTATTGGTGATATTACTTATACTTTTATTCTTTACATTCTCTTCAGCCTTGCAGAGTTTTATTCGGATTTCGCCTTTTCTGCCCTGAGGAAAAGCATGTTTCAAAGAATTGGATACAAGTTCATTAATAATTATTCCCATAGGAACTCTGCCGTGTCCATTCCAAGAAAGGTTTCTTCAACATCCAGGTGCATCCTGACATCGCCTCTGACAGTACTGTTACTCCACTGACTATGCCATATTGCCTGAGAAACTCACTGCATTCAAGGAGGATTTCGTTTTCTATATCTTCCAATAGAATCGTTTTTCTCAAAACAAGGGTACATTCTGCCTGAGACTTTTCTTTTATGATAACCCTGTCTATAACTCCAGCTTTCCAGTCATATCTTGCCCTCAGAATGAAGTTTCCACCAGGCTCCTCCGTTTTTACTTGCATAGTTTCCAATTACAGAAACGAGTATCAATATCTTGATTGAAATTCAGGCTAACAACATCTTATGAGGATTTTTCTACTTTTATATTTTTCATTCCTTTAACTTAAAATTTTCTAGTTACTCTATCTTAAAAAATTAAAATGGATTTATATGTATCCACTATTTAAAAAGTTATATGGTATTATTGGAATTTTTTAAAATTCTCACGAGTTATTCAGAATTAGATAAGTAAAGTAGAGTATGCGGGATACAGTTTTTCGGAATATCTTCCAGTATGCAAGAAAACAGTTTTTCTAAATATCTACCAGAGTATTTTCTGTTTGCTTCAAGCATTCTCAACCTGTAGGAGGTCATCTTTGATTTTAAAAACTCCTATGTTTTAATAAAACTTAGTAATTATAAAATCATATTTAACATTAAATTGTTGTTTGCTAAAAAAACATTTTACATTGGAATATTTTTTGTTTGCAAACAATTTTTCATATAATTTATTTTAAATAAGTTTAGGAATAATTATAGATTGTAAACTGAAGAGAACAGGTAAAAGATATCTGATCAAAGAGAATAGATTTCTATAACGTTAGAAAAAACGGATGGATCAACACAATGGGAAATGACTGGTAGGGTATGTGAGTAAAGAATTGCCTGGAAGAGATTCTAATCCGAATAATATAATAGGATATTTTCGGAGTTACTGTATCGGGGGCTACAGTAAAAGGAATAAAACTCTCCCAGGCTCTTTCTAATCTTCTTAAAGCGCTTTTTAGGATTTCAATTGTTTTTAGGGTCTTAATTGTTTTTAGGGTTAATTGTTTTTAGGGTTTCAATTGTTTTTAATTGATACTTTTTGAACCGGGCATCTATAAAGTGAAAACTCGCATCAGACATTTTTAAGTAAAGGCAGTCCTGAAAAAAGTGGCATGCATATTGGTTGCACGGCACTGAACATTTTTTCCGTGTGCAAAGCAAACTTTTTAGTTGCCATTTTTTCATTCTTGCCGATGCAATAGCAACGCCCGTGAAAATAGGTGATAGGTATTCGAGCCGGTAATTTTAGCTATCAGGGCAATACTGTTTGTAAGAACCAATGACAGTTTTTTGCCGAATAAAAGTACTTTTTACTCTCTTTCCTTTTACTCTCTTTCCTTTTACTATTTTTCCATTTACATTCTCCACATTTTTTACGGAGCCATGATTTTTCCATCCACTAGCCTGATGATTCTATCAGCTTTTAAGGCCATATCATCGTTATGAGTAACTACAATAAATGTCTGATTATATTCCTTATTAAGCTGCCTCAACAGCTCGTAGATCATGTCACCCGTTTTTGTATCAAGGTTGCCTGTTGGCTCATCTCCCAGTACAATTGCAGGGGAACAGCTTAATGCTCTTGCTATTGCAACCCTCTGATTCTGCCCTCCTGAAAGTTCACCGGGTTTGTGATCCATCCGGTCTTCAAGTCCTACCTCTTTCAGGAGTTTTTCGGAAATTTCCTTTGCTTCTTTCCTCTTTTTTCCAGCAATTAAAAGTGGCATCATTACATTTTCCAGGGCTGTAAAATCAGGGAGCAAATGATGGTACTGGAAAACAAAACCAAGCATCCTGTTTCTTATCTCAGAACGTTCTTTGTCAGACATATTTGTTACATCATTTCTATCTATCAGTAGAGTGCCTGAGCTCGGAGTATCCAGCAGGCCTATTAAATGCATAAGTGTACTTTTGCCTGAACCCGACGGCCCGACAATTGCAATGAATTCCCCTTTTTTTATCTTCAGAGTTGCATTATCGAGAGCATGGAATTCCATCCCGTTTTGATAGGTTTTTGTCAGGTATTTAAGCTCGATTATTGGGCTTTCTTCTGTCATACTTTTTCTGCGCCTCATTGAGAGTTATTGAAATTTAAACAATCAGGGTTTTATTGGCTCTTACAGTCAGGATTTTATTGGTTCTTACAGTCAGGGTTTATTGACTCTTTTTTGATTTTAACTGCGCAAATTTTCAAATTTTATTATGTAGGTATTAGGTGAATATTAGGCGGACAATTTTAGATGTATAAATCAATTATATACTAAACCCAAGCAGCAGACTGCTTTATTACACCCGTGAGAAGTGATCATATCAGGCACTTTCTATGGCTTTTACAGGGTCAAGCTTTGCAGCCTTCCGTGCAGGGTAAATACCTGAGATTATGTTGATTATGAAAGCAAAGAAAGCAGCATATACGAAGTTGAGAGGGTCGACTTCAAGAGGAAGTGTCTGAAGCCCGAAATACATCTCCTGAGGGACTGCGATTTTATAGCTCTGCAGAGTAATGGTTGCAATATAACCCAGAATAGTACCCAAAACCAGCCCCATAGCTCCGAGAATTACAGACTGGAAAAGAAAAACAATCATTATGCTTTTTTGAGAAGCTCCCATAGCTTTTAAGATACCTATTTCTCGGGTTCGCTGAGCAACAATGGTAATCAGAGTATTTGCAATCCCGAACCCGGCAATCCCGTAAATAAGGATATAGAAAACGTTTACGAAAACCTTCTGAGTGTTTAGAAGATTAAGGATTTCTGCATTTGTTTCTATCCAGCTTACTGCATTAAGATCGGTTTCTTTTTCAATTGAGCTTGATATAACGTCGGCCTGGTACGGGTCTGCGACCCTGACCCCTATTGTGCTTACAACTCCAGGTTCATTGAAGAAATCCTGCAATGAATCCAGCCTTGCATAGGCTGTCACCTCATCTGCAGCCGTTCCGGTATGGATCAGACCTATAACCTTAAAAGAAGTTGTTTTTGAGCCCGGAAACACTGCATCTACCCGGTCTCCAGGCTGAACCTCAAGATTTTCCGCAAGCTTATCTCCAAGTATGATTCCATTTCTTGTATGGGTGAGCGATAGAAAGCTCCCTTCTATCATATCCTTGCTTACCCGCATAACCTTATCTTCAGCCTCAGGTTCAACTCCCTGAAGTGAAATACCCTCTGCATTATCCTTATATTCCAGGGCTGCCTGACCCAGATATTTGGGAGACAACGCTATAACTCCTTCTTTTTCCGAAATCAGGGCCGAATTATATTTGTAAAGATGAATAAACCCGTCTTTTTCATCCTGAGGATTGATAACAATATGGGGATTGTTCTCAGTACTGGACTTTATAAGCTCTCCTTGAAAGCCAGAAAGCATTGCCATCATTACCGTAATTACGGCTACGGCAAGGGCAACTGCAAGTATGGCAAAAAAAGTTTGCCTTTTTCTGGAAAAAACTTGCCTCAATGCGATTTTCAATTCATACATATGAATTAGCTCCTGGAGATAATGCATTTTAGAGTTTTTAGTCAGCAGGGAATCTCATAATTTCCAGAATATATAATCTGTCAAAATATTTTATTAATGTAACTTAATAATTTAATTTTAAATAAGCCAGGGAATAATCTTAAATCTGACTTATTTTGAACTGATAGCTTTCACGGGGTCATCTTAAATCTGTACTTATTTTGAACTGATAGCTTTCACGGGGTCGAGTTTAGCTGCCTGCTGGGCAGGGTAAATCCCGGCAATAAGGTTCAGCAGAAAAACTGCAATAATAATGACCAGAATATCTCCAGTTCGGACTATAATGGGAATGGTTGTCATGCCGCCGTAAAATTCTGAGGAAGCAGCTGGCATTTCGTACTGACCTAATCCCAGGGATATTGCAACTCCTGTAAGAGTCCCGATAAGAGCACCTAGCAAACCCAAAATACCGCTTTGAAGTACAAAGATTGTCCTGATACTGGAAACCGTAGCTCCCATAGCCCTAAGCATACCGATTTGGCTTGTAGCACCGATAACTGAAAGATTCAGAGCGCTAACCACTCCAAAAGAAGCAATAACTATAATCAGACCAAGGACTACATTGTTGGAAGTGCTCTCAATGGCAATTGTCCTAAGAATTTCAGGATTGGTTTCGGTCCAGCCTTTTGCTTTATAGCCGGCCTTTTTGATCTTAGCAGCAACTTCCCTGTCCCTATTAAAATCCTCAAGCCTGACAGAAAGACCGTTAATCACATCCGGAACATTGTAGAATTCCTGGGCGGTATCCAGGGATGTATAAGTAAGGGATTCGTCCAGAGGCGAACCGGTATGAAAAATTCCAACTACTCTCAGGGACAGAGGGGTTGCATTTGGAAAAGACACATCAACCGAGTCTCCAGGATTAACCTCAAGCTTATCTGCCAGTTTCGAGCCAATTACCACCGTATTTCTCGAATATTCAAGTTCCCTGAAATTTCCTTCAACCATATCAGCTTCAATGGCGCTGATATTGTTTTCCTGTAGAGGGATGACGCCTTTCAGCTCGGCGTTAAAGGAATTTGTCTTGAACTTGAAGGACGCTTTTCCTGTAAGAAACGGAGAAACTGCAGAAACACTCTCTATTTTTTCAGTTTTTTCGATGAGGGTTCTGTAAAGGTAAATATAGTCTTCACCTTCCTGCGGAGATACCGAGACGTGAGGAAGTTTATTTACGGTAGTGTTATAGAGTTCGCCAGTAAAACCAACCATAACCGCCTGGGAAACGGTAAGTACCATTACAGCAAGAGCTATAGCTCCAACTGAAAGAATTGTCTGGAATTTTCTTGCCCGAATCTGCCTGAGCGCAATAAAGAGTTCATAACGCATGGGACTCACAGCCTTCAATCTGGTTTCAAATTTTATTTCTGAAAAGGGCAAAAATCGCCGCAAGCCCTGAAACTAAAGCTGCCGCAGAAAAACCCGGGATTCCTTTTTCGTCTGAAGTCTCTGTTTCTGAAGTAGTATTATTTACCAGGCTAACGCTGGAATTTTGGGAGAGATCGGATTCGATAACTGTTTCCCTGTGCTCAATAATGTCACCGTCGTTTCCCAGAAGTTCGATCTCAAGCCTGTAGATCCCTTCAGTAAGCCTGTGGCTCCAGGCTACTTCAACGGTTTCGTCATCGTTATTCAGCAACACTGGAACCCTTTGCTGAACAGATTCAACAAGACTGGAGTTCCCTATTTCAGAAGTTGCTTTCAGTTTGTATACAGAAAAAATCAGTTTTCCTTCAAAAGGCACCTGAGAACGCCCATAAACAGTTGCACTTGCTCCGGTCTCATCTTTGTAGATATCGGTAATCTCAGCATCGTCTCTAGCAGTGAACCTCTCGGCTGAGCTTATAACCTCCTTATCAGGAGAATAAACCTGAATCTTTACTCTTCCAGCATACTCTTTATTGTTTTCAAGAAGTGTACCCCAGGGAGCGGAAAAAATATCCGGAGCGCTGGTAAGTGATAATTTTTCAGCTTTTGTTGTATAAACGACATCCGAACCATTTACAAGCATATATTCGATATCAAAAAGTGAGGCTTCTTTTGGAGAAAGTGCAACGCTGATTCCCTGGGAGTTAGCTACCAGGTCATTGACCTGAAGCCTTGAAGCAGAATTAGTGCCGTAAGCAAAATTATACTCAGACTCTGAAAGAACCTTGTTTCCTTCAAGAAGCTGAGCCTTTATCTTATAAGCTCCGCGTTCGGAACTTCCGACATTCCAGAAACCAACCTTTATTACCTGTTTATTTGCAGGAATGCTATCAACTGAAAATACCTGTCTGTCAAGCATTTCCTCATTTGTTCCCACGGGTCTGACAAGAAGCACCTCAAGGTTCAAGTTGTTTTCTGGCTGGTCCGAGTAGATGGTTACATCAAAGGACTCAAGATCACTATAAAGATCGGCTATGTAGGCTGTACTCGTTTCTCCAGTGTGAGAATTCTCGGATGCAGAGGCCGGAAAAACTGATATAAGGTAAAAAGTAAGTAAGAAAAGTGCAGCTTTCATTGTCTTTTACCCCGGTTCTGTATATAACAATTATTAAAATACATTTTTATAAAAATCGTTGAACTGCGTTTCAATCTTAGAGACTTTGGATTATTTCTGGACTTTGTATAAAATTCTATTAATCTTTTATGCATACAACTTATTAATAAAGGTTTTTGAACATTGTTCACTTAGAGTATTGATGCATACGAATTATTAATAAAGTTTTGAATATTGTTCACTTAGAGTATTGATGCATACGATTTATTAATAAAGTTTTGAATATTGTTCACTTAGGAGATATCAGATGCGGGATAAAATAATTGTTCAAAAAAATCAAAAGAGTACAAAACGGGATAAAAAGGCAAAAATCATTACCATCCAGGATGCCATGTGCATGCTGATAGAGACAAAAGGCTATGAAAACGTGACTATCCGGGACATAGCTGAAGCTGCCAGCGTGAGTATAGGACTGATCTATAAGTATTTCCCGGGAGGCAAGTTTGACATCCTTAAGGAGATCGGTTATAGATACACGGATGAGTTATTGAGGATAAAACAGCCAGAAACTATTGATTTTAATGATTTTCCGGGTTACATGAGAGATGTTATCAAAAATATGCAGCAATTCTACAAAGATAATAGTCCTTTAATAAAAGCGTTGATCATGGCCACACTGAGCGATAGCGAAATCATGGATGAAATCAAAAAGATGGATGTCAAAGACTACAAGACCGCATCCGAATTTTTTTGCCGTTTCAATGGCGTTGATATAGGTAATAAAGACCCCCTGGAAGTCCTTGTATGTTGGGGGTTTACTGTAAAAAGCATTATTCTCTGTGACATCATCTGCCCTCTGCCTCTCATGGACGAAGAAGCCCTGACTGACCTGATGGTCGATCTATCTTTGAAGATATGGGGTTATCAAGAGGGAGCATGAGTTTTTTTCAGGTGCACGCCAGCTAGATTAGGCAGTGTCAATATTCAACAATGTAAGCATCACTCCTGATACGACATCTCGGTTTGAGTGATCTGTCAGCGATTTTCGGCCGGGATCGGAACTTCCGTAGTGTTCTCTTTGGGACGTGCAGTCATCAGTTCTTTGATGCCAATAGTTTCCCCAACAACTTCGCCACTACTGCCGGTCGTTCACAGGCTTGAAAGTAAACAAGATGCCAGCCGCATCTCCTTCGATAAGGTGTCGGACAACTACGTGGGCCAGTTTTTTGTTAATATTCCACATTTTTCTTGACAAATATCTTTTTATCATATAAAATAACACATGTTATATAACAAATAATAATTAAAGAGGGATCTGTATGCCACCCAAAACAAAATTTGACAAAGAAGCTATTGTAGAAGCCGCTTTTGACATCGCTAAAGAAGAAGGCTTTGCTAGCATAACCGCTCGCAGCGTGGCGAAACGTCTCCATTGTTCGGTTGCGCCGATCTATCTCAATTTCGAAACAATTGATGATTTGATTAAAGCTGTTGTCGAACGTGTTTTTGCCCTTTCGGATGAATTGATGAAAAAACAAGAAGGATCGGACCTCTTTGAAAATATCGGAAAAGCCAGTTTAGCGTTTGCACGGGAGTACCCTGTCCTTTTTCGTGAACTAGTAATACAGCAAAATCCATACATGGCTTCGTATGAAAACGTTCAGGAGGCTATTGTTAAGGTACTGGCTGAAGACGAAAACTTGCGCGGTTTGACGTACGAAGAACGCAGGCGCCTGCTTTTAAAAATGCGGATCTTTCAAATGGGAATCTCGGTCATGGCTGCCAATGGTCAGCTGCCTTCCTGGCTTGATGACCAGGCTGCTGAGGCGCTTCTTCTGGAAATGGGAGAGGATCTCCTGCGTATCCAACAAATTAAACAAAAGGAGATGGAGCAATTAAAAAAATAATTATTATAGGTGGGATATCACCGGATTGATGTAGATAGCAAGTACAAGTTTTCCAGTAGACTCTCGCCAAATACCCAGAGCTGGATGCGACAAGTGGCTTGCCTGTATGCAGTGGGCAGAGTAAAGTTTTCCACGCAGCCGGAATGCCTGAAATGCTCATAAGTCTTCCTTTTGCATTCTTTATTTTTTCTCCTTACTGAACTGTAATTACTGAACTGTAATTTTCCCATCTACAAGCCTGATAATTTTATCAGCTTTTGAAGCCAGACTTTCGCTATGGGTTACTACGATAAATGTCTGATTATACTCCCTGTTCAGCTGCCTGAGAAGTTCATAGATCATGCCACCCGTTTTTGTATCAAGGTTACCTGTAGGTTCATCCCCGAGCACAATTGAAGGGGAGCAGCTCAATGCTCTTGCTATTGCAACCCTCTGGTTCTGCCCTCCTGAAAGTTCATTAGGTCTGTGATCCATTTTCTCTTCAAGTCCGACTTCTTTCAGAAGTTTTTCGGCAATTTCTCTTGCTCCTTTCTTCTTTTTCCCAGAAATCAAAAGTGGCATCATTACGTTTTCCAGAGCTGTGAAATCGGGAAGCAGGTGATGATACTGGAAAACAAAACCAAGTGTCCTGTTTCTTATCTCAGAAAGTTCTTTATCCGACATTTTTGTTACATCGTTTCTGTCTATCAGGAGGGTACCTGAACTAGGAGTGTCCAGCAGGCCTATAAGGTGCATGAGTGTACTTTTGCCTGAACCCGACGGCCCGACAATTGCAATGAATTCTCCTCTCTCAATATTCAGGTTCACACTATCAAGGGCATTAAACTCCACTCCGTTTTTATAGGTCTTTGTCAGATTTTTAATCTCAATAATTGGGCTTTCTTCTGTCATACTTTTTATCACCTCACTTAAATTATAATGATTTAGGCAGTAAGTGTTTAATCTGCTGTGTCTGCTATTTTCCAGTTCAACTGAGTGAGTTTTACAAAATTTAAGTTAATATGCAAAATTTCGCAAAGAAATTACAAGCGACAGTCAAATATTACAGTTTATTTTACTACTATAAAATGTGAATAATGTATATTCAGGCACTTTCAATGGCTTTTACAGAGTCAAGTTTTGCAGCCTTCTGCGCAGGATAGATTCCTGAGAAGATGTTGACAATAAAAGCAAAGAAAGCCGCATACAAGAAATTGAGCGGTTCAATTTCAATAGGAAGGGTCTGAAGCCCGAAATACGTCTCCGGTGGGACTTCTATTTCATAGTTCTGGAGCGCAATTATCGAAATATAACCGAGAATTGTACCGAACATCAGGCCTATTACTCCAATGATCATGGATTGGAAAAGAAAGATAGCCATAATGCTCTTTCTCGAAGTTCCCATAGCTTTCAGGATACCTATTTCCCTGGTTCTCTGAGCAACGACAGTGATCAGAGTGTTTGCAATTCCAAAGCCTGCAATTGCGTAAATCAGGAAGTATAAAATATTTACAGAGACCTTCTGGATATCTAAGAAGCTGAGGATTTCAGAGTTTGCTTCGCCCCAGCTTACAGCATCAAGTCTGGTTTCTCCTTCAATCGAAGATGCAATAGCATCTGCCTGGTAAGGGTCTGCTACTCTGACTCCTATATTGCTTACAACTCCCGGTTCATTGAAAAAATCCTGAGCCGAATCGAGCCTTGCATAGGCTGTTACCTCGTCTGCAGAAGTTCCAGTATGAAAAAGACCTATGACCTTGAAAGAAGTTGTTTGCGAGCCCGGAAAAACAGCATCAACCCGGTCTCCCACATTGACGTCAAGGTTTTTTGCAAGTTGATCCCCGAGTAGAATCCCGTATCTTGTATGAATAAGGGCTGTGAAGTCACCTTCCACAACATCCTCACCTACCCTCATAACACTCTCTTCAGCCATTGGGTCAACTCCCTGAAGAGAAACCCCTTCGGCATTGTCTCTGTATTTAAGCGCCACCTGTCCAATATATTTGGGGGAAGCAGCTATAACTCCCTCTTTTTCGGAGATCAGGGCCGAGTTGTATTTGTAGAGGTGAATAAACTCCTCTTTTTCATCCTGAGGATTGATAACAATATGTGGATTGTCCTCAATACTGGACTTTAGAAGCTCTCCTTGAAAGCCAGAAAGCAATGCCATCATTACTGTGATTACGGCAACTGCAAGGGCAACGGCAAGTATAGAAAAAAGGGTCTGCTTTTTTCTGGATAATACCTGCCTCAAAGCGATTTTCACTTCATACATCTGAATAAACTCCTAAATATGGGTATGTATTAGAGTTTTTAGACAACGGATATTTTATGGTTTTAAAAATATTAAATTAGATAAGATTTTTAGCCAACTGGATTTTCACAGTTAACATTTACAATTAATTGTCAAATTGACTTTGAAATTGCATTACCCCGCACTCACTTTGAAGTAATAGCTTTTATAGGGTCCACTTTTGCCGCATGCCGCGCAGGATAAACTCCTGTAATCAGATTAAGCAGAAAAACGGCAAAAATGATGAATAAAGTATCCATAAGGTGCACGGCAACAGGGATGAAGGAAATACTTCCGTAAACATCGGATGAATCTGGCTGGATCTCATACTGTCCTATTGTCAGAGCTATAAGAATTCCTGCAAAAGTGCCGATAAGAGCGCCCAGAAGGCCAAGAATCCCGCTCTGGAATATGAAAATTTTCTGGATGCTTGAGACCGGTGCACCCATAGCGCGAAGCATACCTATCTGACTCGTTGCACTGATAACCGAAAGATTCAGTGTACTGACAACGCCAAAGGAGGCTATGACAACAACAAGCCCGTATATGATATTGTCTGTAGTGCTTTCGAGAGCAAGGGTGCGGAGGATTGCAGAATATGTCTCTGTCCAGCCTTCTGCATTATAACCAAGTTTTTTGATCTCGTTTGCAATTTCCCTATCCCTGTTAAAATCACTGAGACGAACAGAAATCCCATTAACCACGTTCGAGGCATCATAGAATTGTTGGGCAGTATGCAGGGAAGTATATGTCAGGGACTCGTCAAGAGAAGACCCCGTATGGAAGATCCCCACAACTCTTAAAGAGAGGGGATTTGCATTCGGAAAAGACACATTTATGAAGTCCCCCAGATTAACCTCAAGTTTTTCCGCAAGCTTTGAACCTATAACCACCGTATTTCTCGAGAATTCCAGTTCCTGGAAACTGCCCTCAACCATATCTTCTTCGATAGATCCAATTTCATTTTCCTGTGAAGGGATTATACCTCTAATCTCAGAATTAAGGGAATTGTCCTTGAATTTCAAAGAAGCCTGACCTGTAAGGAAAGGAGAAACTGCAGCAATTCCTTCAATTGAGCTAATCCTTTCTATCAAAGTGTCATAGAGATAGATGTAATCCTCACCTTCTTCTGGAGAGACCGAGACATGAGGAATTTTGTCCACCGACGTGTTATAAAACTCCTCTGTAACACCTACCATAATAGAATGGGAAATTGTAAGTATCATTACAGCTAGAGCTATTGCTCCTACCGAAAGTAGAGTCTGGAATTTTCTTGCCCTGATCTGTCTGAGAGCAATTAAAAGTTCATAACTCATGGAATTCACGGCCTTTTTGATTTTTTATTATGTATTTTAAAAAATACAAAAACCATAGCAAGCCCCGCAGTTCCTGCTATAACAGAAGAGCCAGTGATACCGTTCCCCTCTTCTTCGTCTGAGGTTTCATTTCCTGTATCAAGGACTGTCGCACCCTCATTCATAGGAGAAAAATCAGACTCAACAATGGTTTCCCTGCGTTCTATAACATCTCCGTCGTTACCGATAAGTTCAATCTTGAGTCTGTAAACTCCCTCAGTGAGCCTTTCTTTCCAGGCGACCTCAATGGTTTCGTCATCGTTATTCAGCAACACTGGAACCCTTTGCTGGACAGACTCAACAAGACTGGCACTCCCTTTTTCAGAATTTGCGTCCAGTTTGTGTACTGAAAAAAGCAGACTTCCTTCAAAAGGCACCTGGGAACGCCCATAAATAGTTGCACTTGCCCCGGTCTCGTCTTCGTAGATATCGGTAATCTCAGCATCGTCTCTGGCAGTGAAACGCTCTGTTGAAACTATAAACCCTTGGTCTGGGGAGTAAACATGGACCTTTACTCTACCATCATACTCTTTATTATTCTCAAGGAGAGTACCCCAGAATGCAGAAAAAGCTTCAGGAACACTTGTCAAGGATACCTTTTCGGTTTTTGTTTCATAGATTACATCGTGTCCGTTTACAAGCATATATTCGATATCAAAAAGTGAAGCCTGATTTGGGGAGAGTACAACAGAGATTCCTTCGGAGTTAGGGACAAGATCGTCTACATGAAGTCTGGAAGCTGAGTTGCTGCCGTAAACAAATTCATACCTGGATTCTGAGAGTATCTGCCCCTGTTCCATAAGCCTTGCTCTCAGAGTATAAGCTCCACGCGTGGGATTCCTGACATCCCATAAGCCAACTTTCGTAACTTTTGTATTCGCAGGAAAATTACCAGTTAAAAATTCCTGAGTAGCAATGATTTCTTCACTCCCCTTTCCTGGCCTGATCAAAGATGTCTCAAGGGTCAGATTCTTTTCCGGCTGGACCGAGTAGAGTGTTATATCAAAGGACTCGAGGTCACTGTAGAGTTCGACTATGCGTGCTGGACTTGTTCCATAGGTCTGGGTGCTGTTTGCTGCAGAGGCCTGAGGGGCCGATAAAAGAAGCAAAGCAAGTACGAAAAGTATTGATTTCATGATTTTACCCCGATTCAATAACAAAACATTGTTTTGATCTGAAAGATTTCTGATTATTTTTTGATTTATGCACAAGTTTACTAAGATTCGACGAATACGACTTATTGGTCTTCAGCCAGTGTTTCAACCATAGCATCCTGAACGGTTTCATAAGAAGTCACGTATGGATTTTCTGTATTGCCAGTTCACGAAACAAAACCGGACACTCCCATGCAAACACTGAACTGTTTTTCTCTAGATTTTCCAAAAGGTCCGGACCTTCTTGTTTTTTCAGCATTTGTTTTAGATGGCATACAGAATCACATTAGATAACATATGTTATATAACAAATGTTATTTATCGTATATATAAATTTGCTTAGAATTGATGAACAACGTTCACTTGATAAGCAGCAATTGGTACAACTTAGTAATGATGTTTTTGAACAATGTTCACTTAGAAAATTTCATATGCCTGCTAAAAAATGTGTTCAGGACAAACAGACAAGTATCAAACAGGACAATAAAGGCGAAATTCATGATTTCTCGGTTCCGAAGACACATGGAAACTAATATAAATCAACGACCAGATAAGAATCATATGAATCTTGATGAAAACAATAAACTTGTTGAAGTGAGTTCTCATTGTCCGAACTTCTCATGCCGGATACTCCAATGATAAAGGAAATAAAAAGCATTTACGAGAATGAATACGAGTACAGTGAATATCTTAGTGAAATCGAGTTTTCAATTGCCGAATATTACTACAAAGAGAACCGGAAAGTAACGGACAAAGATGTCATAAAAGCATTGAAGAATATAAAGCAGAACCGCGACAAGCCAATTAGTTTTTTTGAAAAAGCCCTTGAAAAGGAAATTGTAAAAAGCCTGGTTGAACCTCTTGAGGAAAGCCCGCTTACCGACCATGAATTTACTCTTGTTCTTGCCTACGTTTTGTGGGTCATTGATAACAGGTCCTGGCTGGAGGGAAAACAGGCCTATGTAAAGTGGGTTACATACGTGCTTGGCTTTTTTTCAGAGGAAGAAGAGAAAAAATACGAAAGGCAGTTCAAAAAATTTGCAAGTAAAATGGGCGTATCTGGAGCTCAGGTTGATATGCTTCTCATGAAAAAAGATGCTGAAGATTTCTTTGACGAGGAAGACCTTTTTGAAGAGGGAGGCTTATTAGAAGTACTGGGGCCAGACGAGATTTTTGGAGTGGACAGTACGGCAGAGAATCTTGAAACGGGTTTCTTTTTAATGGATGACAATGAAAAATTTGATTACCTGCTGGAAAATGGTCCGGATTATGTTGAACTTGTTCAATCCTATCTCCTGGACCTTATGGAAATAGAAAATTTTGAAAAAATCCAGGACTTTTACAAAAAGTTCAATCAAAAATATAAAGATTTTTACCCTTTGTATTTTGTTATGGGGATAGTCTACATTGAAAGAGATCCAGCCCTTGCAAAGTCATATTTTGAAGAAACTCTGAAAGCTGTTGAAAAGCAGGACGAACTTCCAAAAAGTTATAACTATGAACTAAAACAGAATCTCGACTCTCTGATAAAATACCTCATTGAAGAACCCGCTGAAAAACCAGAAGAAAAAGTCCGTTCAAGCAAAAAAGGTAAAAGAAAAGGTGTATCTGCAAAAAAAGCTTCAAATAAGGACGATGAAATCGAATGGATCTAAATGGATCTAATATATTTAGTTTTGAGTCTTGCCCTGTACCGTGAAGTTTCCGAGAAACGATCTACATTTATTGTAAGCTTACCGGCTTTAAACATTTTTTAATTTTATGCTAATCAGGATTCACATTTCTTATTTTCATGCTAATTAGGATTAAATATATTTTTTATTTATATATTAAGGCAGTGAGCCATCATCAAAAACCTGCAATATTTATGACAAACATCCAAATCTTACTGAAAATATAAGGGAATGGCTTTGTCCCGAATGTGATGCCTTGTATAATCGGGACATAAATATCGTAATCAATAACAAGAAATTTACACTTATGAAACATAAATATCGTAATCAATAACAAGAAATTTACACTTATGAAACATAAATATCGTAATCAATAACAAGAAATTTACACTTATGAAACATGAAAAAGAGCTCGTGGACTCGTTGGCGGAAGTAAGGAGAATGAAGCAAGAGAATCTTCACTCTCAAGAACTTGAGCTGTCAAACGAGAGTTTCAGGGCTAGGTAGTTTACCCAGATTCATTAATCAGTTTACTTTCTGTAGAAATTCCGGCAAAATACCTATTTATCAATGAAAGTTTCATTTCCTTTATAGATAGAAGCAGATGGAGTACTGGTTCTGGAAGATAATATCATAGAAGTAAATAACCTTGAATATTTTTTCGGCGAGATAAAAGCCGTCGATAACATCAGTTTTACGGTAAGAAAAGGGGAGATATTTTCTTTTCTCGGGCCAAACGGGGCTGGGAAAAGTACTGTAATTAATATTCTTACCACTCTCCTGCCTATGCAGAAAGGAAGAGTAACTATTGCAGGCTATGATTTGAGAACCGAGCCTGAAAAAGTCAGGGAATCAATAGGGATTGTCTTTCAAGAGTTGACTCTTGATAGGGATATGACTGTTCGTGAGATTCTGGAATACCACGGAAGGCTTTATTCCATGCCAAAAGCTCAAAGGCAGTCGTGTGTTGACAAATTGCTCAGTCTGGTAGAGCTTGAAGCAAAGAGGAATGTCCTGACAAGATATCTGAGCGGTGGAATGAAGCGCAGGCTTGAGATTGCAAGGGGGCTCATGACACGTCCGAGAGTGCTTTTCATGGACGAGCCTACAATCGGGCTTGACCCTCAAACAAGAATAAGAATCTGGGATTACGTAAAGGACATCAACCGGCAGGGCACAACAATTTTCCTGACAACCCATTACATGGACGAAGCCGACCAGCTCAGTGACAGGATAAGCATCATAGATCATGGGGAAATCATTGTCACAGGCAAACCCTGGGAGTTAAAAAATGCACTTGGTGAAGATCTTATATATCTCGAAACAAGTGATAACAGGGAAGCTTCCAGCCTGTTAGAGAAACTTGATACCGTAAAGGGGGTTCGAGGCAAATCAAAAGGAATAATTGCTATGGTCAATGTGGACGGTACCTACCTGCTGCCTGAGATCATGGATAAACTTCGGAACGGGGGAATTAAGATCAGGGCCGTAAACCTTAAAAAGCCATCAATGGATGACGTTTTTGTCCATTATACCGGAAGGGAGCTAAGGGATACAGGGAGAGGGCCAAGTACAGGGACCGAAAAAACAATTGTGGCAAACCAGGAAGGCGTTAAGTGATGCATAAAGGCTTTCTTACTATATACTGGCGTGACATGTTGAGGTTTGTCCGGTTCCGAACTCTCCTGTTTACTTCCCTTGTCCAGCCTGCACTCTGGTTAGCTTTTTTCGGAGTAGCAATGTCAAACAACTTTGAAAGGCTTACTGCAACAATGCAAGTTATTCCCGGGGTGAGGGCTGTGGGATACCTGACATTCATAGGTGCAGGCGTAATTGCCATGACCACGCTTTTTACAAGTCTTTTTGGAGGAACAGTGCTGCTGTTTGACAAAAACTGGGGGCTTATGCGTGAGACCCTTTCAAGTCCTCTGCCAAGAATTCATATAATCATAGGGATAGGACTTTCTGCCATGACAAAATCCTTTATCCAGGCCACTGTGATCATGGTTTTTGGGCTTTTACTGGGAGTCCAGTTTTTTGAAGGATACACAGCAATACAGGTTCTGGTTTCACTCTTTGGGATCATGCTTTTCATAGGGGCGTTTTCTCTCGGGTTTCTTTTTCTTTCGGCTGCAATAGCAATAACAATGGAAAGCCCGGAAGGAATGCAGGCTGTAATAACCCTGCTTACCATGCCTTTCTTTTTCACGAGCAATGCACTTTACCCTGCAAATTCCTTTCCTCCCGTGCTCCGGGCTCTGTCAACAGTCAATCCGCTCACACACCTTGTCAGCGGGATCAGGTATTTTGCAATAGGGAGCGAATTCTCGTCAATTGGACTCCTCTATACCTACACTCAGGGAGAGGTTATTGTCTCCTTCCTGGCTCTCCTGGCTTTTGCGGGGATAATGTTTCTTATTGCAAGGTGGAGGTTTACCAGGGTTACAGTTACATAATTTCAATCTGGCTTATATACAGACATAATTTCAATCTGGCTTATATACAGTTACATAATTTCAATCTGGCTCATATACAGTTACATAATTTCAATCATTCCAGACACTTGACAATAGAATCTGGGAAATGTTATGGAGATGAGCTAAAAGAAGACATCCAAATAAATTCAAAAATTGGATTATCAACAAACGTTGGGACGGAATTCGCCAGTTAATTACATGTTTTCAATCCTTGTCACGGAGGAAGAAACCCTCCTCCAATCTTGTGCACAACGCCATGAGCGTACCGATTCACGGAAAACCAGTAGAAACGACTACAAGCCCCTAACTATCCTTACCAAATATGGAAAACTTAAATTGTTAAATCCTCAGTTCCGTGAATTTCCTTTTTAACGAAGAGTGGATCACAGGAAATAAGTATTTAATAATGGAGCAGTAATCAAAAAAGAAGAGTAAAGGGTATAGAGTAAAATATACAGAAGATTAGGCACACTGCCGTTTATACAGTGAAAATGGGTAGAAAATAAATATAAATCAATATAATTATAATATTAATGAAAGACAAATAAGAAAGGGATCCAGTGTGAGTTCAGATAACGAATCTTCAGAAGCTGGTCAGTCCGCAGAGAGAGTATTTCCCGAGCCATTGTCTCTGAAGGACCTTTACCACATATATGGAATTGAACGTAGCCATGCCGATAATGTGGCCAGGAACGCTCTTGAGTTATTTGACATTCTTAATTCTATACATGGACTGGACTCCGAAATGCGGAACCTGGTAGAAACAGCTGCTCTTACTCACGATATAGGAGTAGCAGTAGATTTTGAAAATCATCACAAAGCAGGAAGGAACATTTTATTCATTCACCCGCCTTTAGAGGTGCCTGAAAGATTCAGGCCTGTTGTTGCCTGGACTGCTTTCCTGCATAAAAAGAGTGTAGATAAAGAGAAAGTTAAGAAACTTAAAGGAAAGGACTTCGGGAAAATGCCCGAGGATCTTCAGGAGCTTACCCTGAAAGTGGCTGCTCTTATCCGGCTTGCTGATGCCCTTGATTACAGCAGAATGGAAAGCAGACTCGGAAAAGTCACCTTCGGGAAGCGGAGTATCAGGCTCGAGATCGAGGGGCAGGGAGCTGGGATTGACGCAGAAAGAATGGCAAAGAAAGGTGATCTATGGCACCTTCTCTACAATACCCGGCTTGAGTTCAGACCTGTACCGAAGAAGTAATAAACCATAGTGCTTACTGGTTTCTGACTATACTTACTGGCTTCTAGCCATACTTACTGGCTTCTAGCCATACTTACTGGCTTCTAGCCATACTTACTGGCTTCTAGCCATACTTACTGGCTTCTAGCCATACTTACTGGCTCCTGGCTATAGAAACTGATTATATGGAGTATCGTTTTATGGGTCATCTTATACTTGTCAGGCATGGAGAACCTGGATTAAAGCCCGAAGAAAGGCTTGCCGGCTGGGTGGATATTTCTCTCAGCAGGAAAGGGATCGAAGAGGCTCTTCAATGTGCAGCAGAGCTTGAAAAGTTCGAACTGGACCTTGCTTTTGCCTCAAACCTTGTGCGGACGCAGGAAACACTTTTCTTAATATTGTCCGGACAGAAGAAAACAGGGGTTGTTGTCCATGAGAGTACAGGGAATGAAGGAAATCCAGGGAAAACGGACTGGTACTCGTATCCTGAAAAACTCGGTAAAAAACTTATCCCGATTTATTTCACGCCTTATTTAAACGAGCGTTACTACGGTAAGCTCCAGGGCAGGAAAAAACAGAAAATGGAAGAAAAATACGGAGCCGAAAAACTTGCCTCCTGGAGGTGGAACTTTCAGCCAGGTCCACCTGACGGAGAAAGTCTTAAAGTCGTGTACGAACGTGCAGTGCCTTATTTCAAGGAGAAAATCCTGCCTGCTGTAAAGGCAGGAAAAAATGTGCTGGTTTGTGCTCACCAGGGCAGTCTGAGAGCTCTGGTCAAATATATAGAAGGGATTTCCGATGAGGATATCAAGAAAGTCAGGTTTTCCACAGGCGAACTTACGATATATCAGTATTCAGAAGGCAAGCTAACCCGGGAAAACACTGAGATGAACCCTGAGACTAAAAGGAACCTCTGAGATTTCTGAATCTCTGTATTAAACCCTTTCTTGATTCCTTTATTGTTTTCTTTTTTAAATCCCATTATCTCTTAAGTTTCTTCTTTTCATTCGGGTTTTCAATTTTGAATTTTGGACTTTTTGCAAGTACATTGGTAGCATAAGAGGCTTTCTTAGAGAAACATAGAAATATGATATTGCAAAGAACTCAAATATAACCCAGAGGCAGAATATAAAGAGGATCTTCGTTTGCTGGCAGTTTCAGCACTTTTCTTACCTCTTCGTCCTCAAAAGCTCCTACTGTACAGGTTCCTATCCCGAGCTCCACTCCAAGTAGACATATGTTCTGTGCAGTGTGCCCTGCTTCCATATAGGCATAACGAAGACCTCGACTACCGTATTTGCCTGTTATCCTCGGATAAACCGCGGAGATTACAAATGAAACGGGAGCACTCCGGATCATGGGCTGGGAAAGAGCAGCTTTTGAAAGCCTCTCCCTCATATCACCTGCAATTTCTCGGACAAGCGTATGGCCTTCAGAAATGTACCTGTAAATTCCAGGTTCAAGCTTTCCATCTTCTCCGGCAACTACATGAATTTCAAGAGGGTAAAGCGCACCCGCAGAGGGTGCGGTCCTTAAACCTTCCTTAGAACTTACACCCTGAGCAGCCCAGAGCAAGCGAGAAATAACGGACTCGGAGAGTTCCTTGTCTTTATATCTTCTTACGGACCTCCGCTTTGCAATGAGTTCTTCGATATGGCTTCTATCCGCAGCTTCTGGCTCAGGCAGTTTGACTTTCATTGGCAGGTCTGTAAGACCTTGATTTCCCATATTTATTTCCCCCATACTTCTGGTACAATATTTTTATTCCTTGATTATTCCTTCCCACTTTCCGCAAATGTCTGATAAATTTCACTATTTTTCCCGATATCGTTTTTTCAATATCTCTATTTATTATTTTCAATTGTATTTCTTCGTTTACTCATTCATTTAAACATTATATGTTCAGTAAAGGTTTTCCTTCTTGTTTTTTGGTAGCAACAATTGAGATCCCAGACAATCTCAATACTAAATTTTGGAAATTTCTCCAAAAACGATAGCAAGAAAATTATTCATTTAAGAGGACATCTACGGAAAGACAGTTCCTTGATTATTCCTTGATTATTCCTTGATTATTCCTTGATTATTTTGTAATCCGCTTCATTGCCTCTTCCGAAATTCTGTCAGGAGTCCACGGTGGGTCCCAAACAAGCTCTATTTTTGCTTCTTTTACTCCTTCTATTGCCTCAACCTTTCGCTTCACATTCTCTATAATAAGCTCTCCCATAGGACAGCCAGGCATAGTTAGAGTCATTTTGATATGGACCAAATCTCCTTCTACTTCTACCCCATAAACAAGTCCAAGGTCAATAATGTTTATCGGAATTTCAGGATCATAGCATGTCTTTAGAACTTCGATAACTTCTTCTTTCGTAACGATGGTACCCTCTCCCTTAAGGTATGGATCTAGAGCAATTTTATGCTTTCCATTTAATAAAAAGGTGGATAGAATTAAATAAATTTCCCAGAACCTCAACATAGGCTATTCTTCGGTTTTGAAAAGCATGTCCCAGCAGTGAAATTATTAAAAAAAAACTACACGAATAGTTACCAAACAAGCCTAGTTACCAAACAAGCTAGTTACCAAACAAGCTAGTTACCAAACAAGCTAGTTACCAAACAAGCTAGTTACCAAACAAGCTTTTTTTCTAGATACACTAAGATGTACAGGACTGCATAAGCTTATCAAGGAACTTAATTCACTGAGAAAGTCATTTTCGAACGTTAAATTATATATAAAAATCCTCTTAATTACTCTTATTGTAAAATAAACACAATGGGGGAGTGAAGTATAGCCGATAGTTCAGATAAAGTTGTTGAAAATATTCCAGGACCTTATTATTGTGACTATAACTGTATAGCCTGTAATCTCTGTGTGGATACTGCACCTGAAAACTTCAAGATGAATGACGACGAATCCAATGCCTATGTATATAAGCAGCCTGAAAATGATGAAGAAAAAGAACTTTGTGAAGAAGCGTTAGAAGCCTGCCCGGTTAGCGCAATAGGAAATGACGGCTAAAGTGATGGTTGAAATAATTTATTTGATTCAACTCATAAGGTGAGAAGTCCCCTTCCTAGACAATTTCTGGCGAAAGCCGGAAAGTGGCAGATGGGGTTGAAAGCCGTCAACTTTATAAAATAACCTTTAACAAAAAACCATTTATTTCTTTAAAACATGTAATATGAGGATGTTAAAAGCCTACAAGTATCGAATTTACCCTACTAAAGGCCAGAAAAAACTTATAAAAGTTCATTTTGGAGCCTGTAGATTTGTCTATAATTGGGCTTTAGAACAGAAAATAAAAACTAAATCAATCTCAAGCACAGGCGGTTTGAAGGCACTCTGAAAACAGCAACCATTTCAAGATCCTACACTAGAAAAGATTATATCAGTATTCTTGTGGAAGATGGAAAAGAACTTCCTGTAAAGCAGGAATTCTCAGAATCTACTACAGTGGGAATAGAGTAGGTATTTCAGCGTGGAGTAGCTTCATAATAAAGTTAGAATACAAAGCAGATTGGTTCGGTAAAACTATCCTGAGAATAGGACATTTTGAACCCTCATCTAAACTTTGTAGTGTTTGCGGATATTATAATTCAGATTTGACATTAAAGGATAGAGAGTGGGAATGTCCTGATTGTAAAACAAAACATGATAGGGACATTAATGCTGCAATCAATATCAAAAAATTTTCACTTTATAATCAAAATTTTATAGTTATCTGACACCTGCGGAACGCGGGGAAGGGTTTGGGGACTTGTTCTCAAAAGATAAAGGAATGAACCAAGAAGCTTCTCCTTCGAAATTGAGCCGAAAGGCAAAGAATTCAGGGAGGGGCAGTTCACGCCAATTTTACTGGCTTTTTATCATTTTATTGGTTATTGTTGTCTTTATACCGTTTTCTTATTGTTTTTTCCTGCTATTGCTTTTTTATTGGTTTACATTTTCCCCGCAATTGTTTTTTCACTAATACTGCTTTTGTTGTTGTTCATTCTCAATTTCAGAATAGATTTTTGTTGTTATTCATTCTCAATTTCAGAATAGATTTTTGTTGTTATTCATTCTCAATTTCAGAATAGATTTTGGAAAGCCCTTGCAGGGTGGAGTAACCTTTCCTGGTAATAATATAGTCTCCCCGTTCATTTCGCTGTAAAATCATTCCTGTTTCAAGGAGTTTCTGAAGATGAAAAAGCAGATTTCCGCCGCGTAGGCCTGTAAGTTTGGAAAGTTCGGAAAACGTCTTGCTTTCCCCTGAAAGCGCTTTGAGCATTAGTAGACGCTGTCGGTTTGCTATCGGCTCGCAGACTTCAGTGACCAGCTTTTCAGGCTCAATTTCGCTGATGTCGATTTTTTTGTCCTCTTCACCTTTTTCCTCATAAATCTGGAGCGAGCGCATAAGTTTGACCTGCTTTTCAAAAAGATTCGTAGCTTCCGAAAAACACTTGCTGCAATTTGAGTTTTTAGATTCCTTTTTTAATTCTTCCAGCCTGTCCCTGTACAGCTTTATGGTTTCAGCTTCGATCCTGCCTCTTCCAACAAGCCCTGCGGTTTCATGCAAGAGCTCACGAAAAGCCTTTTCACAAAAATCCCGCATCCCGCAGTCTGTTGTCATCCGGGTATGCATTATCTCGCTTGCGTCCTCACAGAGATAGTCTACCATGGGCTTCATGAAGCTCTTTCTCATCTCCCCAATCATTTCTTCAATATGCTGCTGGTTTGCTTTCTGCAAAAACCGTGAGAACTCGTTCCGCAAGGATGTTACTTCTTCCTTAATTGAGTGAAGTTCCTCCCGGTAATAAGTCTCGGAATTTTCGTTAGCCATCTCCATTTTTTATTTACCTCGGAAACTTTTTAAAACTTTATTTTATAGGAAATTAAAATTATTTTAGTTAAAGTTTGTTGTAATCAGGACAACAATTAACGTAACTAGGAATACTGGTAATTAAAGGCTTCATTAAAGGTTATTAAGACTGAAACTGAAGGATTTATTGATCGTGAAGGGTTTATTGACCGTGCTTATTTAAAGCTGATAATTAAAGGGATTATCAAAGTTTGTTAATTTAAGGTCATTTTTCTATACAATCAATACCATGTACATAATTATAACGCTTAAGTATATAAATATATACAACATTCCTGATCTCGGTGATAAATCATGGAATTACAGGATATAAACAACTTCGTACAGACTGCAAATGAAGACCAGCTCAAAGCCTTCGGTTTTCTGGGGCAATGGATGGCAGAAAACGCTCCTAAGTACTGTAACTGCCCTTCAAAGTGTTCTCAGAACTGTGAACTCGCAAAGGCACTCGGCGGAGCACTTCAGGCAGCAGGACAGAAGCTTCAGGGGCAGTAAGCAGGATAAACAAGAAAAATAAGCAGAATCCTATCCGGATCTGCTGCCCTTTTTATATTTTTAGTTTTTTCGGTCTTTTCAGTCTTTTGTACTTCTTTATACCACTCATATGTTATCCAGCCTGACATTTAAGAAACTCCACATTTAAGAAACTCTACATTTCAGAAACTCTTTCTGTGCTGGCCGGAAGCTGGCTGAAAACTGCATTGTGTTTTTTATATGAAACAGAAGATATACTTAATTTAGAATCTAATCGGGGGAACTCAAGATGGAACCAACGACATCCGAAAGGGAAAACTTCTGGAACGCAAAAACCTATGCATTCATCACTGACCATACAAAACCTGCAATGAAGTGGGCTATATCCGAACTTAAAAACCGGGGCAAAGATGTCTATATCATCGACCTTTCAGACAAGCCGGAATCCGGTTCTTTAAGAACAGTCTCCGAACTTCCAGCCGGCCTTGACCGCGCCGTACTGGGCGTCACAATAACCGACCCTGGAAACTTTATTCCTGCCCTGAAGGAGAAAGGCATCACTAAAATCTGGCTTCACTGGAGAACAGAAACCGAAAAAGCTATGGACACATGCAAGGCAGAAGGTCTCGAATGCATGACCGAACATTGCCCGATGATGTACCTCGGAAACGGATTCAGTATACATGGGATACACAGGGCGATTGCGAAGATGATGGGAAAGTATTGAAAGACGGATTTTACCCGGAACCTTGATTGTTCACATTTTTTAAACCCGCTTCGGCCATGCGGTCGTTTTCCTGGAACGCCAGGTTGCGATTCTCCTTGGTGATAGGATAATTCTCACCACCTGGCAGGCCAGTACTAACCGGCACGCGCGATCGGCACATCCGGCGCTCCCTTGACGAAACAGCGCGCCACCGACTTGCCCTGCTCGTTCTTCATGTTGTGGAACGTAGCCATGAACTTGTAATCGGAGTCGAAAGGCACTTCGGCCACGCGCGGGTACATCTGACGAGCGTCTTCCACGCTGACCCCCCTTCTCGGCCAGCACGATCAGCGCGCCTTCGGTAGGGTCGCCGATCAATGCTTCACCGTCTAGGCGAGCATCGGAGCATAGTGCCATCGGCAGTAGGAAAGGATCAAGATCTATCCTAGTACCGCCTGTACTCAGTAACTGTCCTTGTGTACTGTAAGCAGGAGTACCCTTTTTCCATGGCTGTCCTGCGGCGACGCCGCTTGTATGCTCTAATATTCCCTGCGTACTGTAGCCTTCACCTGAGATCCTGTAGCGATTCTGGCCGGGTATGCTGAACTCTCGCACTGTCATCTTGTTGAGCGTCAACGTGCCGGTTTTGTCGGAGCAAATAGCTGAGACCGAGCCGAGTGTTTCCACCGACGGTAGCCGCTTGACAATGGCGTTCTGAGCCGTCCGTACCCATGGAATACATGATGGTAACTACAGCTAGCAGGCCGGTAGGGATGGCTGAGACCGCCAGCGCTACGCCGGCGATGAAGATTGCGTCTAGTGCCTGTCCGCTGCGCAGTCCCAGAATAACCATCAGGATGAAGGCAAGGCCCGCCAAAGCCGCAATAATCATCGTTAGTCGATCGAGCTGCTTTTGTAAGGGTGTTTTTTTGCCGCCTCGGTTTTGTTTAGCAAGTCCGCGATATTCCCCATCTCTGTGCCCATACCGGTGGTGGTGACGATCATCTCTCCATGTCCGCGAGTGACCGAAGTATTCATGAACGCCATGTTCACGCGGTCGCCCAGGGAAACCTCGGAACTGTAATGGTAGCGGTGTCCTTCAGAGTGGCGACGCTCTCGCCGGTGAGGGCGGCTTCCTCAATCTCTATCGTGGCCGCCACGAACAGACGGCCATCGGCAGAAACAACATTGCCAGCCTCCATCAACACAATGTCGCCGGGCACCAGTCCTTCGGCCTCGATTTCTTTTACCTCGCCTTCCCGACGCACACGGACAACGTTCTTCATTGTCCCGGCCAATGCCGCCAGGCTGGCTTCGGCCTTTGACTCCACACGCAGACCCAGAACCGCGTTAAAGACGGTCAGGCTCACCAGCACCAACGTGGTTACCCATTTTCCAGTGAAAAGTTGATTGACAGCCGCAGCCACCAGCAGAATGATCTGTATGAGGTCACGATACTGGCGCAGAAAGGCCTGCCATCCCGGCTCTTTTTCTTATCCGCCAGTTTGTTCGGACCATACTGCTGAAAGTGCTGTTGCAACTCCGTCGTACTCAAGCCCCTGACCGGATCGACCTGGAGCTGGCTGGCGACTTCTGCCGGCGTAATCGCATACCATTTTACATCTGACATCTTTTGGACTGAACCCTGTGATGTGGTTTGATCAGGTTGATGTGACATGTTTCCTCTCCTTTAGTTCAAAAAGTGAGGGGACTTTGATGCTTTCTGGTGCGAGTAACCCGGCTTTCCGACGTGACCTTACCTTTTCTTCTTGCCTTTTTTCTTGCCTTCCTTTTTTCCCCTCTTTTTAACTTCGTCCTCGGTGACCGCACTGCTCGCAGCCGTAACTTCATGATCGGCAGCTGCCTTCTCTTCAGCCTTTAAGACGGCTTTATCTTTCACGCCACCGTCCTCTCTTTCGAGTTCCTCCGTAGCCACAAGTAAAGCTTGTTTCTGCTCCTCGCTGACGGTAGGATAATCCAGGTTGAGGTTCTTCATCGTGTTGTAGAGAACGGCTCCCACGGCCAGCCGCGTGAACCATTTGTGATCGGCAGGCACAATGTACCAGGGCGCCCACTCAGTACTTGTATGGTTGAACATGTCTTCGTAGGCGGCGATATAATCGTCCCAAAATGCGCGCTCTTTTATGTCGGCTGCGGAGAATTTCCAGTTCTTTTCCGGCATCAGTGTCCGCTCCAGGAAACGCTCCTTCTGAACATCCTTGGACACGTACAGGAAGAACTTGACGACAATGATGCCGTTGTTAACCAGATACTTCTCGAAGTTGTTGATCTCCTCGAAGCGTCGACTCCATATATGCTCGTCTTTCAGATCAGGGGGTAGTTGCTGGTTGGCGAGAAACTCAGGATGTACGCGCACGACCAGGACTTCTTCATAGTAGGAACGGTTGAAAATCCCGATGCGGCCGCGAGAGGGCAGGGCCTTGAAGTTGCGCCATAAATAATCGTGGTCCAGTTCCTCGCTGGAAGGTACCTTGAAACTGTGGACATCAACGCCCTGCGGGTTGACTCCTGACATGACGTGCTTGATAGTGCCGTCTTTGCCGGCTGCATCGAGGGCCTGAAGGATTATGAGCACAGCGTACTGGTTCTGGGCCCAGAGCTTGTCTTGCATCTCAGACAGTATCTGGATGCCTTCGGCCAGGGTCTTTTCGGCCTCTTCTTTCTTCATCCATTTGCCGGTAAATCCGGGGTCATAGTCCTTCTTCAGGTCGATTTTCTTGTCGGGCGGGACCATCAGGACGTCCAGCAATTCTTCTATTATGTTTGCCATAGTTTGATTCCTTGTATTATTCTTTGTATTGAATATTCAAGGTCTGTCAAACTTTTTAAAGTAATCTGGATGTGTTTGAGCAATAGCTCATGACACCGGCTGTGCCAGTGATTATTGTGATAGTCGAACTTCACAGCCACTTCCTTGAATTCCCTTCGATCCAGCCCGGTTCACCGCCAATATTGCCCGCGTGATAAACGGGGCAATACGTGTACAAAGCCTGAAAGCCTGCAGAGGGTTCTTGCCTGTACTATCCTTTACTCAATTGGTAATCTTACCTCGAACCCTTGCTTGCGATACGAATAAAGAGAAAACTCAAACCCCCATCTCGTGGAAGCTGCTCAGTTATTTGTTTTATTAGTAAAATTTGTCAAGGTCATATAATTATAACCAAAAATTGAATTTTAATTCCATATTTGTTTTTATACCCCCGAATTCCATACTTACAATATATACAAATAAATATATATAATTACTTATTGTGTTTCTAACTATAGCTATGTATAGTATACTATGAGTTGATTTTTGCGCATTAATAGTTAGAAAAAGGTGGACAGAGATTCGAATCTATCCCCTGGCAATAAACTCGTGGGATACGGATAATAAGAAAAACGCAATGATACTGTAAAATACCCACAGTACCCCTCTTTTCGGAAAACCTGAACCAAAAGAAAGCAAATAATACCTTTAAATCAAAAAAAAGGAATTCTTTCAAATAGGTGGGTATCAAATTAAATTAGAGATTTTTTTAAAGCTAATTTGAGACCCTCTTATTCTGACTCTAAAAAATTGAGACTTATAAATCGAGATAAAATGATTTAAATCGGAAAAAATAATTTAAATCGGAATCAAATAATTAAAATAGAGATAAAATGAGTAAGTTCTTATTTCCGCCAGCTTCTCTCCATTTTCTCATACAGGCCAATTAAATTATTCCGTGTGATCTTGAAATATGGGTGGTCGGGCCCGTATTCCTTTTCGATAATATCGAGGGCTTTTTCGTAGAGGTTTATTGCGGTTTCGTATTCACCCATGCTTTCGTGGAGGCCTGCAAGGTTATTCAGGGTTGTGCCTACATCGGGATGTATAGGGCCGAGAGTTGTTTCATAGATCTTGAGGGCGCGGGTGTAGAGAGGAAGGGCTTTTTTGTGCTGGCCAAGGATCCTGTAGAGTTCGCCCATGTTATTCAGGGTCTTGGCAACATCAGGGTCGTCAGGACCAAGGACACGTTCCCGGATTTCGAGCGCTCTTGTATAGAGCTCCAGGGCTTTTTCATAGCGGCTTTTCTGGACGTATACGCCTGCCAGGTTGTTCAGAGTCGTAGCAAAGCCCGTATGTTCGATTTTTCCGAATTTTTCCATAATTTCCAGGGACCGTGTATAAAGAATCATGGCTTTCTCATACCTTGTGGTCTGGAAATAGAGCAGGGCAAGATTGTTTAGAGTCTGAGCCACCTGCGGGTGTTCAGGGCCGTAAACCTTTTCCTGAAGCTCTAAAGCCTGCCCGTACCTGTCCTCAGCTTCGTCAAGTTTGCCCATTTCCGAGAGCAGAACACCCAGGTTGTTCAGGGTTCCGGCTCTGTATCCCATAACCACACGGTTGTCAGACTCCTGGTCCTGAAGCTGTTCCAGAAGTTTGAGAGCCAGCCTGAAGCATTCTTCAGCCTTCTCGGGTTTTTCCAGCCCCTTATAGAAAAAGGCCGTCCTGTTCAGTGTTCTTACAGCGCCTAGATTTTTCGGGCTCAGAAATTTTTTCTGGATCTCAAGTGCCCGGGTATAAAATGAAAGAGCTTCTTTGCGCCGGTCCATAAGAGTATAAAGAATTCCAAGCTCACCGAGCGTATTCCCGGTTTCAGGCCTGGGCTGATCTGGGAGATTTTCACGAATTTTTAAGGCTCTTGAAAAAAGCTTCAGAGCTTCGTCATAATTTCCCATATAGCGGTAGATCCCTGCAAGTCCGTTCAGTACAGAAGCGGTTTCCGGACTTTCAGGCCCAGGCTTTTTTTCCACAATACCAAGCAGTTCTTCATAGAGGGAAAGGAGCACTTTCCAGGATACGGATCTATAAAAGGGCTCGGCTTTAACTGTGAACCAGCTTACCAGCTCCTCTGGTTCAAAAGTCTCTTTTGCATGTATAAAAGCTTCCTTTAGAGCAATCTCATCTTCAGGGGTGATAAGCTCCGGATCAAGATCTTTCAGACGCTGTTCGTACCTTTCAAGCAGATTTCTGTGATTTTTTGTTTTTATTAGGAGTTACGCAGTTGGCTCCTAGCATATTGTTTTTTCCAAACTTTCAAATATTTGAATTAATTTAACGTGTATTGGGGATTCCTTAAGTATTCTGTCACTGCCACTCTTCTAATTTTCATAGCACTTTCAAACCAGGATATTCCACTTTTGATTCTTTGTAATTCCAGTCTAAGAAAAGCTCTTAATGAGAACATTATATGTGCTCTTTGTGATTCTTCCTTTCTTGCCTGACATTTTTCGACACCACAGAACTGTTTTATTCCCCTATGATATTCCTCAATTTTCCATGACTTCTTTGCCAAATCTTCACGTTTTGCTTCATCCATCTCTTGCACATCTGTAACCCAGTGTTGCGTGTCTCCATTTTTTGAAACTATCCTAAACACCTTTACAAATCCATATGCTTTGAGGTGAACCACACGTCCTTTTGGAGGAATATCTACTGTTTCAAGTGGCACATTTCCCTTGTTGTCAGGATTTACCAAACGATTATTTTTCAATCTTGTAAGGAAATGCCACTCTTTCTGTCTAATGGCTTTAAGGTTTTTCACACTTGCATACCATGTATCAAATAAAACGAATTTGGGATTAAAACCACGTTCTTCGGCCTTGTCAAGCATATCACGGAAATGGTCATTCTTTGTTTTGTCGTCTACATCGATGTTATAAATTCGAAAATCGATAGGTATAACGGTTGTACCGTCAGTCCAAACTAAGGTAACCAGGCCTATTCCCTTTACAGTACGATGATGTTTTCCACTCCACATACGACGAACAAAAGCAATTTCTTCTGCGTATGGTTTATCTAATGTTGAATCATCAACAATTAGGTATCCTCCCTTAAGCTTGACATAACTTTTTACTTCCTCCCATAGTGCTTCCGTGTCTGGAGGTTGCCTTTGAAGGCAACGAGTAAAAGCATCATGAGAAGGAGCATTAGCTATGTCTGGATAACATCTAGCAGCTTCAGTACAGCTAAAAACGTTAGAAGCCGCAATGAGAAAATTAATGTAGTCAATGTCGGTACACTTAGGTGGATTTATGTCCATAACTCCGTACGTTTTTAGAGAAACACTAAGCCATAAGTATATTTATAAAGATATCAAGTTTTCGGCATTTTAACTGCGTAAGTCCTATTTATTTCTATTTCTTTTCCTGTTTCCTTTTCCATTTCTTTCTCTGGATTTTTATCTTTAGCTTTGATAGAGGTACTTTCATCAGAAATATCTTCTTTTCCTGAGTCTTTCTTGAAATCAGTCATATTTCACCCCTCCGTAACGAAAAGCAGTCCAATAAACATGTTTATCTGAAAATATAAACATCTTTCTGGAAATTTAATTATGGCAATTGTAAATATTTTGAAATGCTCCTATATTAAATAAGCTTGCTCAGCAGCATATTTTATTAGAGTTGCCCTAATTCACATATGCATTAAAATTCGTAACAGATAACGAACAATAAAACAATATCTTGACAGGTTAGGCTGGTCTATCTGGAATTTTAGTCTATCTGGAATTTTAGTCTATCTGGAATTTTAGTCTATCTGGAATTTTAGTCTATCTGGAATTTTAGTCTATCTGGAATTTTAGTCTATCTGGAATTTTAGTCTATCTGAAATTTTAGTTTATCTGGAATTTTGATCTATCGGGATTTTAGTCTATCAGGAATTCATGTTCTATCAGGAATTCCGGTTATCGTATGTGCCAAATATGACCTTGAATATAACCTGACTTCAGAAGAAACGGATGCTGTTTCGGACCACTATCCAGTTTATGCGGAATTTGTTTTCGATTCCACGGAGGCCTGACAGGATCAATTGAATCGGATACTGAGAATTACTTTTTATCTCTACGGCTCTCTGTCACCTTAAGCTAAGAAAACGGCATGCTCCTCTCAGCACAGTATCAACTCCCTGGTGCAGTTTAAACTCACAGAACTCAGGCTTGAAATGGAGTATTCGAAAAAGAAAAATCAGACTGCATTGAAAATAAAAAGCCGAAACATCCGGAAAATAATAACGTCAAAAGTCCGGAAAATAAAAAGTTAAAGTATCTGGAAAGGAAAATAACGCAGGACTGGCTGAGTTTTTTCTTTTACCAGACAGTGTTGTTTTTCAGAGTTGCTAGAATGTTTGTGAACTCGTTACTGAACCTGCAATTGCCAAAGTCTGGAGAATTCAGAATGTTCTTCTTTATTTCCTGCAGTCCGATCAGGAGAGTTATATCGTCGCTGTATTCAAATCCTCCATCGGATGCCGTGATGTTTTCGGTAAGGACGTCAAGAAGCCTCGGGTCAAGGTCATTTGTAATGTATGTGTCCAGAATCAGAAGATCCGAAATTCTCTTGTAGAAGTCGATGAGCTCCTGGTAACCTGATATCGCGTAGGTTTTTGCCATCTGTTTTTGCCTGTTCAGGTAAATCAGGTAACGGGAGATTGTGCTTATAACATTCTCGATACCCTCTTTTTTAGGGAACGCGATTGGGAACCTTTTCAGCATTTGTGAATTAAGTTTGACTCTGCTCTGTACCTCTTTGCGTCTCCAGACCTCAGGAAAAGCCTTTGCTATTGAAGAGTTGAGTACGGCCGTAACATAAAGATAGAGTGTGGGATCTCCGAGAACGACACCTACTCCATTCGCAAAAACATGCTTTCCGGTCGGATCATATGAGGCATGAAGGCGAGAGTTGCTGGTAATGATGATTTTAGGTGTGTTTATATACCGCAGGAAACTTTCATTTTCGAAACGGTAATCAGCCGAAATGAGTTCCTGTGTTTTGGCCTCAGATGGCTGTTTGATTTCCATTAGCTGTTTATAAGCTACAGGAAACTTTGCTTTCAGTTCTTCGGGCTGGAATATCCTGTATTCTTTCCTTATGTTATTGTCAAGGATTTCATAAGGCACCATAAACTGGTATTGAGTTGACTGAACCGCAAATTCATTCGGAACGGAATCATCTACATAAGGGTACATTAGTTCTTTTTCCATACCTGCCTGTTCTATACCCACATTTATGTGGGAGTCTTTGCAGACGCAGGATGCATCTATGCAGTTCTCGCTTGAAAGGCCAGCTTTTTGTAAAAAATCATTTGTAGGGGGTACACCTTCAAAAACTTCTATTGAAATGTCTTCCAGGGTTCTAGGGATTTTGCTCAGCCTTTCTACAATATAGTCCTTACTCCAGAACATATATTTCACTTCTTTTTTATATATATAGGGAATTCTGGGTAAATGGTTTCTTTGTTGTGGGTTGGGTTCTCAAAAATTCGTTTTTGATTTTGAGGCACCTGATTGTTAACTCCTCAGAATCTCCATATTAAACTTTGAATATACCTCTTAATATAATAATTTATTCATAATAAAGGTTAACAAATGAAACCG